>JAHEIS010000145.1 GCA_024639225.1 Actinomycetes bacterium | reverse complement strand
CGAGACCCTGATGGAGCTGCTCATCTTCATCGACTGCCTCCGCCGCGCCTCGGCCCGGCGCATCACGGCCGTGATCCCCTACTTCGGCTACGCCCGCCAGGACCGCAAGGACGAGGGGCGCACGCCGATCACGGCCAAGCTGGTCGCCAACCTGATCACCGCGGCCGGTGCCCATCGCGTGCTGTGCATGGACCTGCACGCGGCCCAGATCCAGGGCTTCTTCGACATTCCCGTGGACCACCTCTCGGCGGCGCCGGTCTTCATCGACCACTTCCGGTCGATGCGCAAGGACCTGGCGCCCTTCGTATTCCTCTCGCCCGACGTCGGCAACGTGAAGGTCGCGAACATGTACGCCGACCTGTTCGACGCGAGAATGGCGATCGTCGACAAGCGGCGCGAGTCGGGTACGAAGGTCGCCTCGCGCAACCTCATCGGCAGGGTCGAGGGGAAGAGCGTGCTCATCGTCGACGACATGATCTCGACCGCCGGCACCGTCTGCGAGGCGGCCGCACTCGCGATGGCGCGCGGGGCCGTCGACGTGCGCGTCGCCGCGACCCACCCGGTGCTGGTGGGGCTGGCGATGAAGCGACTCGCCGAGGCGCCGATCGCGCAGATCATCGTGACCGACACGATCCCCGACGGACAGCGGCTCGATCCGATCCGCGACCGGCTGGCGGTGCTGACCGTGGCCAAGCTGCTCGGCGACGCCGTCGACCGCATCCACCACAACCGGTCGGTGTCCGAGCTGTTCCGCGGGGGTGGAGACGAGACCAAGCGGTGAGAGCGTCCCGACGCCGGTCCGGCGTCCCCATCTCCCGAGCTGATGAGAACCTAGACCGCAAGCAAGGAACCGATCGATGAAACACGAGACCCCGACCATCCCGGCCGAGCGCCGCGAGCGACACGGCACTCGCTACGCGCAGCGTCTTCGCAAGGCCGGACGCCTGCCGGGCGTGATCTACGGCCACAAGGCGCCGCCCGTCTCCGTCAGTGTGGACGAGACGACGCTCATCAACCTCCTGCGGCACGGCGCGCACGCGATGTACCTGGACATCGAGGGCGGCAAGACGGAGACCTGTCTCGTCAAGGACCTCCAGTTCGGCTACCTCGGCGACAACGTGATCCACGTCGACTTCGCCCGCGTCGCTCTCGACGAGGAGGTCACGGTCAACGTGAACCTCCAGTTCGTCGGCACGCCGGAGGAGGCCACCAAGTCGGACGCCATCCTCCGGCACGACCTCACCGAGCTCAGCGTGACCTGCGCGGTCCAGGCGATCCCCGAGGACATCCGCGTCGACCTCACGAAGATGGAGGGCACGCAGCTGCACGCGGGCGACGTCCCGCTGCCGGCGGGGCTCGAGCTCGCCGAGGATCCGCAGGCGATCGTGGCGTCCGTGTCGTTCCTCCGGGTCGAGGAAGAGCCCGTCGGCGAGGAGGTCGAGGTTCCGGGCGACGTCGCGGAGCCGGAGGTCATCACCGAGGCGAAGGCCGAGGACGGCGAGGCGGACGCGAAGTGAAGCTGATCGTGGGACTTGGCAATCCCGGGCCCGAGTACACCGACACGCGCCACAACGTGGGGTTCGTGGTGCTCGATCGCCTGGCCCGCCGCTGGGCGCCGGGCGAGGTGGCCCGCAGCAAGTTCCGCGGCGTCGTCATCGACGCCCGCATCGACCAGGAGCGCGTGCTCCTGCTCAAGCCGGTCACCTACATGAACCGCTCCGGCGAGAGCGTGTCGGAGGCCGTGCGGTTCTACAAGCTCGATCCCGAGGAGTCCGTGCTCGTCATCGTCGACGAGGTCGCACTCGAGTGCGGGATGATCCGGCTCCGCCCGGGCGGCAGCGCCGGCGGGCACAACGGTCTCGGGGATATCGAGCAGAAGCTCGGGACCGACCAGTACGCCCGGCTCCGGATCGGCATCGACGCCCCGGGCCGGATTCCCGGAAAGGACTACGTGCTCGGCCGTTTCCGGCCGGAGCAGATCGAGGCGCTCGAGCCGGCGCTCGAGGACGCCACCGAGGCGGCGGCGACCTGGGCGACCCGCGGGTGCACCGAAGCCATGAATCGATTCAACCGGCGACAGAGTTCGTCGAACGATCGCGAGGATTCTCATGTCTGATGAAGCAACGAACGTGTACGAGGGCCTGTTCCTCTTCCCGCAGTCGGCGACGGGGAACCTGCAGGCTGCAATCGACCATCTCACCGGCCTGTTCGAGCGCGTCGGCGCCGAGCTGATCAGCCTGGCGAAGTGGGACGAGCGGCGGCTCGCGTACGAGATCAAGGGCAACAAGCGCGGTGTCTACTTCATTGCCTACCTCCGGCTGGCCGGATCGAAGATGACCGACTTCGAGCGGGCCTGCAATCTCTCCGAGCAGCTCCTGCGCTCGATGATGACGCGGGCCGATCATCTCGACGCCGCCACGATCGAGGCCGCGGACGGCCGCGCGAAGCTGGCCGACGAGATCAAGCTGCGCGGGGAGCAGAGCCAGGCCGAGGCGAAGCCCGCCGCGATCGTCGCGGTCGCCCCCGCGGCGGCTCCTCCGGCGGAGCCCGCCCCCGTGGCCGCCGCGTCCGGCGACGGCGGGACGGACGAGGGCGAGACCCCGCCCGCGGAGTGAGCATGGTCCTTTCGCACCCGCCCCGCATCGGGCGCCGGGAGCGAGTACGCTGAAGGGGTCCCGGGACGACCCGGATCTCTTGAACCCGCTGGGAGACACCCATGTCCAACTACAACAAGGTCCTGCTCATGGGCCGGCTCACGCGCGACATCGAGCTGCGCCACACACCCTCCAACCAGCCCGTCGCGAACATCGGCCTCGCCGTCAACCACCACTACACCACGCGCGAAGGTGAGAAGAAGGAAGACACCGCCTTCGTCGACTGCGAGGCGTGGGGGCGCCAGGCCGAGGTGATGAGCCAGTACCTCAGCAAGGGCCGTCCGGTCTTCGTCGAGGGACGGCTGAAGCTCGACCAGTGGCAGGACAAGGAGGGCGGCAACCGCAGCAAGCTCAAGGTCGTGATCGAGAACTTCCAGTTCATCGATTCGCGCAATGAAGGCGAGGGCGCCCCGGCGCGGGCCCCGGCGGGCGCCGGAGCCGCGGCGCCGAGTGGCGGCGGGGGAGGCGGGCACCAGCCCATCAACGAAGACGACATTCCGTTCTGAGAACAGGGTATCTGACACCTTGTTGACGCTGGGGTCCGCGCGGGCGGGCTCCTAACTTTCACCGGTCCCCGAAAGGACAGCGAGACCCATGGCCAAGAACATCGAACTCCTTCTGCTGCAGACCGTCGAGAACCTCGGCATCGTCGGCGACATCGTCAAGGTGAAGCCGGGCTACGCCCGCAACTACCTGCTGCCTCACCGGCTCGCCGAGTTCCCGACGCCGACCAGGATCGAGGCGCTCAAGGAGCAGCGGGCGATCGCGCAGAAGGACCTCGACATGCTGCGTCAGGCGCGCGAGGAACTGCTCGAGCGCATGCAGGACGTGACCGTCACGCTCATCCGCAGCTGCAACGACAAGGGTGTGCTCTACGGCTCCGTGACCCAGCGCGATCTTTCCGACGGGCTCCAGGAAGCCGGCTACGACGTCGGCGTGCGCTCGATCCGTCTCCAGAACGCGATCCGGCGGATCGGCGAGTACCCGGTGGCGATCCAGTTCGACAAGGACCTTCGCATCGACGTGCTCGTCATCATCGAGCCCGATCAGCCCCTCGAGGAGCGCGAGGAGATGGAGATCGACGACGAGGGCAACCTCGTGGAGAAGCAGCGCCCGAAGAAGCAGCGGGCGGAAGAGGCCGCGCCCGCCGGCGAGGAGGAGGAGGCCGCGGCCCCGGCGGCCGGCTGAGCCCCGCAGGATCGATAACCACGTTCGACGGCGCCGCGGTCCCGTAATCGGGCCGCGGCGCTGTCGTTGCGCGCCGTCTTGCCGATCCCGTTTGCCAAGCCTGCCTCCGTTTCCGAGACTTCCGGTTGGCGCCCCAGGAGCGCCGGAGTGGAGGGGACGATGGCGAAGCGAGCGAACACGAAACGCGACAAGGCGAAACGAGAGCTGGCGGGCTGGTACAAGCTCAAGCCTGCAGTCTGGGCACTGCCGTTGCTCTTCTTCATTGGCCTGTGGGTGCCTCCGCTGGCGCGGGGCGACTCGTTCCAGTGGGCCACGCTCAAGGCAGCCGTCTGGGCCACCGCGTTGGCGGTGATGCTGGGGCTGATGATCGGCTGGCTGGCCTGGCGATGCTCCTTCCGGTCGAACGGCGTGGCCAACCTGGTCTTCAGCCTCACCGTGGTCGGCTGTGGCGTCTGGTCGATCGCGCTGAGCGCGGGGCAGCGGGAGAACGCCCAGGTCGACGTGGTCACCGCGATCGACTCCCAGGTCGTCAAGGTCAAGGAGCAGGTCCTCACCGCCATCGACTAGGAGCAGGCTGCAGGAGAACTCAGGCGCCAACCGAGTTCTTCAGGAGCCTGCGGGCCCGCAAAGGGGGTACCCCCTTTTCCGGTAGACTCGGGGGCGTGAGCATCATCGCCGCTCATCAGCTCACCCGCGGCTACGGCTCGCGCGTCGGAATCGACCGCGTCGATCTCGCGGTGCCGGAGGGGAGCATCTTCGGGTTCCTCGGACCCAACGGGGCGGGGAAGACCACGGCGATCAGGGTGCTGCT
>JAHEIS010000047.1 GCA_024639225.1 Actinomycetes bacterium | reverse complement strand
CGACCCAGATGACGGCGTAGGCCGCCACTACGAACTGCGCGCCGTCATCCACCTCAGAGGCCCGGGCCGGTCACGCGTCGACGGCTTCGAGGCGCACCTTGAGCGCGCCGAGTGAGCGCTCGGCGCGGCGCTGCATCAGCTCGAGCTGGGCGAGCGTGGCGAAGAGCGCGAGCATCGCGATCTGACTCACGACGAACCAGACGAGCATCGTGTCCGGCATGTTCGCGCCACCCTGGGTGAAGACCACGGGGTGGATGAAGGACTGGGCGATGCGGACCGCGTAGAACGAGAGCGGCACCGAGACGAACGCCACGACGGCGAAGATCGCCGAGTAGCGCATCATCCGCTCGCCCTCGAGCGAGGAGCGGAACACGAGATAGGCCGCGTAGAGCATCACCACGATCAGATAGGTGACCAGACGCGGGTCCTCCCAGACCCACCACCGGTCCCAGGAGGCCTTGGCCCAGATCGATCCGGTGAGGATCGTCAGCCCGGAGAACATCAGGCCCAGCCGTACGGACACGACGCCGAGCTCGTCCCAGCGACGGGTGCGGCGGCGCAGGTAGAACAGGCCGGCGACGAGCGCGACGCCGAAGGCGACCAGTGAGGTCAGGGCGATCGCCACATGGAAGTAGAAGATCCGCTGGATGACACCCTGATCGGCATCCTCGGGGGCGACGAGGAAGATGCCGATCGTGGCCAACGCGAGCAACGCCGCGGTGGCGAAGGCGGAGACGCGGAACAGGCGCCCCGAGGGAATGTCAGTCATCGAGGACGTGCTCATAAGTGGCGATGGCGACGAGCGCGAAGACTATTGCATAGCCCAGGAGGAACAGGAGATATCCACGGTATTCCGCCATGTCGTTCGTCACTCCCAGCACGGCCTCGGTGGCGCCCGCTCCGGCGATCACCAACGGCACCAGGGCCGGGAGGAGCATGAGCGGCAGCAGAAGCTCGCGCCCCCGGGCGACGACGGTGAGCGCGGCCAACAGGGCGCCGAGAAGGCCGATCGCGACGTCGGCGACCAGGAGCACGGGGATCAACCACGCGACGTCGCCGATCGTGGCCCCGTCGACGAAGAAAAGGATCACCAGGGGCACGAGGGCGATCTCGACGATCACCAGGAACAGCGTCAGCGCGATGACGCGAGCGATGATGATCAGCGGCCGTGCCACCGGGGTGACGAGCAGGGCCTCGATCACCCCCTGATCCCGCTCGGCGACGAAGGAACGCCCCACGCCGAGCACCGCCGTCAGCGCGAGCGTCGCCCACATGACCCCGGGGGCGATCGCCTCTGCGTCGCCTGCCCGGAACCCGACCGCGAATTGGAAGATCACCATGGCGACGAGGGCGAACAGCGCCATTGCGGGCACGGTCTGGCGGGTCCGTAGCTCAAGACGCAACTCCTTCAGGAGCAGCGCGCGCAGGGGGCGGATCACGTGAGCGCCTCCGCGTAGGCTTCGGCCAGCGCCGCCACCGTCATCCCGGCGAGCGGGATCTCGCCGACGATCTGGCCGGCGCGCATGACCAGAGCACGCTGCGCGAGCGCGATGACCTCAGCCGGATCATGGCTGACGAGTACGGCCGCCCGTTCGTCGCCGCCGGCGGCGACGGCCTCGGCCAGCAGATCCGCGCCGCGCGCGTCCAGCCCCGCGCCCGGCTCGTCGAGCAGCAGCACTCCGGGTTCGCTGATGAGGGCCCGGGCGATGCTGAGCCGCTGCAGCATGCCCCGGCTCAGGTCCCGGGCGGAGTCGAGCGAGCGCGCGAGCAGGCCGACGCGTTCGAGCGAGGCGTCAACCGCGCCGGAGGCCGCTCCGGACAGATCGGCGAAGAGCTCCAGATTCTGGCGCACCGTCAGGTCCAGATACGCCAGGGGCTCATGCCCGAGATAGCCGATGTGCGCACGTGCCCGGCGAGGAGCGGACCGGAGGTCGTGGCCATGGATGAGGACTCGCCCGCGGTCGGGCCGCAGCAGCCCGGCGAGCATGCGCAGAAGCGTCGTCTTGCCCGCGCCGTTGGGCCCCATGAGCGCGACGCGCCCTCCCGGCGCGACGGAGAGGTCAACACCGCGCACGGCCTGCCGGTAGCCGAACGACCGCCCGAGCCCCTCAGCCCGCACCGCGCTCACGCGAACACCGCGTCGGCGAGCACCGCGACGAGGACGATCACCGCGATGACGGCGTTGGTCATCCCGAAGGCCCGGCCGACGTCCTCCGGCTCGAGGGAGCGCGCGGTGCGGTGCTCGGCCAGCAGCAGGAGGGCGACGACGATCACGCCCACCCCGAACGCCACGCCCGCCCCCGCGGCGAGGCCGGCGGCGGCGAGCGCCAGGACGGCACCGGCGTGGAGGGCCCGGCTCACGGTGAGCGCTGCCGCGGGCCCGATCGCGGCGGGCAGCGAATGTACGCCTGCCTCGCGGTCGAAATCCATGTCGAGGAGGGCGTAGATGATGTCGAAGCCGGCGATCCAGGCGGCGACGGCGATGCCGAGGAGGATCGCGCCGAGAGCGAACTCGCCGGTCACCGCGATCCATCCGCCGATCGGCGCCAGACCGATCGTGATCCCGAGCACGAGGTGGCACCAACGCGTGAACCGCTTGGCATACGGGTAGACGACGAACAGGGCGACCGGAATCGGCCACAGGACCCAGACCAGCCGGGGCAGCTGGCTGACCGCGAGGAGCAGGACGGCGAGGCTGACGGCGGAAAAGGCCCAGACCTGAACACGCGTCAGCCGCCCCGAGGGCAGCTCTCGATCGGCTGTCCGCGGATTACGCGCGTCGATCTCGGCATCCACCAGGCGGTTGAGGGCCATCGCCAGGGACCGGGCTCCAGCCATCGCGACGACGACCCAGACGAGCACCAGCGTGCCGGGCACCGCGCGCTCGGCCAGGATCGCGCCGGCCAGCGCGAACGGCAGCGCGAAGATCGTGTGGGCGAAACGGACCAGGCCGAGCAGGGCCGGGATCAGGGCCCATCCGCGGGCGGGCACGGCTTCCCCGGAGGTGGTGCTCACGCGGGCAGCGTAGCGCCAACGCCTTACCCTCCGGTTCGCCGCACGGTGCGCCATGATGGTTGTCATGCCCACGGCCGACTCGGACCACTACGCCGCCCTCGGCGTCGCACCCGACGCCGACGCCGACGAGATCCGCGCCGCGTGGCGCTTCCAGCTCGCGGCCTTTCATCCCGACAAGTTCCGCGACGAGGAGCAGCGGGGGCGCGCGGAGGAGATCACCAAGCGCGCCAACGCCGCCTGGCAGGTCCTGGGCACCGCGACCGACCGGAGGCGGTACGACCATCTGCGCGAGACCGGCGACGAGGCGCGGGAGCAGATCACCGCGGCGCGCAGCATCCCCTGCCCGTCATGCGCCACGCCGGGCCAGGTCCACGACGTCGGGGGCGAGGTCGTCGAGTTGACCTGCCCGGCCTGCCGTATCGAGTTCGCGGCGATGGTGGGGGCGCTCTGCGTGCGTCGACCGACGCTCGAGCGTGGAGGCTGGTTCAAGCTCCGGTATGTCGTCGGCTTCCGCTCGAACCGGGGGCAGGAGAGCATCATCCGCTTTCGGAATTTCCCCAAGGAGTTGGCGCTGACCCAGGGAGAGCGTTTCTCGGTCGTCTTCGACCCCCGGACGTCCCAGCCGGTCTACGCCGTCAACCACGCCCCGGCGGTGGACATCGCCTGGAAGGTCGGCTGAGAGGCCCGAGCTCCCAACGCGCGAGCCTCCGCCAGAGATGCCGGCGGGCGCGAAGCTCTCGAGGGTCGGGCCCCGGGCGGGCCGGCGACGGAGATCATTGGTGCGGCGGACCGCGGCCCGCACGATCCTCTGGTTGGAGCGCAGTTGGGCGACCGTGCGTTCGAAACGCACTGCGGCCGGGGCGGGGTGCGGCCGGCCGGGTCCGTGACGCTGGTACCGGCGCTCCGGCGCGGGCCCGGTCTCACTCTGATCGTCTCTCCGGGTCGATCGGGCCGTACCGGGCCGCTCTGCCGGAGGCCAGACCCCAGAACTGATCGCCGTGGTCGTAGTGCCACCACTCCTCGGTGTACTCCGTGAACCCCTCGGCGGACATCGCCCAGAAGAGCAGTCGGCGATTGTCGCGGGCAGGACCGGGCGTGTTCTCGAGGGCGGCGGCCGCCGCCTCGGGCACGAAGGCGTCGAAGCCCGTTCCCATCTCGCGGGGAGTGCCGTCGGGGTCGCACAACGTCAGATCGACGGCGCCGCCGGTCAGGTGGGGCGCGGGGGCCGACGCCGAGCGCGACGGCGGGCTCACGTAGCGGGCGGCGGCGTCCTCGATGGCGTCGTGCGGCCACCCGGGATGCACCGCGATCAACTCGTTGAGGTAGTGGTCGTAGAGGGCCTTCTGCACCGCGAACGGCCGCCACCCGTCCCAGACGAGCAGGTCCGTGCCCGCGGGGAGGCCGGCCGCGACCCGCGCCAGGCGCTCGGCGACCCCGGCGCGGAGGAGGCAGCGGTCGATCGCCCCCGGCAGGCCCGCGGCGAAGTAGCGCGGGTCCTCGTGGACCCGGGGGCCGATCTCCGCGACGGCGACCAGCTCCTCGTCGACCGGCGCGATCTCGATCTCCTGCCAACCGTCCTTGGGCCGCATGGGCGGGAGTGGGCGCATCAGCTCCTCGACGACGTCACTCCCGTCCGGACCAGGACGCGATCTCGCGGCGGTCGGCGTCGGCGATCCGGCGCACGCCGGCGGCACCGGACGATCCCTGCGCCGCCAGGCTGAGTCCGAAGACCATTCCGGTGAGCACCTCGAGGCGCCGTTCCCGTGTCGCGGCCGGTATCTCCCCGGACGCCGCGGCGCCGGCGAGTGCGGATCGGAGGCCGGCGCGGAGACCGCGCCCGTGATCGCGGATCATCCGCGTCACGGTCTCGCCGTGGTCACCGCCCTCGGCGACCAGACGGGAAACGAGGCATCCGCGGCAGCCGTCCCGGGTGAGCCAGTGGGCCAGACGAGCGAAGAAATCATCGATCGCCTCCAGACCGCCCGTCGCGTCGGCGAGTGGAGCGAGCACGTGAGCGTCCATCCGCTCGCGGTAGCGCCCGAGGACCTCGGCGATGAGGCCGTCCTTGGAGCCGAAGGCGTTGTAGAGGCTCGACGGATTGATGCCCAGCTCGCGCTCGAGATCGCGGGTCGTCGTCGCCCCCGCGCCGTTGCGCCAGAAGGCGTCCATCGCGCCGTCGAGCACGCGTTCGCGATCGAACTCCCGGGGTCGCCCGCGGCTGGGGTTCACGTCGTCGTCTTGATCTTCACGGCGCGGTGAGGTTAGCTCCTAAAGCAGGCGCTTCAAAATAATGCGGAACGGGAGCAGAACCCATGGGATCGATCTACGCCGAGGCCAGGATCAACCGGCCGGCCGCCGAGGTCTGGGCCGAGGTCCGGGACGTCGGTGGCGTCTCGAACGTCCTGGACATCGTTCAGGCCAGCTCGGCCGACGGCGACGTGCGCAGTTGCACGATGGCCAGCGGCAACGAGCTCACCGAGAAGATCCTCTCGATCGACGACGAGAACCTCAGGGTGGGCTACACGGTGACCGACGGTCTCCCTCTCGAGCACCATGCGGCCAGCATGCAGGTCTTCCCGGAAGGCGACGCCGCGTGCACGGTCCGCTGGATAACGGACATCAAGCCCGACGCAATGGCCGAACAGCTCCAGCCGATGCTCCAGGCGTCGTTGGACAACTACGCCAACCGCAGCTGATGGCGGAGCACCCACGGCCGGAGCGTCAGCTCGCCGAGCTCTCGGTGCGCGCGCGCCACTCGGGGATCTCGACGAACGGCCCAGGATCCCCGCCGGCGGCGATGGCGAGGAAGGCTCCGGTGAGCTCGGCCGGCTCGGGCACCGTCTGCGGATCCTCATCCGGGTAGGCGTCGGCGCGCATCTGCGTCCGCGCAGGACCGGGGTTGACCGCCACGACCCGGATGTCGCGGTCCTCGAGCTCGGCCCGGAGCATCGCCGCCTGGGCGTTGAGCGCGGCGCGGCTCACGCCGTAGGCTCCCCAGTCCGGGCGGCCGGCCGCCCCGGACGTCACGAGGATGATCGCCCCGCCGTCCTCCATCTCCGGCACGAGGGCGCGCAGCAGGTGGAAGGTTCCGTCCACGGTCACCGCAAGCACGTCGTCCCAGACACCGGGCGGGCAGTCGAGCAGGGGGCCGCGGTAGCCGAGGAGCCCCGCGTTGACGACGATCACGTCCAGCCCACCGAGCCCCGCGAGGGTCTCCCGCGCAGCGGCGGCGATGGCGGTGGGGTCGCGTAGATCGACGCCGAGGGCAAGCGCCTCGCGCCCGGTCTCGCCGATGTCCCGGATGACCGGCGCCAGATGGTCGCGGGTGGTGGCCGTCAGCGCCAGATGAGCGCCCTCGGCCGCGAACGACGCGGCGACGGCGGCCCCGAGACCGCGGGAGGCGCCCGTGATCAGGATCCGGCGACCGGCGAGGCGCGTGGTCATGGCCGGGGCGGCGCGTTGCCCGCCGGGGGCCTATTCGCCCCCGCTCTCACTTCCGGGCTCGGCGAAGTCGCGGTCGCCCGCGATCTTCTCATCCTCGAAGCGCAGCGGATATCCGCCGGAGACCGGCTGACCGCCGGGCACCGGCGAGCGTGTGACGAAGTCGCGTGCGGGACGGACGGTGCTGTCCGGCGAGGTGCCGGCGACGCGAGCGATGTACGCCGCGACGTCCTCAGCGTCCTTACCGGTGACGATGTCGGCCGGCATCGGGAACTGCGGTGCCTCGATCCACTGCCGAACAACGCCGGCGAACTGACTGTCCTGGAATCCCTGTTCGCGGGAGCCGCGGAATGCATCGTCGAGGTTCGGACCGGCGGCCGCGTTGCTCAGAGCGGGAGAAGGGGTACCGGCATCGCCGAGGGCATGGCAGACCGCACATGACTGCGAGAACGTCTGCTTGCCGTTCTCGAGGTCGGCACCCTCGAGGTCGGGCGAGCCCTCGCACGCGGCCAGTAGTCCGGCAACGGGGATGAGCGCCGCGAGGAGCACGGCTCGTCGCATGGTCGCGCGGGTCATACGAGGTACACCAGGACGAACAGCAGGACCCAGACGACGTCGACGAAATGCCAGTAGGCGGATGCCGCTTGGAGCGGCGTCGACCACTCCGGGGAGAAGTCCCCGCGTCGGACCCGGAGGTAGCTGATGATGAGCAGCGTGAGACCGGCGAAGACGTGGAAGCCGTGCGCCCCGGTGAGTACGTAGAACGTCGAGCCGAACGCCTGCGTCTGGGGCGTGAACTCGAGGTGGACGTACTCGTTGATCTGGATCAGGAGGAACGTCAGGCCGAGCAGGATCGTCACGCCGAGACCGCGCCGCAGGCCCTTGTAGTCGCCGTGCTTGAGGCGGTGCTCCGCCCACCACACGGTGAAGCTCGAGGCCACCAGGAAGGCCGTGTTGATACCCGTCAGCAGCTTGGGAAGGTGGTACTGCTCGCCATTGGGCGCGTAGGGAGGCCAGACGTTGTCGGCGATGTTGAAGCGCACGAAGAAATACGCGGCGAACAACGACGCGAACAGCATGACCTCGCTGCCGATGAACAGCAGCATGGCGAGCATGCCCTGACTGATCCGCGGCCCGGAATCAGACCGGGGCGGGTCATGGAGCATGTGAGCTGGCACGTCAGCATGCTGCGTGGTCGCCATGCTCAGCCCCCCGATCCCGTGGCGGCGCCGAGCATCAGGTGCTCGACTTCGATGGTTCCGGCCTCATGTCGAACTCCTTCGATCACGTCCTCGTCCCAACCGTCGGTTGGCGTGCTGGCCACGACGATCACATCGGGGTCGTGATGCTCGACGGCGACCCGCGCGGCCTCGACCGCGTCGCGGTCGATGACCTCGGCGTGCGCCGGGATACCGGCCGGACGCAGGGTGTCGATGATTGCCCGCGAGCGGGCGATGGTCGCCTCACGCAGGGCGACGGCGTCGTCGGCCCACGCCGCACCGGTGATGCCGGCGGGCGCGAGCACGGTGGCGCGCAGGGCCTGTCCGTCCGACGCACGGCCCTCGAGCGCCGACACGAGGCCCTCGCCGAGGGCTGAGGCGGCAATCACCACGACGTGGCGCACTCCCGGAACGGCGACCGGTGCGCTTGCGGCCTCGGGCGTGACGACGACGCGGTCGACCGGAAGGCGCAGCAGCTTGCGCATCCGGTCCGGGATGTCGTCCGCCTGCCACGGGGAATGGCTCGCCGGATAGGTCGCGAGAATCACCGAGGTGGGGTTTTCTTCGGCGGCAACGGACTTGGCCGCCTCGAGCGGACCGCCCGGCTGCACCGCACCGGACGCGTCGATACCCGCCTCGGCAAGAAGGGCGAGCGCGTACTGGAGGCGCCGTTCCGCCGGATCGCGGTCGCCGTCGCCGGCGGGGACGACGAGTGTGAACCGCCAGAAGCCTTCCGCGGCCTTGGTACGTACGGCGTCGACGAGCCCTGCCGTGGAGACCGTCTCGTTGGCGACCACCAGCACGGTGCGCTTCTCGTGCTCATTGTGCTCACCACCGATCTCCTCAGGTGCGTAGATGATGGCGTGGCGCGCCCCCTCGATGCCGTACTGATAGGGGCCTCCGACGACCTGGGGGTCGGCCTCGAAGTTGAACACCGACGGCGGCGAGGACACGAGCCATTCCATGCTGCGCGCCCGCCACGGGTTCCACGGCGCCCGGGGCCCGCGGCTCCACGACGAGATCATGTTGTAGATGAACACCAGCGTCGAGACGACCATGATCGCCGAGGCGAGCGTGATGAACAGGTTCAGCTCGGCGAAACGCTCGTCGTAGTCAGCGACGCGGCGGGGCATGCCCTGAAGCCCAAGCCAGTGCATGGGGAACATGGTCAGGTTGAAACCGATGAAGAACGTCCAGAAGTGGATCTGGCCGAGGCGCTCGTTGTACATGCGCCCCGTCATCTTCGGGAACCAGTAGTAGATGCCCGCGAAGATCGTGTAAACGCTGCCGCCGAGGAAGACATAGTGGATGTGGGCGACGACGAAGTAGGTGTCGGTGACCGCGATCGTCACGGGGACGGCGGCCAGGTAGACGCCGGACAGGCCGCCGATGGTGAACGTGAATATGAAGCCCAGCGCGAACAGCATCGGCGTCTTGAGATGGATCTTCCCCTCCCAGAGGGTGCCGAGCCACGAGAACACCTTGATGCCGGTCGGAACGGCGATGAGCACGGTGGTGAGCATCATCGGCACGCGCAACCAGTCGGCCATGCCGCTGGTGAACATGTGGTGGGCCCAGACGCCGAAGCCCAGGACCGCGATCGCCACCGTCGCCATGGCCAGGGCCCGATATCCGAAGACCGGTTTCCGCGAGAACGTCGCGATTACCTCGCTGATGATCCCGAATCCCGGAATCATCATGATGTAGACGGCCGGGTGGGAGTAGAACCAGAAGATGTGCTGGTAGGCAATGACGTCGCCACCCTGCGCCGCGTCGAAGAAGTTCGTACCCATCACGCGGTCGAACAGGTTCATGAACTGGGAACCCGCGACGAAGGGCGTGCCGAAGACGACCAGCGCGGAGGTGGTCGCGTTGGCCCACACCAGAAGCGGCATGCGCCAGATCGTCATCCCGGGGGCGCGCATGGTCGCGATCGTGACCAGGAAGTTGATCGCCGTGGCGATCGACGAGAAACCGGCGAACTGGACGCCGATCTGGAACAGGGTGACCCCGGTGCCGCCCTGGATGGCGACGGGAGCGTACTGGGTCCAGCCCGCGGCGAACCAGCCGGTGAGCGGGCTCACGAGGATCATCGTCCCCGCGGGTATCAGCATCCAGAAGGACAGCGCGTTCAGTTTCGGGAACGCCATGTCCCGGGCGCCGATCATGATGGGCAGCACGTAGTTCGCCAGGCCCGCGAACATCGGGATGATGAACAGGAAGATCATGATCACGGCGTGCGTGCTGAACAGGCCGTTGTAGGTCTCGCCGTCGGCGAACTGCTGACCGGGCGCCGCCAGCTCGGCGCGGATGCCCTCGGCGGCCAGGCCGCCGAAGAGGAAGAAGACGAACGTCAGGACGACGTACTGGACACCGATGACCTTGTGGTCGGTGTTGACCCGGAAGTACGCCTTCCATGAGCTCGCGCCGTGAAACGAGTGATCTTCGAAGGCGACTTTGCGTCCGAGGGCGTAGCTGATCCACCAGTCAAAACAGCCGATTCCGGCCAGGAAGCCGAATCCCGCCATCGTGATCGCGACGGTGTAGTAGGCCTCCGCGTTCCACAGCGGATCCATGCCGAAGGCGGCGCGCAGGAACCAGACGAGCACGAGGCCGAAGGCGAAGCTCGCCGGAACCATGATCGCGACGCGCTTCCACCAGTAGGAGAGCGGCTGGCGCGGGGAGTGGTGGTCGTGGCCGCCGTGACCGGCGCTCGGCGCCTCAGCCTGGGTACTCATCACTCTCCCCCGTCAGTGTCGGATTCGTCGTCGGCGCCCGGCGGGCTCGCGGCGGGGCGATTGCCTTCGGCGGCGCGCAACGCCTCGGCCTCGGCCTCGGCCCCGGACAGCCACTCCCGGTATTCGTCCGGCTCCATGACGATCATGCGTGATCGCATCACGCCGTGCCCCGCTCCGCAGAGCTCAGCGCAGATGACCTCGAAGGTCCCAATCTTCTCGGGCGTGAACAGGAGACGCGTCGTGATGCCCGGAACGGCATCCTGCTTGAGGCGGATATCCGGCACCCACCAGGAGTGGATGACGTCGGCCGCCTTGATGTTGAGCTCGACCTGCTGGTCGACCGGCACACGTAGATCGCCGGACTCGATGCCCTGGTCGGTCCAGACATAGCTCCAGGCGAACTGCTGACCGCGAACCTCAACGGTTGTGCGCTCGGCCGCGAGGGACTCGTTACGGTCAAGAACGATGATCGAGAAGACCGAGACGATGATCAGCAGGATGGCCGGGATGACCGTCCAGACGATCTCGACGCGGGTGTTCCCGTGCATCGGCTTGCCCTCGCTCTCGTCATCCGGATCGGCGCGGAACGCCCAGACGGAATAGATCAGGAGAGCGGTGACGATCACGAAGAAGACCGCGCTCGTCCAGAAGAGGAACCAGAGAAGCGCGTCGACCCGCGTGCCCTCGGGGGTGATCGTCTCCGGAACCCAGTCGATCAACAGGGCCTGCGCGGCCGTCAGGGCTCCGATCACGAGCATGAGGAGCGCCAATGGGACCGTGTGACGACTGTTCAGCACGGGCGCGAGATTAGCAGTTGGTTAATGGCGCGCCCCGTGCCGAGGCGGGTGTCAGACGTCCCTGCCGGATGGTCGGCTCAGGTTTCGGCAGGCACGTCTGCGCGCCGGGGGGCCGGCCGCAGGATGAGCACAGTCGCGATGGCCGCGATCCCGTACAGCGCCCCTCCGAACAGCAGCGGCGCCGCGGGCGAGATGACCTCGAACAGGGACCCCGCGGCGATCGGGCCCCCGATGCGAGCCGCGCCGCTGACGGCGGCCGACACGCCGAGGATCGCACCCGCGGCGGCGGCCCCTCCCGCGGCCGCGAGTAGTGAACTGAGGGTCGCCAGCACGAGACCGGAGCCGATCGCCAGCGGCGCCAGGGAGAATGCGAGCAACGGCACGCCCTGAGCCATGCCGAGCAGAACCAGGCCGGCGCCGGTCGTCACGAGCCCGGCGATGAGCGCCCGCTCCTCCCCGAGCCGGGCCACGACGGGCCCCACCACGGTGACCTGGCCGACCGCGGTCAGCAGGCCGATCGCCACGAAGGCGATGAAGACCTCCGTCTGCCCGAAGTCCAGACGGCGTTCGGTGAAGATGGCGAACGTGGTCTCCATGCCGACGAAGGCGAACGTCGAGACGAACCCGAGCCACAGCAGCGGCGCGGCCGGCCGGCGGGTCAGGGCTCGGCGCCAGTCCGGGCGCGGCCTGCCGACCGCGCCGGCGCGCGTCTCCGGCAGGCGCAGCCAGGCGGCGAGCAGGTTGGCGGCGGCGAGCCCTGCCGCGATGAAGAACGGGAGCCGCGCATCGACGGTCGCGGCGGCAGCGCCGATCGCGGGGCCCGCGATGAAGCCCAGGCCGAAGGCGGCCCCGATCAGGCCCATGTACTTCGCCCGCTCCTCGGGTGCGGCGAGATCAGCGATCGCGGCCTGGGCGACGGCGTAGGAGGCTCCGGCCGCGCCGTGGAGGATCCGGGCCACGAACAGCACCCACAGCGCCCAGGCCGCCCCGATCGCCAGAGCCGCGATCGCGCTGCCGGCCAGCGCCACCAACAGGATGGGGCGTCGGCCGAAGCGGTCCGAGAGCCGCCCCCAGACCGGAGCCATGGCGAACTGGGCCACCGCGTAGGACGCGGCGAGAAGACCGATCACCGTCGGTGAGGCACCGAACTCCTCGGCCCAGAGCGGGAGCACGGGCAGGACCAACCCGAAGCCGACCATGTCCACGAATACTGCGGCGAACAGGATCGCCAGCGGCCCCCGGGGCAGGGCCGGGCGCCCGGAGGCGGACATCAGAGCGCCGCGTCGACCGCGAGTGCGGCGAACAGGACCATCAGATACAGCAGGGAGAAGAGAAAGACCGTGCGCGCCCGGCGGATCTCGCCCCGCTCAGCGAGCGCCCAGAGCGAGAGCCCGACCAGACCGAGGCCGGCGGCGATCGCAACGGCGAAATAGAGACCGCCCGCCCAGCCCGCGGCGACGGGCAGGAGCGAGACGCCGGCCATCACAACGCTCCAGAGGACCACCTGGACGCGGGTCTCCGCCTCGCCGGCGACGACCGGCAGCATCGGCACATCGACCGCGGAGTAATCCCGGTTGAGAACCAGGGCGAGGGCCCAGAAGTGCGGCGGGGTCCAGAAGAAGATGATCGCGAACATGGTGATCGCCGGAAGGCCGACCTCCGCGGTGACCGCGGCCCAACCGACCATTGGCGGAACCGCGCCGGCCGCGCCGCCGATGACGATGTTGTGCGGAGTCGAGCGTTTGAGCCAGAGCGTGTAGAGCCCGACGTAGAGCAGCAGGCCGGTGAGCGCGAGCGCTGCGGTCAGTGCGTTGGCGAAAGCGGCCAGCACGGCGGCGCTGATGACACCGAGTCCCACGCCGAAGGCCAGAGCGCGCCCCGGCGTGACGCTTCCGGTGACGACCGGCCGACCCGTCGTCCGGGACATCTCGGCGTCGATGTCGCGGTCGATGTACTGGTTGATCGCGTTCGCTCCGCCGGCCGCGCACCACCCCCCGACCATCGTCGCGAGAAACAGGCTCCATCCCGGCCACCCGCCGGCCGCCACGACCATCGCGGCGGCGGTCGTGACCAGCAGAGAGAGAACGATCCGCGGCTTGGTCAGCCTCAGGTAGTCGGAGATCGCGGCGAGGGCGGCGTGCGCGACGTCCAGACGCGCGGCGTCGTCTCCGAGCTGCGTGGTCATGCGGACGCCACGATCAGCACGACAAGCAGCACGAGGGGGACGAGGGTCCAGGTGACGTCCAGCGCGCGTGGGCCGGCCCCGTCGGAGGCCGGAACGGCAGCCCAGAATCGCCAGGCCGCCACGGCGGCCGCGGGTATCGCCAAGACGGCCGCAAGGATGAGCGCTGCGCTCTGCATCAGGGCGAGGATAGCCGGACGCGAATCCTGTGGCGCCGTGTTGTTCGTCCCGTGCGACGCCCGCACGAGAGACGCCTCTAGACTCGTCACCATGGAATCGCCCGACGTAGTCGTGCTCGGCGCCGGACCGTCGGGTCTGGGCGCGGGTCTGGCCCTCGCCCGGTCCGGGGCGGCGGTCCTCGTACTCGAGGCGGGTGCGGAGGTCGGGGGGCTCTGCCGCACCCGGCGGCGCGACGGCCACGCGTACGACGTCGGGGGGCACATCCCGTTCGTCGAGGACGAGTCACGCCGTGCCTGGCTCGACGACCTCATGGGCGGCGACCTCCACTGGGTCGACCGCCCGGTCAGTTGTGTGCGCGACGGCCGGATCGTCCGCGGCCGGTACCTGGACCAGCGTGGGCCCGGCGGCGACGGCGGCCCGGAAGGCCCTTCGGCGGCAGATCTGCTGAGCTCGCGCTTCGGGGCGGACTTCGTCTCGAGCACCATGCGGCCGTACCTGGAAAAGGTCGATGGCGTGACGCTCGGGGAGATTCCCGCCGAGCGCGCGCAGAAGCTGCTGGAGACCCAGGCTGCGCCGGAGGGCTTCTGGTTCCCCGGCGGTGGTATCGGCTCGCTCATGAACGCCATGGCCCGCGGCATCCGGGAGTCCGGCGGACGGGTCCTGACCTCCACGCCCGCGACGGCGATCCACCACAGCGGCGGAGTTGTCACGGGCGTCGACGTCGACGGTCCGAGGGAGCGCCGGCGGATGGCCTGCCGCAACCTCGTCATCGCCAGCCCGGCGGGCCGCAGCCACCGGCTACTCGAGCCGGCGGGAGAACCACTGCCCCCGGTCCGGATGCGCGCGGTGGCGATCGTCTGCCTGGAGATCGCCGCCGAGGCGGTCAGCGATGAGGCCTGGATCCAAGTCGACGATCCTGACGTCGCTTTTGCCCGGGCGTTCGAGCCACGGAACTGGAGCCGGCGGATGGCTCCCGAGGGCCGCACGATGCTCGGCCTCGAGTGTTACTGCAACCCGGCGGACGACGACCCGGTGTGGAAGCTCGACGATGCCGGCCTCGCCGGGCGCTGCGCGGGGGACCTCGTCCGCCTGGGATGGATCGCCGCGGAGGCCCGCCACCGGCTGATTGAGGTCATCCGCCTCCCCGCCGCGTACCCGGAGTTCGCCCGCGACCAGCTCCCGGCGATCGCTGCTCCGCGCGCCGCCCTCGAGGCACTCGAGGGTACCCACCTGGCGCCGGGCGCGGCCGTGATCGAGGCGATCGCCGCCGGCGAGGATGCGGCGGCAGGGATCACGGAGCAGCGCACGGCGGCGTGATCTGCCTCTCCGGGGGGTCGGCGGGAGGCCCGGGATGTGGCAGGGTGGAGCCGGATTCCGGCCCCCCGCCATGACCGATATCGCACTCGACACCCTGGGACACCGCCGCCGGCGCACGCTGGCGCGCGCGGCCACGGGCCTTTTCGCCGCCATCGGCGTGATGATGCTGATGGCCAACGTCCTACCCCACCCTCCCGCGCTCGAGGAGCTCCCGATACTCGGGGCGGGCACTGCGGCCCTCGTGCTCGCCGGCATCATGCTCGCGGTCGGCGAGCGCCTGCCGGGCGAGTTCTTCAACGCGATCCTCGCTCTCGCGACCGGGCTGGTGACGATCGGCGTCGCCGCCGGTGGCGAGGCTCTCGGCGGGGCGATCGCCACCCTCTACGCCCTGGTGGTCGTGGTCGCCGCCGTCGTGATGTCCCCGCGGATGATCGCGCTGCAACTCGTGTTGACCGTGGTCGCGTACGGAATCGTCGTCTCGACGACCGGCGAGGACGGACCGTCGAGCGCCCAGTGGCTCATCACGGCGGGCGCGCTGGTCGCCATCGCGGTCGCCGTCGGCTGGCCGGCTCAGCTGGCCCGGCGACTGTCGGTGATCGACCCGGTCACCGGACTCAACAATCGTCAGTACTGGGACTCCGTGCTTCCCAATGAGCTGGCACGAGCCCAGCGCAACGGCGGTCCGGTCACCATCGCGATGGTCGCGCTGGACCAGTTCAACACCCGCCGCAGCACGATCGGCGGCTCACGTGCCGATCTGCTTCTTGCGACATTCGCGGGCCGACTGCGTGAGGGCCTGCGCCGGACCGACATCGTCTCCCGACACGGCGAGGACTCGTTCGGGATCATCCTCCCCGACTGCCCGCCGGAGGTGGCATCCACCATCGTGGACCGGGTCCGCGGCGAGCCGACCTCCCAGGGAACGGCGTCGGCCGGGATCGCCGGCTGGGACGGTGAGGAAGACGCCGCCGCGCTCGTGCGCCGGGCGGAGCTGGCACTGGAGCGGGCGCAGGGCTCCCGGACCGGCGAGATCTCCATCTCGCCCGGCTGAGCGGGATGGGCCCACCGGCCGAGCGCTTCCGCGAGATCCTCGGCGAGGAGCGGGTGCTCGATCATCCGCTCGAGCGGACCGTCTACTCCCGCGACGGTTCGATCGCCGAAGGGGAGTGCGGCCTGGTCGTGCTCCCCGAGACGACCGACGAGATCGTTGCCTGTGTCAACGTCGCGCGCGAGCTCGGGGTCGCCGTCGTGCCACGCGGCTCGGGTACCGGTCTGACCGGGGCCGCCGTCCCCCTCGACGGCGCGGTCGTGCTCTCGACCGCGCGGATGACGCGGATCCGGGAGATCGACGAAAGCGTTCCGTGCGCCTGGGTCGAGCCGGGCGTGCTCAATCTCGACATCACCACCGCCGTCCACGACCGCGGTCTGCACTACGCCCCCGACCCGTCGAGTCAGGCGGCCTGCTCCATCGGCGGGAACGTCGCCACGAACTCCGGAGGGCCGCACTGCCTGTCGGCGGGCGTCACCTCGCAGCACGTGCTCGGGCTCGAGCTCGTCACACCGGAGGGAGAGATCCTCCGACTCGGCGGCGTGGCGCCGGACCCTCCCGGGCTGGACCTGCGCGGCTTCGTCGTCGGCGGCGAGGGGACGCTCGGGGTCGTCAGCGAGGTCTGCGTGCGGCTGACCCGCGACCCCGAGCACGTCCGCACGATGCTGCTCGACTTCCCCAGTATCGCCGCCGGTGCCGAGACCGTCGGGGGGATCATCGCGGCCGGTGTCGTGCCGGCCGCGATGGAGATGATGGACCAGGGCATGAACCGTGCCGTCGAGGACTTCGTCCGCGCCGGCCTCCCGACCGAGGCGGCGACGGTCCTGCTGGTCGAGGTCGACGGGACGGCCGCCGACGTCGCGGCCCAGACGGAGGTGGTGGAACGGGTCGGGCGGGACAACGGCGTCGGCACCGTTCGCGTCGCCGCGGATGATTCCGAGCGCGAGCTCCTGTGGAAGGCACGCAAGAGCGCCTTCGGGGCGATGGCCCGGATCGCGCCGAACTACTACCTCCACGACTGCGTGGTTCCCCGTACCCGCCTGGTTGACGTGCTCGAAGAGGTGGCGGCGACGGCCGCACGCCACAACCTGGTGATCCTCAACGTGTTCCACGCCGGCGACGGAAACCTGCACCCACTCATCGCCTTCGACCGTCGCGACGCCGACCAGGTGGCGCGCGTGCACGCGGCCGGCGGCGAGATCATCCGGGCCGCGGTGGCCGTGGGTGGCGTGCTGTCGGGCGAACACGGGATCGGACTGGAGAAGCGTGACTTCATGGATCTCACCTTCAGCGCGGTCGATCTGGAGGCCCAGGCGTGCGCGCGCGCGGCTTTCGATCCGAGCGGGATGATGAACCCGGACAAGGTCCTGCCCACAGGCAGTCGCTGCGGCGACATCGGCGCCGCGAGCGCCCCCGAAGGAACCTGGATCTGATGGCGAACGCGGCACCCGCGACGGGCGAGGAGATGGCCGGCATCCTGGCCGACGCCAGCGCGGCGGGGCGTCCGGTGCGGTTCCTGGGCCGGGGTACGCGCTCGCGCCGCGGACCGGAGCCGACCGCCGAGACGCGGATCGTCTCGTCGGAGAACCTCGCCGGGGTCGTCGACCACGTCCCCGCCGATCTCACGATCACGGTCGGGGCGGGCATGCCGGTGGCCGCGCTCGACGCCCACCTGGCCGCGCACGGCCAGGAGTGGGCCCAGGGAGGCGGGCCATCCGGCGCGAGCGTGGGCGGCGTCCTCGCGACCGCGGCCAGCGGGCGGCGGCGGCTGGCGCACGGACCGGTGCGCGACTCCTTGTTGGAGGTGGTCCTCGCCACCG
>JAHEIS010000144.1 GCA_024639225.1 Actinomycetes bacterium | reverse complement strand
GGTGCCGCCGCGCACGGTGAACAGCTCCCGATCACCGACGACGTCTCGGACGTGGACGGTGTCGGCGCCCACGGAGAATTCCGACGCGACCGTGTGAGCGAGCAGCACCCTGGGGTCGTCCACCGCGACCGCGACGGGGCTCAGATGTGTGTCCCAGTCGTCCTCCACCAGCATCTGACGATCGCGCACGTCCCAGACCCCCACGGCGTCGCTGACCGCCGCCGCGACGACGACGCGCCCGTCGACGCCGGCCACCGCCACGTCGACCGGCGGCCAGCCGGCCATCTTGACGCCAGCGACACGGCTGGTCGGCAACGGGCACACGGCCAGCTCCCGGCCATCCTCCGCGTGCCAGACACGGACGCTGTTGTCCTCGGCGACGCCTGCCAGCACCACGCCGTCCGGCGTCGCCGTCATCGCCGTGCGAAGCACGCGACCGCTGGTCGTGACACGCGCCGCTGATGGCCGGATCGGATCCCACAGGCGAGCGTTGCCGTCGGCACAGGCCGTGGCGAGCATCAGCCTGCCGTCGGCGATGCCGAACCGGACGTCGAGCACCTCGGCGGGATGCGGGAACGTCTCGGTCGACGGCTGCCCGGCGAAGGGGTCCCAGACGACGGCGTGCTGATCGAAGCTGCCCGTCGCAAGCAGCAGCGGTCCCGCCGCGTCGACCAGCGCGACGCTACGGATCTCGCCGTCGTGCAGGCACTCCTCTCCGGCAGGCGTCGCGTTGTCCGCGTCCCACAGACGCGCACGCCCGGGCGTGTCCCCGGTCGCGACCAGAAGCCGGCCGCCGTATGTGATCGACGCGACCGCGTTCACCTCGGCGCCGACGATGATCGTCGGCGCGGCCGGCGCCCCGTCGTCGAGGTGGATCTGCTCGACGGTCCCGTCGCTGCGGGCCACGGCGAGGCGCTGCCGGCCGGCGAGATCGCTGGCGACCGCCAGCGCGCGGACCGGGGAGCCAGCCGCGAAGGGCGGCCGCGCGTCTTCGCCGGACGCGGCATCGAAGAGGCGGACGGTGCCGTCGGCAGCGCCGACCGCGACGACGGCCCGCGGCCCGACGGCACCCGCCGCCAGGGCGTACACCTGACCGTCGGTTCCGCGGGCCCACCGCGGCTGCCCCGTCGCGGCGTCCCACGCCCGGGCGCCGCCGACGCCTCCGGCGACCACGACGGCACGGCCTTTGACTGGGACGACCAGCACCACCCGTGCCCCGCCGGCGTCGACCGGTGGCCCCAGCAGCTCACTGGTCGCCGCATCCCAGGCCCGGACCTGCATCGCCTCGGCGGTGACGATGCACGGACGGCTCGTCACGGTCGCGAACGCGATCGACCGCAGCCCGCGACCTTCCGCACCGATCACCGTTCCGCCGAACGACCACGCGGCCCACGTCGGGGACCACGTGAGGCCCGCACGCCGGGGACGCTGAGGCGCAACAGCACCGGCGGCGACGAGCGCGACGTCGAGCGCGGCGGCGTTGGCGTCCGGAGCGTTCCACGACCAGCGGTGCCGCACGCCGCGCCAGGCGCCCAGCACGAGACCGAGCTGACTGTGCGGCTCGGCGCGGATCAGCCGCAGTGACCGTGACAGCGCGTTCGCGTCGAGCAGCGGCAGCGTCTGCGCGGTGAGGAACGGCTCATCCAACTCGCCGGCCGCGGCGGCGTGCTCCACGAGATGGCGCCTGGCGTACGGCGCCGGCGGGTGGTCGTGCTGCGGGCCGAAGCGTGGCAGCAGCGCCAGGGCGATCCGGCGATGGGCCGCGACCTCGTCGGGGTGATCGTCACCGTCGGTCGCGTAGCGGCCGATGTCGCGCGCCAGGCTGTCACGCAGCGCATCGTGGACGAAGCGGTAGACCGTGACGCTGTCCTCCAGGTCGCGGACGAGGTAGCCGGCCATGCGGCCACCGAGCAGCAACTCGATGTCGGCGTCGCCGAGCACGCGGTCGCCGGGCGCGATGGCCGATGCCATTGTGGGCCAGACGTCACGCCACGGGATGCCGCGCCCGAACGCCAGCGCCACGGCACGGAGCAGCACCACGGCCCGCGCACGCTGGTCGGGATCCGGCAGCGAGGAAATCAGATCCCGCCGGACAGCGTCAGCGACACCGCCGGCGAGCATGTCGGCAAGGTCGGGATGACCGGCGCCGATGGCCTCGTTCCGGGCGGCGAGCTCCTCGGCCACCAGCTTCGCGAGGAGATATGACCGTTCGGCACCCTCCGCGATCGCAGCGGCGACGTTCGCCGCCAGCTGCGGATCCGAGGCGTACGGCGAGGGTGGCTGGCGCAGCGCGTGCGCGACGAACGTCTGCAGATCGCCGGGCTCCCAGTACTCGTCGGCGTCGACCGCGACCGCCACCGCTCCCAGCGCTTCGACCGTCAGGCTCGCCAGGTCACGCGTGGGCGCACCGCCCGGCGCCTGCCCCGACACCGAGCGCACACCCACCATCAGGCGCAGCCGCGGGTCCTCGGGTGGGTTGAGCCTTTGCAGCACGGTGCGCACGATGCCGACCGGGTCGCTTGACTCGTCGAGGGCGTCGACGACGAGCGTGAGCGGACCGTCGCGCTCGCGCAGGACGTAGCGGATGCCGTCAAGCCAGGGGTCCAGTGTGCTCGCGCCGACCACGGGCGCGACCTGCGCGCCAACGGCCCCGGCGATCTGCGCGATCACCTGCTCGGGGCCCTTGCCAGTGGCAAGGACGGCGATGTCGACCGCGCCCTCCGGTGGCACCGGCTGCACGGCACCCAGCAGGTCGGCGTGGTTGGCGCGGAACACCGGATCACTGCAGGTCACCAGGCGGGCCAGCGTTGCGGACTTGCCGCTGCCGGCGCGTCCGGTCACCACCACCGTGCCCGCCGGGCCGGTCGTGGCGGCGATCAGCCGGTCCATGACCACGCGCCGCCCGGTGAAGATCCACGGGGTTGCCTCCCCGGCGACCGGCGCCCGGCGCCGCCAGTGCGCGGTCATGTCCTGTTCGAGCACAGCCAGGTCGGCGCGCGGCGGCGTCGTATCCACCCGGTCGCCGCCGGACGGGTCGTACGTCGGGTTCGGCAGACAGCACGATGTCTCGTACGGATCGTGCAAGATCACCAGGTCCTGCCCGTACCGCGCCTTGAGTGTCTCGCGCACCCGCGCGATGAAGATGTGGGACGCGAGGTAGGGCTCGATTTCGGTGGCGTCGCGCGGTGATCCGCCACGGATGTCCCCCAGCACGTGGGCGACGGCGCCGCTGAACGCACCGACCTTCGCGGCCGCTCCCGCCGACGTCGCGAGCAACGCGATCCACGAGTCGGGGATGGCCGCCCGCATCTCCGTCGTCACCTCCGACAGGACGTCACCCGCGTTGCACAGGTCGATGATCAGCAGCACGTGTTCGAGATCCCGGTGCTCGGCCAGCCACTCCAGCAGCGTGATGGTGTCGAGCGCGGTCTGGGAGAGCCGCTCGGGGTCACTCGTGGACAGCACCGTGCGGTGGCGGCCCTTGTCGGTCACACCGTGACCGGTCAGGTACAAGACGATCGCGTCGCCTCCGCCGAACCGGGTGCTCGTCACCAGGTCGCGTTTGATGTCCTCTTCGGAGGGGCCGGCCGCGAGGTCCTCGAAGTCGGGCTCGAAGGGCTGTGCAAGCTCCGGCGCGCACCACCAGCCGCGGAGGGTCGCGACCTCCGACGCGACGTCGAGCGGGGGGTACACACCGTCCGCGTCGAATCGGCCCGTCGCGATCGCGACGAAGCGGCGGCGCAACAGGTCGTCGCAGCCACGCATCATGCGCGGAGCGTCACGGCCACCGCGTCGCCGGTCTGCCGTTTGCCGAGATAGCGCGTCGCCGCGTGCGGGTCCTTCCCGTTGTCGACGTTGTGATCGCTGACTGAGGCCCAGAACGGCGACAGCCCGCCAGCGCACGACACGGGATCGGCGGGATCATAGATGTTGACCCACCGCTGCACCTGTGGCAGGGCGGGCCGGCCGTCGCCCTCGCGTGTCCGTAGCGCCTGCCGAATGCTGCGCAGCGCCAGTGGCGATCCGAGCGTGATCAACGTCTCCACGCCGTGTTCAGCGGTGCGACACAGGTACTCGTAGGCGACGATGCTGCCCAGCGAGTGGCCGATCACCACGCGCGTCCCGACGTCGATCGCGTCACGCATGCGGCCATCGACGATGTCGGCGAGGTCGTCGTCGCGCTGATAGCGGCGTACCTGGACGAGGTCGCCGAAGAACAGCAGCCGTCCGGCGACGCCGAACCGGTGGTCCAGCCAGCCTGCGAGGCGAGCGACCGGGCGAGGCAGTTCCTTGAATCCCTTGTCCACCCTGGCCGGCAGCGGCTCGTCGCCGACGATCTCGTCTTCGATCCCGGCGAGGAATCCGAGCGTGTCGTCGTCGAGGTCCTCGAGCTCCACACCGTCCAACCCGCCCTTCGTGCCGTCAGCGGCGAGGAACAGATCGCCGTAGTAGGCGACGTCGAGCGCGGGGTCCGGTCCGTCCCGTCCGACCGCCCGTTCGATGCCGTCGGCCAGCGCCGGCTGCCACGCACCGACCAACTGGTGGCGTCCGCCCTGCTGCTGGCCGATCCCATGGACGCCGACGACACCGCTCACTGCGAATCCTCCCGCGCAACGGCAAGGTTGATTCGGATGCTAACGGGCGCCGGCGAACAACGACAGCATGAGCGGACAGCTGCGGGATCCGCAGTTCCCCTCGGGCGTGGGCGGCGGCTGTCGGATACCGGCCGGTGGTTGCGGTGGCCGGCGGTGAGGTCGGGCCCAGGTATCCTCTGATCATGGATAATCGG
>JAHEIS010000046.1 GCA_024639225.1 Actinomycetes bacterium | reverse complement strand
ATCCGGTAGTCGGCCGCGTACTTGGTCTGGAGATCGGCCCGCACGGCTGCGAGCACCTGGGGGTCGTCGTCGACCGCGAGGATCGCCGGTTTGGACATCGCCTCCGATCCTCCCTCTCATTCGAACGCGCTCCCTGCACCGTAGCGGTGATCGACCGCGCCGGCGCCAATCGTGCAGGCCCACAAACCCGGCCGGAGGGGGTCGCCGAGAGGCCCGCCGACCACGACTCGGCGTGCCGCGACCTGCTCCGCCGCCGCCGCGATGTCGATGCCCTCAGACCATGTCCCGTCGCGTGCACGTCGACGGGATCGCTCCGGCCGCACGGAGTGTCGTCGCCGCGAGGCATGCGTTCGGCCCCCTCGGCGTGCGCCGACGGCGCCGAGATCACCGCCAGGGGCTCCGCGGCATCTCTCCAAGGCATGTGGACTTTCACGACCGCGCCGGCGGTCACGATCAACGAGAGGGGCTCGAGTCGGCGGGCGATGCACCATCGCGGACTGCGCGGCGGCGGGGCGACTGATGCACCTCGACCGCCTGCCGGTCGAGGTGGGACGGGTCCCCGTGGTCACGGCGATGCTCGTCAGCCTTCGGGGACGCCCTGCCCGCGCGGCCGCGCTCGTGTCCTGAGCGCGGCGTGCCGCGCGCGAGGACGGCGCCTCAGGGATAATGGCGCGGCCCGTCCGTTTGCCGATCGTCCATGAGGAGTGCGAGATCCGTGCCCGACGCACGACCGACCTGGGGCCAGGGCTGGATCTTTGGTCTGGCGATCCTCGTGATCGGCGTGCTCATCGCGCTCAGCTCGCTGAGCGACGATGACGACGGTACCTCGACGGCTGCCGACACAACGGCAGAGGGCGTCGCTGCCGAGATCGCGGAGCCCGGCGACTCCGATGCGCCCGGCCCCGATCCGGGTGATCCTGAGGGCGGCGCATCAAAGGAGGTCGGCGGCGACGTGGACGAGGCCGCCTGTCGCTTCGCCGACCGCACGACCACGCTGTCTCTCGACGGCGCCTTCGCAACGACCCTCGCCCGCGCGGGAATCGAGGTCTCAATCCTCGCTCCGGCGACGGGCTCCGCCGCCGAGGGAATCCGGTTGCCGATCGTCACCTCGCGGCGGTTCACCTGCGGCGACTACGGCGCGGTCATCGGCCACCGTGGCGGTCTCGAGCTCGACCTCGGGTCCTCGCAGGTCCAGCTGCGGCGACTGCGGATCACCTCGGCCGACGGTGCGGTCAGGGCCTTCGGCAGCTCGACGTCCGCGGCAGGTGTCGACGCCTTCACGGCCGATCTGCGGGTGGCGCTGGAGCCGAACCTCGATGGCGTGATCACCCTGCGCCGCGTCCCGCTGGTGCTCACCTCCGCCGGTGCCCGCACCCTGAATCGGGGGCTGGGAACGACCGCGTTCGGCGGCGGCACGCCCGTCGGCCTGCTCGACATCCGCTGAGCGGCGTCAGGTCTCGCGCAGGACCGGCCCCGTCGGCGGCTCGTCGTCCTCGGTGAGGCGCCGATGGGCCCAGATGTCCTGAATGATCACCTGGGTGATGCCGGCGATCGGGATCGCCAGCAGCACCCCGACGATGCCCAGGAGCTGGGCGCCGACCAGGACCGCGAGGATCACCCACACCGGGTTCAGTTTGACCGTCCGTCGTTGGATGAGGGGCTGGATGAGGTTGTTCTCGACCTGCTGGTAGACGAGCAGGAACACGAGCGCCGCGATACCGATGGCAAAACCCTGGAAGAACGCGACGGCCACGTAGGGCACGCCACCGATCGTGCCCCCGACGAGGGGCACGAGCGTCAGCAGTCCGCACCAGAAGGCAAGCACGGGTGCGCCGGGAACGCCGATGATCGTCAGGAAGATCCACGACGCCGCTCCGGCGACGATGGCGATGGCGACCGCCCCGACCACGTAGCCGGCGACCACCTGGTAGGCGCCGACGGAGAGGGCGGCGAGACGGCCCCGGCGGCCTTCGGGGGTCTGGCTGCGGGCCCACTCCATGAACTGCGGTCCGTAGAGGCTGAGCAGGAACGTCAGGACGGCCACGCTGATGACAGCGACCAAGCCGTTGGCGATGGCGGCCGCCAGGTCGAGCACCCCGCCGGGATCGGCGATGTCGGTCAGGACGTTCTGGACCTGCTGCTCGGTCTGCTCGACCAGCCCGTAGTCCTCATCGAGCTCCCGGAACAGGGCGGAATTCGCGACCTGATCGGCATAGCCGGGGATCGAGCGTGACAGCTCATCGGCGGCGTCCACCACCTGCGGAACCATGATCGCTCCGATCGCGCCGAAGGCGATGATCGCGGCGAGATACACGAGCGCGATACTCAAGGGGCGTGGCAATCGCAGGCCCTGGTTGATGCGGCTCACCGCGGGGTTGATGGCCGTGGCAAAAAATGCGGCGATGCCCAGCCAGATCAGGACGCCCCGGCTGAGCCACACGAGCCAGAGCAGAACGGCGATGCCCAGGAGCAGGAAGACCACGCGGAGCACGATCCGGTCGACGGCCTTGTTCGAGGGGCCACCGTCGTTGTGTGGATCGTCGGGGCCCGTGGGCACCGGAGCGGCCGGGGCGTGATCGCCCGGGGGCGTGGGGGAGGGCGTCTGCTCAGGCACGGAGCGCGATTCTAGGGGACTGCTCCGGCGCTCCCGGTCGTGGGGATCCGGCGACGGGCGCCGAACGCTCCCGCCGGAGGCGAGGTCCGGCTAGGTCGCCGAGCCCGAGCCGGAGTTGACCGAGCCGGCCCCGGAGATGTCCGAGCCGGGGCCCGGTGATACGGGCGGCTCAGGATCTGTCGGCGGCACGGAGTCCGCGGGCGGCTCGGGATCCGCGGGCGGTTCCGGGTCGACCGGCGGCTCGGGGTCCACAGGCGGCTCGGAGTCCGCGGGCGGCTCGGGATCCACGGGCGGTTCCGGGTCCACGGGCGGCTCGGGATCCACGGGCGGTTCCGGGTCGGCGGGCGGCTCGGGCTCCGGGGCCGGGGCCGGGGCCGGCGGTGGCTTCTTCCGCTTCCGCTTCTTCTTCTTCTTCTTCTTGGCGGGCTTGCTGGTCGTCGGCTCGGGCTTCGCCTCGGGGACGGGCGCGGCCTCGGGCTCGGGCGCGAGTGCGGGGAGCAGGGGAGCCGGCGGCGGCGCGGCCTCCTCGCTCCAGACGACCGGGCTCGCGGCCGCGGCGGGGTCGACGGCGGCTCCGCCGATCGCGGCAGGCGCCTCGGGCTGAGCGACGGCGACGACGCGCCTCGGAGTCTCTGCGGGATCCGGCTCTGCCGGAGGCGGGTCGGGCTCATCCGAACGCTCACCGGCCACCGCCGCCAAGGCGGAGGCCGCCTCCGCCGGCTCGGGGGCCGGCTCCGGGTTCCCGATCAGCTGGGTGGGGGTGGGCAGCAGCAGCGGCTCCTCGGGCGGCTCCTCGGGCTCCTCGGGCGGCGCGGGCGGCGGCGGCGTTGAGTCAGCGACGTTGCCGCCCGCCTCGAGGAACGCATGGAGGAAGGCGGAGGGCGAGGAGCCCTTGCCGGGTCCGACGGTCTGCTCCGATCCGCCGGATACTCCCGGGCCCAGCGCTGCGGCGAGCATCACACCGAGGGCGACGAGTGCTGCGAGCGTCGCCCACGAGCGGCGGCGGCTCGAGTCGTCACGGCGGGACTGCGGTCGGTTCACGTGCTCTCCGTTGGACACCAGCGGTGGGGTCGGTCGCACACTACGATCGCCAACGCTGGTGGAGGGATCGCTTTTCTCAGCCTTTTCGCTCTCTTGACACTCTCTTCGTCAATCAATTGCCGCAGAGAGCGAGAATCAGGCGGCGAGCTCAGCCCTGACGGCGGGATGCCCGCTCGTCCATGTCATGGGCGAGTGAACGAATCCGGCTCCGCTCATCCTCCAGTCGTCGCGCGATGCCCTCGTCCCCGAGGGCGAGGATCTGGGCGGCGAGCAGGCCGGCATTGCGGGCCCCGTTGATCGCCACGGTCGCGACGGGAACGCCCGCCGGCATCTGGACGATGGAGAGCAGCGAGTCGAGACCGGTCAGGTTCGAGCTGCGCACCGGGACACCGATCACCGGCAGAGAGGTGACTGAGGCGAGCATCCCCGGCAGATGTGCCGCCCCTCCGGCCCCCGCGATGATCACTCGCAGGCCCCGGTCGCGGGCGGTGCGCCCGTATTCCATCATCTCCTCGGGGGTCCTGTGCGCCGATGTGACGCGAACCTCCGCGGAGACCCGGAGTTCATCGAGGACCTGCTTGGCGCCCTCCATCACGTCGAGGTCGCTCTCGCTTCCCATCGTGATCCCCACGAGTGGCGTACTGCTCACAGGCCCACCTCCCCGGCGGCACGTTCGGCGATGTCCAGTGCGGTATCGGCATCGGGCCCCAGCGCCGTGACATGGCCCATCTTGCGGCGGATTCTGACATCAGTCTTACCGTAAAGATGAAGGTGAGACTTTGGGATCGCGAGCGGCGCACCGATGGTCGGGTTCGCCGGACCCTCGTATGTTCCGAGGAGGTTCACCATCGCGGCGCCGGGCTGGCGCAACGCCACCGACCCGAGGGGTAGGTCGAGCACTCCGCGGAGGTGGTTCTCGAACTGGGACGTCTCGCAGGCTTCGATGGAGTAGTGCCCCGAGTTGTGGGGTCGCGGGGCCAGCTCGTTGACCATCACGCGCCCGTCCTCGAGTTCGAACATCTCCACGCCGGTCACCCCGAGACCCTCCGCCGCCTCCGCCGCCGCCGCCGCGAGCTCCCCGGCAGCGGCGATCACGGCCGGTTCCGAGGGGGCCGGCACGAGGACCTCGTGGCAGACATGGTGCGACTGGCGCGTTTCGACGATGGGGTAGGCGAGCGACCCGCCCGACGGACGCCGGGCGATCATCACCGCCAGCTCGCGGACGAAGGGCACCCACTCCTCGACGAGCACCCCCTCGCCGGCGTCGAGTCGCTCAAAGGCCGGGCCGACGTCCGTGGTGCTCTCGCAGGTGGCGTTGCCGTAGCCGTCATATCCGCGCTTGCGCGCCTTGAGCATCAGCGGCCAGCCGAGCTGCTCACCCGCGGCGACCGCGGCGTCAGCCGACGCCGCGACCATGAAGCGCGGAACGGCAAGACCGGCGTCGCGGAGCATCTCCTTCTGCAGGGCCTTGTCCTGGACCCGGGCGAGGGCATCCGCTCCCGGGCGCACCGGGGTCCCGGCGGCTTCGACCGCCGCAAGTGCCGAGGCCTCGACGAACTCGTTTTCGAGGGTGACCACGCCGCTGACCGCGCCGAGTCGGGCGACGTCCTCCGCCGACTGCCAGTCGCCCTCGACGAGCCCGGCCGCCATCGGGACGGCGGGTTCACCCGGCTGACCGAGAACACCGACCCGTAGCCCCAGGGGCCACGCGGCGAGGCAGGTCATCCGGGCGAGCTGCCCGGCGCCCGCAATGCCGACGTCGAACTGCTTCGTGCCCGCCCGGTCCCCGCTCACCCCACGGACGCTATCAGCGCGGTCAGGACTGACCGGCGTCGCGGGGGAGGCGGTCGGGGATGTCGACGACGCCCTCGATCTTCCGGCGGAGTTCGCGCACCCCGGGCGCCGCCTCCGTCGCCCAGGCCGGCGCCGCGATCGGAGATCCCTCGGGGAGCGCGTGTCGGTCGGCGGGGAGGACGCGGGTCTCCTCACTGCCGTGTTCGGCGAGCCGCGCGAGGTTGCCGAGCAGGCCCTCGTCGCCGATCGCGGCGGCGACGTGGTGCTCGAGGGCCTCGTTGTCCGGCTCCCCGATGAGGCGGTAGGCGAGCCAGTTGGCCGTCGCCAGGTCGTCGTCGACGATCGGGCGCAGCCGGGCGGCGACCGCCTCGTCCGAGAGCTTCTCGAGCAGGCGCAGGCTGCAGTAGGCGTCGTCGAGCAGGCCATGCAGGCCGAGGTGGTCGGGGATCACGTCGCTCTCGTCGAACCAGTACGCCCCCACCCAGCCGAGGACCTCGTCCATCCGCTCGCCCATCCCGCTGCGCTTCGCCTGATCGGATGCCGCCTCGAGGATCCGCGGCACGGTCATGATGTAGCCACGCACGAAGTGCTCGATCGCCCGGGCGCGCTCCGCGTCGTCAGGGTCGATGCCGATGGCCGGCATGCGCCCGCGGATGAACCGGGTGAGGTCGCCGCCGAAGCCCGCGTCCACTTCCTGGGCCGCGACGATCTTCGCGGTGATTTCTAGGAGACGGAGAGGACGTGGCACCGGCGTCTCCAGTTCTGAGGAGTGCGTCCATCGGAGCCTATTGGGGCATCGGGAACGTCGAAAGCGCGGCGGGCTCGGCCCGCCCCGACCGCCGGTCTGGTCTTGCTATTCTCCCGCCTCCCAGGGCGCATAGCTCAGCTGGGAGAGCGCCGGCTCGACAAGCCGGAGGTCACAGGTTCGAGCCCTGTTGCGCCCATTGAGGCCCGGAGGCTTCTGCGTCAGCGGGCCCGACCAGCTCCACCGCGCCTCGGCGCCGACGGGTTCGTGCTGTCGTCGGTGGCGAAGAGGGCAGGGCGCACTCGTCCCGAAAAAAGTGGCCGCTCGACGACGTCAGAGAGCTGCTCCGCACGGCCCCACTGCGGCGACGCTGCGGACTTACCCGGATTCCACCGGCCTGACCGGAGGGGATTCTGGAGCCAGCGCCCGGATTCCCGATCCCGGTCCCGCCAGCGCGCGGAGGAGACAGATGCCCGAGTCATCGGTGTTGGACCTTCTGAGCCTTCAGGGGAAGGTGGCCGTCGTGACCGGCGGTGCCATGGGGATCGGCGCGGCGATCGCAAGTCGACTTGCGGAGGCCGGCGCATCGGTCCTGATCGCCGACGTCGACGGGGACGCGGCATCTCAGCGAGCGACCGAGCTGCAGGGCCTCGGCGTCGATGCCGAGGCAATCGCCGCAGACGTCTCGAGCGAGGACGACGTGATTGCCGTCTGCAACGAGGCACGCTCGCGACTCGGCGGCCTGGACATCCTGGTCAACAACGCGGGGATATTCCCGGTCGCACCGATCCAGACGATGAGCCTCGAGGATTTCACCCGTGTTCTTGCGGTGAATCTCCACGGAGCCTTCCTCTGCACCAAGCACGCCTCGGCCGCGATGATCGAGCAGGGCCGCGGCGGGCGGATCATCAACATCACATCGATAGACGCTCTCCATCCCTCGATGGTCGGCCTCGCCCATTACGACGCCTCAAAGCACGGGATGTGGGGTTTCACGAAGACCGCCGCCCTCGAGCTCGCGCCCGAGGGCATCTGGGTCAACGCCATCGCGCCGGGAGGCGTCGCCACCCCGGGCGTCGCCGCGATGCAGGCGAGCGATTCCGACGAAGGACCCGATCCGGCTGATTCGCTCGAACGGTTTCTGGCCGGCATCCCGATGGGCCGCATGGGCGAGCCCGATGACATCGCGAGGGTCGCGCTGTTTCTGGCATCGGATCTGGCGTCGTACATGACCGGGGCTCAGATCGTCGTCGATGGCGGCGCGCTCCTCACCTGACCTCCGACCGAAGCGGGACTCATGACGAGACGACCAGAGGCTGGATCCCCCGACGCAGCCGTTGCCCGAGAGTTCATCCGGGACCTCGAAGACCTTCGTGCCGCCGACGTGGCGTTCGCCGGCGGGAAGGGAGCCAACCTCGGCGAACTGATACTCGCCGGCATGCGCGTTCCCCGGGGCTTTGTCATCGGCGCGCCCGCCTTCGCTGAGACCATGGCGGGCGCCGATCTCACGGAGATGCTCGAGACGGTCGCCGATGGCGGCGGGGGCAACGATGGGCTCACGCCCGACCAAGCCCGCGCCCGTGTGCGGGAGGCGCCGCTCTCCGACGCCTTGCTCGATCAGATCCGGGAGGCCTGTGAGGCGTGGACGGTCGGCGACCAGCTCCGGCCGATGGCCGTGAGGTCGTCGGCGACGGCCGAGGATTCCCCCGAGGATTCGTTCGCCGGTATGAACGAGACATTCCTCAACGTGACCGGCGTCGACGCACTCATCGGGGCCGTCCGAGACTGTTGGGCGTCGCTCTACTCAGAGCGCGCGGTCGCGTATCGGCGGGCCCGCGGAATCCCCGAGACGGGCATGGCGATCGCCGTGGTGGTTCAGGAACAGATCCAGGCAATCTCATCGGGTGTGATGTTCACCGCCGACCCGGTGACGGGCGCGCACGATCGATTGGTCATCGAAGCAGCGTTCGGGCTCGGCGAGAGCATCGTGTCCGGTCAGGTGACCCCTGATCGCCTCGTCATCTCGAAAGAGACGGGCGCGCTGATCGAGGCCGTGATCGCCAGCAAGACGACCGTCATCGAGTCGCTTGCGACCGGCGGCATCGTGCGCCGCGACACCGACGCCGACGCCGGCGACCTGCCGGCAATCAGCCATGATCAGGCACGAAAACTCGGCGAGCTCGGATCTCGGATCGAGGACCACTATCGGCGTGCCCAGGACATCGAGTGGGCGATCGACACACACGGCGACATCTTCATCCTTCAAGCGCGCCCGGTGACGACCCTCGAATCCGCGCAATCTCATGACCTGGGTACGCCCATCGTCTCGGGGTTGGGAGCCGCCGGAGGAATCGGCATTGGCGTGGCGCGCATTGTGAGTGGCGTGGACCGAGCCGACCGTGTCAGAGAAGGGGAGGTCCTGGTCGCCCCGGTGACCACACCCGACTGGGCTCCGGCCATGAGGCGGGCGGCGGCGGTTGTGACCGAAGTGGGCGGTGTCACCTGCCACGCTGCGATCGTGGCGCGCGAGCTCGGTATCCCCTGTCTCGTGGGCGCCGCCGGCGCGACGGAGCTGATCTCTGACGGGGAGTGGGTAAAGGTCGACGCGGCGCGCGGGCAGGTCATGCACGCGTCGCCAGACGACATCCGGACGGCAGGAGCGGTGAGACCCCAGCCGACCAGCGCGACCGGGTTTGCGCCGCCCGTCACGGCGACCCGGCTGTTGGTCAACATCAGCGAGCCCTCCGTGGCCAGTCGCGCGGCATCCGAACCGGTCGATGGCGTCGGCCTGTTGCGCGCGGAGTTGATGATCCTGGAGGCGCTCGACGGTCGCCATCCCCGTCTCCTTCTGGAGGAGGAGGGCGAGGACGCCCTGGTTTCGAAGCTCGCGGAGGGAATCGGGGCCATCGGGCAGGCGTTCTCACCACGTCCGGTGACCTACCGGACGTACGACTTTCGCACCAACGAGTTCCGTTCCCTCCGGGGAGGCGATCGCTTCGAGCCGGAGGAGGCCAACCCGATGATCGGCTTTCGCGGAGCCTTCCGATACTCCGTGGAGCCCGAGCTTCTCCGGGCTGAGCTCACCGCCGTCAAGCGACTCCGGGATGAGGGGCTCACGAATCTGCGCGTGATGGTGCCCTTTGTGAGGACCCCCGGCGATCTGAGGCGGTTCCTCGAGATCGCAGAGCCCCATGGCGTGCTTGACCTGCCGGGCTTCGAGCTCTGGATCATGGCCGAGGTGCCATCGATTCTGTTCCACCTCCCGGCGTACGCCACCCTCGGCATTTCCGGCATCTCGATCGGATCCAACGACCTCACCCAACTCATGCTCGGCGCCGACCGGGACTCAGCTCTGCTCTCAGAGGCATTCGATGAGCGCGATCCCGCGGTGGTCGGAGCGATCCAACAGCTCATATCAGCGGCGCGGGAGCTCGGTCTGGCCACCTCGATATGCGGTCAGGCGCCCTCAGTGCATCCTGAGTACGCGCAGATGCTGGTCGAGGCCGGAGTGGATTCAATCTCGGTGACGCTCGACGCGGTCACGCGCACGCGCGTCAACATCGCCGCAGCTGAGCAACATCTCATCCTCGCGGCTGCCCGAGCGGTTCCGGGCGTCGCGTCGTCAGTACCACCGAACCTCCGGTGACAGGACCGAGTCGGCACTTCCTCGTCTTCGCGCTGCGGCGACGAGAAGTCAGCTCAGCGTGCCGGGACCGGTGCGGGATTCGATCTGCAAAAAGTCGTCGATGGGCGGGGTAGGTCCGGAGCCTGCTGCGCCCATCTGCCCCCCTTTGGGAGTGGGCCATGGTGTCGACTACAAGGAATTCTGGGTGGAGCCGGTGCAGCGAAGTCCGGCGAGATGTTGGCAGGGTGTTGGCACAGCTCGCCCGCCAACGCTAGCCGTTGAGCCCTGTCGCGAGGCGTCGGGATTGCCGGTGCAGTCAGCGCAGCGGGGCGCTCGTCGGCGTACGCTGAAGGGGTGTGCCGATCGGCGGGGCTGGGGGCTTGGGTAGCGAGGCGCGGGACAATCAGAGTATGGATCCAGCGCAGGCCTACGCGCGTGTGTAACCCGCGGTTGTCGCGATCGCAGGGAAGGTGTCGAGGTACCCGGGCTCCCCAAGAGTCGGCAGCATATGAATCGCCCCCTGGGAGACTCCCTTGCGACTGATCCTCAACCTGCTCTGGTTCGTACTCAGCGGTGTCTGGCTGGCGATCGGCTACGCAATTGCGGGAGTGATCGCCTGCGTCTTCATCATCACCATCCCGTTCGGCCTCGCCTCGTTCCGCATCGCGGGGTACGTCATCTGGCCCTTCGGTCGGACAGTCGTCGACAAGGTGGGCGCGTACCAGAGCGCGGCGGGAGTCGGCAACCTCATTTGGCTCATCTTCGCTGGATGGTGGCTCGCGCTACTCCACCTCTTAGCGGGCGCCTTGCTCTGCATCACGATCGTCGGGATTCCTCTCGGTGTCGCGAACTTCAAGATGGTCGGAATTGCCCTGCTTCCGTTTGGCAAGGAGGTCGTTTCCGTTGAGGAGGCAAAGCGCCGGGGGGCCGTAATCGACGCGGCGCTTGCGGAGGGCTAGGCGCCAGACCCGGCTCGTCGCCAGCGAGGCCCTCGAGAACCCGAGGCAGCACAGAGAGGGCCGCATAGGGACCCTCTCCTCGCTGCCACGGTCGGAAGTCGACGAGCGACGCGCGGCCGTCCGCGCCCATCGCAGGCCTTTGCGGCTGGCCCGTGCGGCGAATTGGCAGGCACGCTGTGTGCAGCCCGCCGGAGTTGTTCTCTCAGGAAGATCCGGGCATATGGCGTCGCGGCGCCCTCGGCACGAGCGAGCCCAGTGGCGCTGAATCGGATGCGCCGTCGAGGTCGACCGACGCCACGAGCAGCTCCGGTCCGGCGATCTCGAGCGCCACCTGCAAGCAGGCCCCGCAGGGGAAGGTCAGCGCGCCGTCGGTCCTCTCGGAGCAGAGCGCAAGCACCACGGGGCGTATGCCGTGGCTGACGGCGGTGAACAATGCGACGCGCTCCGCGCACATCGCAAGGCCGAGGGAGACATTCTCGACCAAGACACCCGACGTGGTTCGTGCGTCGTCCCCGACGACACCCGCGCCCATCAGGAACGACGAGTACGGCGCATAGGCCCTCTCCCGCGCATCGATGGCGAGGTCGATCGCCCGAGCGATCGCTGCCGCGTCAGGCACTGAGGCCGCTCCCGGGGAGCGTGCCATTGGGCGCATGCGACGACGTGCGGCTACCTACCCCTGATTTCGACACCCGTGACCTCCTCGGCGTAGGAAACGTACTGATCAGCGTCGATCTTGCGTTTGACTCCGCCCGCGATCATCGGCCGCACCTTGCCAAGAGCAGCACGTTCCTCGAACGCCTGATCGTGGAGCCCGAAGAGCCATCCGATGTTGGCGAAGGAGTTGGGGTCGCGACCGTCGAGCAGGTACCGGTTGTTCAACTCCAGCGCCATGCGGTGGGCGTACTCCGGGGCGGTCGTCCACTCGATGATCTGTTTGCCCCGTTGCATGCGCGGGCGATTGTGCAGCAGGCGGGTCTCGCGCATCTCGATCATGGCGGCGTTCCAGTAGGGGTCATCCGTTGCTGCATCGGCGAGCTCCCGCACCACCGATGCCGAGGACCCACCCATGGTGCGGGAGATCGGCGCCCTGGAGAGTCCTCCCCGTGATGGTGCATGCGCCGTTCGCACCGACGACCGCGCTCGTTTCGACCGCGACCTCCGAGGACATCACCAGAAGCTCGCTGCCCAATCGTCGGTGGGCGGAGATATCGCCGGCTGCGAACGGCCTGGCGAAACCGACGACGCGAAGGTAGCCGTGACCTCCAGAGCGCGCCTTCGTCGCGCGGCAGACGGGGGGCATAAGTCAGAGCCGGACGACGAGGACGACGCCGGCGGCGACGAACCACTATTGGGCGTCGTCGGCCCTGATCACTGAGCTAGTGGACGGTGCGCGCCGCGACCTCGGCAGCCTGCATGAGAACCGCGCGGTTCTGGTCGACCATCGAACCTGCCTGCGCCACCGCCGTTGCACTTGCCTGCGCATCCGTGCGAATCGCCGTCGAGTGGTCGAGCGCGGTTGCGGTGTCGGTGATGGCTTGCGAGAGCCGCTGCCACGCGCCGCCGCCGGCCCCTGAGGAGTACTGATTGGCCGCAGTCGCCATGTTCTGGACCCGGTACCGGTCGGTCGCCCATTGCTGGGCTGCCGTCTCAGGGGGGCCAGCCGTCACCTGCACGCTGAGCTGGTCGTGGAGCCAGCGCACGTTGGCCAACAGGTCACGCTGTGGCGCCGCTGCCGGAGCCGGCTGCTGGGCACCACCGTTGCCCCTCCGTCCTACCAGGGCACCAATCAGCGCAGCGAGAACGATGCCGAGGAAGAGCAGCAGCAGTGCGACGCCGACGTTGTCGTTGCCATCCTCGGCGGTCGTCGGCGCCGCGTCGGTGTCGGGTGCCTCCGCTGCTGGTGGAGCTTCGGTGGCCGGCGCCTCCGTATTCGCGGGAGCCTCGGCGGCCGGCGCTTCCGTATTCGCGGGAGCCTCGGTGGCCGGCGCCTCGGTCGGCTGCGTCTCGTCGGATTGCCCCTCGGCGCAACCGGCCAGCGCGACCGCGACAGACAACAAGCAGATGGCCGCGAGCGCGGAACGCCCAAGTCGGGAGAGGAGCACCGTCAGGCCCCCGGTGTGACGTCGGCGTCGGTCCCGGGGGCGGACGATGGCGACGCCCCGGGCGCAGCCGCCGGGGCAACGGCGGGCGGCATCGTCGATGCGGCGGGAATGGCGGCGGCTGCTTGGTCGGCGGCATTGAGTCGCTCGATGCGGCGGAGTCGGACGGTGAGCCAGTCGAGCAGGGCCCGGATCAAGAGGATCAGCAGGCCGTAGATGAACATGGCGAACAGGATCGAGGGGTCGAGCACCGCCGTGCCGTTGAACTCGACGGGCGGGAAGATCCCTCGGAACGGTTCCATGGCCCGGTCAAGGCTCCGGTAAGCCCACTGCACGTAGTCGGTGTCCGGATTGGCGCCCAGGAGCAGGAGGATGAATCCCTGGGCGAGGATGAACTGGGTGACCAGCACGTATACGTACGCGACGTAGGCCACGGCCCTCGCCAGCCAGACGGTCACGCTCTTCGGGTCATGAGTGTCCACGGGGCTCCTCGTTTGATGGTGCGGCGCACATCATGACTACACGACACGACGCGAGGATCAAGAAGAGTCCATTGCGCGGTCGCGGGCGGCCATGGCCAGAACCAGACCGAGGCCTGGCAGGAGCGCCGAGACCCACGGAGCTGCTTCGTGGCTACCCGCCGTCGACTGGACGAGCGAGAACAGGGCAGAGCGCCGGCAACGACGGTTGCGTCGGCCCAGCGGCCTGCATTCTCCCCGGCATCGATCAGGACCGCGACGAAGATGATCATTCGCCCAGGGTTCCACGAACACCTCCGGCGGAGCCGGTGGGTGTTTCGTCCTCGACGAAATCCGCCAGGCGGCGAAGGCCGAGATGCAGGACTGGCAGATAGAACAGGGCCCACCACGGCGCGTCGAAGACGACCTCAGTTCGCGGCTCGCCCGTCCCTGTGGACCGCGCCGGAGCGACCGCGTGCCCGGTCGCGGCAATGCCTCCCACCCGCCACGACCAGAACCGGTCGCGAGCGAAAGCGTCGACTGTCCACGTCAGTTTCGGACCCAGTACCGGCGTGACCGTCCCGTGGCTGCCCGGACCGATGGTCGGTGGACCGGATGCCGACGTCAGACTCGGACCCCACTTCGGCCAGAGCGCGGGTCGGGTCAGGGCGCTCCAGACCGCGGCCATGGGCGCATCGATGGTTCGCCGTGCGCGCCAGCGGAAGCGCCGTCGGGCGGCTCTCATCACGCGGGCTCGAGCTCGGATCCCGACTTCAGCACCTCATCGCCATCGTCCTGCTCCAGCGGGTATGCGGGCTCATCCTCGCTCGCGTCACGCACGACCTCCTCGCCCCTGATCGTGCCGGTTACGCGGCGGTCGGTGAATTCCTCGTTGATCTTCCCCCGGGCGGTTCCCGAGCCCCAGTTCCACTCGACCTCGTCCCTGACCTCGAAGTCATGATCCGCCATCGCAGAGACCTTTCCTTTCAGATGCTCCGGCCACCCCGCCGGACCTGATCATGGCTGACGTCTTCTGGAATCGGCCCGGCCCGCCGGGCCGATTCCGGGGTCCGACCCGCCCTCAGATGTCAAAGCCCGCAAAGTCGGCCCTATCGGTCGCGCGGATGTCGACTTGTGCGTCGATTGCGGTCGTCAGGTCGTCCTTCCGATCCGGGGGTCCATTCATGGTTCAGCCTTCGAGCGATGCAATAGCAGCGACGATGGTGATGAGACCCATCGCAGCCCAGAGGGCACCGAAGATGTAGCCGAGTCGGACGTTCTGCGGTGCACCGACCCGGAGGCCTTGGCGTTGGATGGCGACCCGGGTGAAGCCGATCCGGCCGCCGAAGTAGATGTACATGCCGCCGCCGATCAGCCCGAAGTAGGCCCAGGAACTGGTATCGGCGATCAACATCACGCCGGCCACGACCATCGTCCACAAGGTCAAGGTGTCCCAGCGCGCTTCGCCCTGGCCGTCGGCCCAGAATGCTGGTTCGACATCTTCTTCGGCCTCGGTGAGGTTCCATCGCACCGCAGTGGCAGGTGCCATCCAGGCGACGGCCTGGCCGCCCCACGCGAGCAGTGACAGCGATGTGACCACGAGCCCCCACAACACATTCACGGACGGTCGCCTCCTTCGATGTTCGATGCCTCGACGATTCGGCCGCGTCTGTCGTGGTCCATCATCGGTTCGGTTCTGTGCGTTGGCCGGCCGTGACGGCCACGACGTCCGCAGCTTGATCGGTGCCGGCCCACGAGAAGTGTCCTTGGTCGGGCCATTCGGTCAGGCGGGAGTCCGGGATTCTATCGGCGAGCCATCTCGCGGTGGCGATCGGGACCCAGTGGTCGGCGGTGCCGTGCCAGAGGTTGGTTTCGGTGGTGATGTCTTCGGGGTCGAAGCCCCAGGGCTGCCGATAGAGCTCGCCTTCGTAGGCGGCGGCTGTCGCGCCTTGGGCGAACGCTTCGGTGAACATCGTCCGGTACCAGGCCCGCACGTCGGGTCGCCTCATTGCGTCGCGGTCGGCGCCGGTCATGGTGGCGACGGTGCGGTCGATGACCGTGTCCACCCTGTCGGTCCGCACTCCCCGGGCCACCAACCGCCACTGCAGTTTCCGCAAGATTCGCAGGTTCGAGGGCCCGGAGATGAGCTGGGACTCGGACATGCCGGCCGCCCCTAGTGGGCCGACCCCGGCGACGATTCCCACTCGGGTCACCCGCGCACCCAGGACAGAGGCGCATGCCAGTGCGTATGTGCTGCCTCCCGATGCACCAAGTACCGAGAATCGGTCGATGCCCATGCGATCGGCTGCCTCGGCGATGTCGGCGGGCCAGTCGAGGAACGCTCGACCGGGGTGCGGGGTCGATCGTCCGTATCCGGGGCGGTCGAACGCGATCACCCGGGCGTTGACCGACCGCTGTTCGACCACAGCCTGAGCGAGGCGGGGTTCGAGGCGGCTACCGGGAAAGCCGTGGCAGTAGACGACGACCGGGGCGTCGGGCGGCCCCCACTCGGCCATCCCGAGCGATCGGCCGTCAGCAAGCGTCAACGCCGTGTCGATCAACGAACCGCGCTCGTTAGAGAAGCCGAACGAAGCAGTACACGCCCTCGATGACACCGAAGAGTGGCCACATGCCCCAGATGATGACCCAGTAGTTGAAGGTCTTCTCTCGGAAGCCGAGGTCGCGGTCCCAGATGTAGAAGAACACCGCCGTGTACCAGAACGGCACCGAGGCCATCAGCGCAAGCAGGAATCCCCACCGCTCGCCGAGGAGCATGCCGATGCTGCCGACGATCTGCAGCGGTGCCCACAAGAATGGGTCGGCCCAGGCAAAGGCCTGGTTGAACGCGAAGTAGGCGACGGGGTCGGTCCGATCCGGTGACCCGCCGTACACGTTGTCGACGGTCCAGGTCGCGCGTGGGCGCAGCACCGCGACCAGTTGGAGGCTGGCGAGCAGCGAAATGAGACCAAGTCCGATCAACGCGATAGCCCACGTCGTGACGGTCACTTCCATGCGCGGTCCTTTCTCGCCGAAGCCTCGATGCTTGCCCTCATAGTCGACGCTCGTTCCCGGGCTGCCCAGGGGAATACGTCCCCTTAGGGACTATGGGCCCGGGCGTCCCTCGCGCAAGACGATTAGCGTGGAACACGAGATCGTGACGTGTCGGAGTCTCCTCGTGAGCCACCGGCGACCGCACCCGCCGGGCGGGAGAGGGGGACCAACGGTCAAACACAGGCGTCAGGTTGGGGGCATTGCTGCTCTGGTTGCGGCCGGAACGTTCCTGTTCGGGATCGTGCTGTTTGTCAGTCTCTTGACGGACTACACGACCGGGGATCCGACCCCTGCGGAGTCCGTGGCGTTCTTGGTCGACAACCAAGCGGCGCTCTACATCTGGAACCTGGTCATCTTCATCGTCTTTGGCATCGCCCTTGTACCGCTCGTGCTCGTGCTCCGCGAGCGCCTGAAAGCCGGGTCGCCGGGGTTGGCGCAAGCGGCGGGCGCGTTCGGGCTCATCTGGGCCGGCCTGGTTTTGGCGGCAGGCATGGTCTCCAACATCGCCATTGGCACCGTCGCCGACCTCCACGACACCGACCCGGCCGCAGCCGAACCCGTGTGGTCCGCGCTCGACTCGGTCGAGAACGGACTTGGTGGCGGAAACGAGATCGCCGGCGGCGTGTGGGTTCTGCTCGTCAGCTGGGCGGCCCTCAAGACCGCGGTGCTGCCACGAGCGCTCAACTACCTCGGACTCACAGCCGGCGTTGCCGGTCTGATCACTGTCATCCCCGCCCTCGAAGCCGTCGGAGCGGTGTTCGGGATCGGACTCATCGTATGGTTCGCCTGGCTCGGCGTGCTGCTTCTCAAGGAGGAGGCGCTCGGTGACGGTCACACTCACCGGAGTGAGGAGTCCTTGAGCCGTAGGCGGACATGACAGCGGGGCAGGCGCTCGGCACTGCTTCGGTCGAGGCCCGTGCGGGCTCGCACGCGGTACGCCTCCTCGGGGCGGCGCTCGCTGGGGGATGATCCGCTGCTGCCCTTCGTGTCCACTCGTGTGACCTCCTCGGCTGTCGCCAGCCTCACCACCTCGCGCGCCGGGTTGCCACCGCCTCGCGCATCCCGGGGCACCACGGCGATCACGGGGATCCGCCCTCGGCCTGGTCACTGCGACTCGTGGGCGCGGCGGAGGAGGGCCGCCGCGGCCCCGACTCGACCAGCGCGGCGAGGCGGCGTAGACCACGGCGCAGGATCGGCACGTAGAACGGCGCCCAGCACGGCGCGTCGAACTCGACCTCCGTCGCCGGGTGGCCCGAGCGCTCCTGCACGGGCGCGATCGTGTGCCCCGTCGCGCTCACCCCCGCGACTCGCCAGGACCAGAAGCGCCCCGGGATGAACGCGTCCACCCGGAAGGGGACGGCCGGACCGACGACCGGGCGAACGGTTCCGCGGCTTCCCAATGCGATGGACTCGGGACCCGAGGCGGCGCGCACCGTCGGCCCCCAGGTGGGCCAGTCGGCCGGGCAGGTCAGAGCGCGCCAGACCTCGCTCGGGGGCGCGTGCACGGTGCGCCGGACCCGCCAGCGCAGGCGACGGCGGGGCGTCACGTGAGGCGCGGCGCGCTTCTCGGCCACCGAGCGGCGGTCCGTCGCGGCCCCCCGGCGCGGCCGGACCTCATCGCCCTCGCTGGGATCCTCAGTCGCCATCCTCCGAAGCACCTCCTCCGGCACGGTCGCCCGGCTGTCGCCGGGCGAGGCCCTGATCATGACCGACACGCGCCCGGTCCGACACCCGGGAGTACGGCCTCGCGCCCACCGTGCGCTCGCCGAGCGCGAAAAGCCGCAA
>JAHEIS010000143.1 GCA_024639225.1 Actinomycetes bacterium | reverse complement strand
CAGGTCCCGCACCGGCAGCACCGCCCCCGCGGGGGTACCCAGGCGTTCGAGGTCGGCGGGATGCACCCGCCGCGGTCTGCGCAATCCGGACGACGCCGGGCCCGTTGCGCCACCGGTTGAGCGCCGGTCGCGCTCCGGCCGGCAGGCCGACGAACGCGATCGAGCGTAAGCCGGTCTGTGATGCGGCAAGAACTCCCCGCCGGGGCGGGGCGGCGGTCCGTCGGGCGGGCGCGCAGCTCGAGAGCCGCGAGCGTGCGGCGGCCGGCATCGCGGCGGCGGGGCTCGGCGATGGGCAGGAGGCCGGAAACGATCAGGGCGCCGGCGGTGTGCGCGAGGCCGGGGGCAGCGGCGTGTCGACGGGTATGCCCGAGACGATCACCCGGACCGTGCCGGGCGGCGCGCTCCCGGTATTCGTGGGCGGCGGCACGCCGGGTACCCCGGCGGTGGGCTCGGGCGTCTGATCCTCGGGGCGGGGCGGACCGGCGTATCCGAAGCTACGGGGCGGCGTCGTGCGGCGTTGATCCACTCGGAAGCCGAACGAGTTCCCGCCCCCGCCCGGGAGGGTCGCGCCGGGTGCGGCAACGACGGCCCCCGGCGTCGTGTCGGTCGCCGAGCCGGGGGCGGGGCCGGTCGCCGAGGTCGGCGGCGTCGACCCGTCGCCGCGGAAGCCAAATGAGCCGCCGTCCCCGCCGCCGTCACTGCGGAACCCGAAGGACTCACCCTGCCCGCCCAACGCGGCACCGGCGGCGCGCTCTGCGGTGTCGCGGCCGGATCCGATCAGGCCCGAGCCCGCGGCAGCAGCCGCCCCGGCAGCATCGCCGGCGGTCGCGTCCGCGTTCGAGGAGCCGAACGTCTCTCCCCGTCCGCCGCCGTCCGAGCTGCCGAAGCCCAGCCCACCGGATGACGCGGGTGGGCCGCTGGCAAAGCCGAAGCTCTCCCCGTCTCCGCCACCTCTGCCGCCGAACAGGATCCCGCCACCGACCGGGGTTGCCCCGCCGCCCGGCACCTTCTGCAGGACGGCGCTGGCCTCGGCGAGCTCAGCCGGATCGGCCTGGTCCGGGAGGTCGGCGATCACCGCGTCGGGTTCGTCCTCGCGAACCGGTTCGACCTCGAGCGGTCCGCCGCCACACCCCGCCAGGACGATCACGCCGGCACCCAGAGCGGCCACGGCGGAACGGCGCACCAGCGGCTGGAGCGCGGGGAACGATATGTGCGCCCTCAGGCCAGACATCGATCTCCTTGCGGTACGGGGCCCTCAACCTTGTACCCCAGGGCGATCCGGAGCAATCTCGTCGCAACGGACCGCGACAAGGCCCGCAACGCTTTCGGGAAGATCGGTGCAGGAAACCGCCCGGCGCGCGCGACGCCTGACCGCTCTCAGAGCAGGTTGCGCACCGGGGTTCCGACGGGGACGCGCTCATACAACCAGACGATGTTGTCGTTGTAGTTCCGCGTGCAGCCGGCCGAGAAGTACCGCCAGTCCTCGCGCAGGAGGTGCTCCTGGTTCGTCCCGTGGATGCCGTAGTTGCCGTGGTACCAGAGCGCCCACGGCCCGAACACGACGCTCGGTCCCGGGGTCTTGGCGTACACCCGGAAGCTTCCGACGGGGGTCGGCGTAGAGGGCTTGCCGAAGACGACCGGCAACACCCGGACGAGCTGGCCCCGCTCGTAGTAGTAGAGCCGCGCTTCCTGGCGGGCCTGCACGATGTAGTGGGGGGCCGACCGCGGAACGGAGTGCGGGTTCCGTCCATGGAAGGTGCGCGCAGCGCTGCGCGCGGTCGCCGTTCGGTCCACGCCCTTGCGACCTCGGGCCACGAGCTGAAGCCTCCACCGGCCGGCCGACGGCAGACGAACGGTGCCGGAGACCCTGCCGCCGGGGCGGACGCGGAGGCGCGTGAGGTTCACCTTGGTGCGCCCCCGCACCGCTTGCACGAGGACCTTCTCACCGGGACGCGCGGGCCAGACGCGACCCCTCACGGGGGTGGGGCGGCCGGCGATCTCCTCCTCCCGGGCGCCGAGTGTGATCTGCGCCCGACGGCGGACGGCCACGTTGCGCCGCTGGGGCCCGGGTTGGCGGACCCCCGCGATGGTGACCGATGCCCGCAGGCGGGCCGAGCGGCGCAGTGGCAGACGAGCGGAGAACCGCCCCTTCGCGTCGCTGGTGAGCGTCGCGATCGGCTCCCAGGTGTAGTTCGGTCGCCGACGCTCGATCCGGACCTTCATCCTCGTGGCGGGGGCGATCCGGCCCCGGACCGTCACGCGCTGACCGATAGCGATCGAGCGCTGGGCAGTGAACTCCGCGACGGCCGGCGTGCCGGGCGCATCCTGCGCCGCTGCGGGAACCGCGATGATCAGAAGTGCAAGCAGAGGGAGATAGCGCGTGGTCATGTACCGACGGTAGGACAGATCTCCCCGCCGGCGAAACCGCCATCGGGGCAGGGCGGGCCTGACGCCCTCGGACGACGTGGCGCCCGCCGAGCGACGCCTAGATCTCCTTCTCCGCCAGGCCCCGGAACTCGTCCGGCACGGCCCCCCGCGACGACAGGGCGGCGGCGGCGTAGCCCACCGCTGTCCGGCCGAAACGCTCGCGCACCCGGTCCATCGAGCGATCGACGGCGAGGCGAGCCGCAGCTTCGGGCGCCCCCGGCCCGGCGGGCCCGGGCACGGCAAGCTCGAGCTGGACCTCCGGCTCCTCCACGAGGCCGGAGGTGGAGATGGCCAGAAGCGAGATCGCCGACTCGCCCGGGTTGTCGGCGAGGGCGATGCTCGCCAGGGACTCGGCGACCTCCCGAAGCGCGAGCGTCGAGGCGATCGGGTGCTCGAGCGTCGTCGAGCGGGTGATGCTGCGCATGCCGACGAAGCGCACGCGCACCGTGACCGTACGGATCGCGCGGCGGCGTGCGCGCAGCCGACTGGCCACCCGGTCCGCCAGATGACCGAGCACCTCAGCCCGCAGCCCGGGCGTCGGCGCCGAGCGCCCAAGCGCCGACTGCGCCCCGACCGAGTGGGCCCTGCGGCCTCGGCGCACGTCACGCGGGTCCTCATTGTTCGCGAGCGCGTGCAGCTTCCCGGCGGCCGCGACCCCGACGATGCGCCGCAGGGCATCGGGGTCCGACCGCGCCAGGTCGCCGATGGTGGTGACGCCGCGTGAGGCCAGGCGAGCCTCGGTCGCGGGCCCCACTCCCCACACCAAGCGCACCGGCAGCGGTTCGAGAAACGCGCGCTCGCGCGCCGGGTCGACGATGATCAGGCCATCCGGCTTGGCGACCTGCGACGCGATCTTGGCGAGGTGCTTGGTGCGCGCGGCGCCGACGGAGATCGGCAACCCGACCTCGGCGGTGACCCGGCGCCGGATCTCGCGGGCGATCACGTCGGGCTCGCCGTGAAGGCGCCGAGATCCGGCCACGTCGAGAAACGCCTCGTCGATCGACACCTGCTCGATCGCCGGCGTGTAGGTGCCGAGAATCTCCATGACCTGCTCGCTCAGGCGCCGGTACTCGGAGAAATGACCGGCGACGATCGTCAGCTCAGGGCAGAGCTCGCGGGCCCGCCAGCCGACCATGCCGCTCGTGACCCCGTGCCGCTTGGCCTCGTAGGAAGCCGCGAGGACCACACCTCCACCGACGGCGATCGGGCGACCGCGCAGGGCGGGATCCAGCAGCTGCTCAACCGAGGCGTAGAACGCGTCGAGGTCCGCGTGGAGGATCGCGGGGCGGGTTGCCATTGGCTCACCTTAGCGAACGTCTGTTCGTTGACGGGCGGCGCGCCGATCGTGTTCCTATCGTTGGGCGGTCCATTTGCGCCGGTTGCTCTACTCATTGACCGGCCCCACCCGAAGGAGCCCCACATGGAGTGGTACCTCACCGTCCTCAGGAAGTACGCAGTCTTCGAAGGCCGTGCGCGGCGCAAAGAATATTGGATGTTCGTACTCATCAACATCATCGTCTTGTTGGTCCTCAGTCTCGTGGACAGCGCGGCAGGCTTGGCCACCGATGATGGCGGCGTCGGCCTGCTTGGCGGGCTCTACGCCCTCGCGGTCCTGATTCCCACGATCGCCGTCGCGGCGCGGCGCCTGCACGACACCGGCCGGTCGGCCTGGTGGCTGTTGATTGCGCTGATCCCCATCATCGGCGCGATCGTGCTGATCGTCTTCTACGTCATCGAGGGTGACAGCGGAGACAACGCGTACGGCCCCGACCCGAAGGCGACCGCCGCGCGGGGCGCCGCCTGATTCCCTCCGGACCACCCGCCCTGATGCAGGGCGGGTGGAGCCCCGGCTACGGGCAGAGCGGCCCCACATAGGACCGGAGGCTCTCGTAGGCGAGGGTCAGATCCTCGTCGTTCGCCGGGCTTGAGATCCGCTCGAGGGCGTCCGCGATTCCCGGAGGCGGACCGTCGAGAAGGTTGCGCAACCCCGAGGTCTCGGCCGCCGGCGCAAAGTCCTCCCCGCCGACCGGACCGTCCTCGTAGTCGAGAACGCGGGCGTATGACTCGCATAGATCCGCCCGCCCCGCTACCTCCTGCTCCGGCGAACGGGTCAGGAAGCGTGAATTCACGTATCCGTCCACACCGTCACCGACCGGATAGACACGCCACCAGACCGAGCCGTCAGCCAGAGCCAGGCAGTCGGCTGGGTCGCTCGTCGTGACCACCGGCGTTCCACCGGGGTAGACCCCGATCTCCGGACTGTCGATGCCGGCGTCGGCGTGGACGACAAGACCGCCATCAGGATCGTCGGCCGGGATCACGACGACGGTGTGGTCGTTGCCGTTCGGGCTCTCGTTCTCCGTGCAGACCTCTCCCGATTCCGCAGCCGACGGTTCCGGTGCGGACGACGACGGCGGCTCAGCGGCGGTGCTCGTGGTCGGCTCCGCGGCGAGCTCGGCCGCGT
>JAHEIS010000045.1 GCA_024639225.1 Actinomycetes bacterium | reverse complement strand
GAGTCCGCACCGGCCGCCGAGTCCGCACCGGCCGCCGAGGCCGCACCGGCCGAGGCGTCGGCCGACGCCGCCGGGTCCGCGCCGGTGACCGACGGTGAGCCCGCCGCCGACGCCGAGACGAGCGACATCGCCGACGCCGCCGCAGAGGAGGCCCCGCCGGCCCCGCTGCCCTTCGTGCCGAGCGGGCGCATCATCGCCACCGGCAAGCGCAAGAGCTCGATTGCCCGCGTGATCATCGAGCCCGGCGACGGGACGATCACCTGCAACGGCCGACCGCTCGAGGAGCTCCTCGGCCGTCGATCGCTGGTCCAGATCGCCCGCAAGCCTCTGGCCACGGTCGCGCTCGAGGGCACATTCTCGATCCAGGCCAACGTGACCGGCGGCGGCGTCTCCGGCCAGGCCGGCGCGATCAGCCACGGCATCGCCCGCGCGCTGGTCAAGGCCGACGAGAACTTCCGCCCGGCTCTCAAGAGCGAGGGCCTGCTCACTCGCGATGACCGGCGCAAGGAGCGCAAGAAGGCCGGCCTGCGCGGCGCCCGCGCCAAGCCACAGTTCTCCAAGAGATAAGACCCGCACGCGGATCTGGCGGGAGTTGGCGCGGTCCGGAAAGGGCGATACCGGCCCGACGTCATCGGAGTGGCCGATGGGGTCTTCAGTCTTCAGGGCATCGTGAGCTGAGCCGATAGGAGGCTGGATGTCCACTCGTAAGCTCTTCGGCACCGACGGCGTACGCGGGGTCGCCAATCGCGACCTCACGCCGGAGCTCGCGTTGTCCCTCGGGCGCGCGCTCGCCGGACGGCTCGCGTCCGGCTCCCAGGTCCTGATCGCGCGCGACACCCGTCGCAGCGGGCCCATGCTCGAGGCCGCCCTTGCCGCCGGGCTCTCGTCGGGCGGCGTCGACGCGGGGCTGCTTGGTGTGCTGCCGACGCCGGCCCTGGCCGAGCGGGTCGCGGCCGGCACGGCCGTGGCAGGCGCCGTGATCAGCGCCTCGCACAACCCCTTTCCCGACAACGGCATCAAGCTGTTCGGGCCGGATGGCTTCAAGCTGGACGACGCCGACGAAGCGGCGATCGAGGCCGGCCTCGAAGCTGCCGGAGAGCGCCCCGAGGGTCCTGCCCTCGGTGCCGTCGCGCCGATGCCCGACGAGCGCGCTGCGTACATTGAGTCGCTGCTGGAGCGCTACCCGGCGGACCTCTCCGGGGTCGACCTCGTCATCGACTGTGCGCACGGTGCCACCGTCACCACGGCACCCGAGGTCTTCGCGCGTCTGGGCGCCCACGCCCGGATCATCGGCGACGATCCCGACGGCGTGAACATCAATGAGGGCTGCGGGTCCACCGATCTGACGCTGCTCTCGGATACCGTGCGCGACGGCGGCCACGCCCTCGGCCTCGCCTTCGACGGTGACGGGGATCGTGTGCTCGCGGTCGACGCCGCCGGAACGCCGGTCGACGGCGACCAGATCCTGGCCCTGTGTGCCCTGTCACTGCGCGGGCGCGGTGAACTCGCCGACGACACCGTCGTGACCACGACGATGACCAATCTGGGTTTCCGGCGCGCCATGGACGCTGAGAACATCACCGTGCGCTGGACCGATGTCGGCGACCGGTACGTCATGGCCGACATGCGCGAGGGCGGCTACGTGCTGGGCGGCGAGCAGAGCGGTCACCTGATCAACCTGCACAGCGGGCCGTCCGGGGATGGGTTGGCGGCGGCGCTCCAGCTGCTCCGCGCCCTGTCAGACCGGGGCGAGGACCTCGCGACCGCTGCCGGCGTCATGACGCGGATGCCGCAGAAGCTCGTGAACCTCACGGTCGCCGACAAGACGGCGCTCCCCGGGGCGGCGGGGGTCTGGGCGGCCGTGGCCGAATGCGAGAGGGTCCTGGGCGACGATGGACGTGTGGTCGTCCGGCCCTCCGGTACAGAATCCCTTGTACGGGTCATGGTCGAGGCGCCGACCGAGGACGACTGCGCTCAATGGTGTGACCTCATTGCCGATGCGGTGAGGACCGATCTTGGCTCCTAGAACAAGCTCGTAGTCCCTGGAGGACGCCCCGTGTGCGGAATCATCGGATATGTCGGCTCACGCAACTGCCGTGAGCTGTTGCTCGAGGGCCTGGAGCGTCTGGAATACCGCGGCTACGACTCCGCCGGCGTCGCCCTGCCTGACGGCAGCGGCGGCGGGTTCACCATGGTCCGCTCTGTGGGCAACCTCGCCCGCCTGCGCGATGCCGCCGACGGAACGGACGGCGACGCAACGATCGGCCTCGGCCACACTCGCTGGGCGACCCATGGCCGGGTCACCGAGGAGAACTGCCATCCCCACCTCGATGGGAGCGGCCAGATCGCCGTTGTCATGAACGGGATCATCGAGAACTACATCTCGCTGCGTGACGAGCTCACCCGCGAGGGCGTGACGTTCAACTCCGAGACCGACGCCGAGGTCCTGCCCCATCTCATCGCACGCGAGTACGACGGTGATCTCGCCGCCGCTGTTCGGGCCGCGATCACCAAGCTCGAGGGTCACTACGCGTTTGTCGCGGTCCACACCAATGAGCCGGACCGGATGGTGGGCGCACGCGAGGAGTGCCCGCTGGTCGTCGGCGTCGGCGAGGGCGAGCGCTTCATCGCCTCCGCGATCCCGGCGTTCATGTCGGAGACCCGCGAGATCGTGAGCATCGAGTCCGGTGAGGTCGTCGTCATCGAGCCCGACGCCACGCACATCTACAACGGCTCCGGTCCCCAGGATCGCGCGAGCGAGGAAGTCGACTGGGACGTCGATGCCGCCGAGAAGGCCGGCTTTGAGACGTTCATGCTCAAGGAGATCCACGAGCAGGCCACGGCCATCCACGACACGATGGCCGACCGTCTCCACGAGGATGGCAGCGTCGACATGGCTGAGCTCGCCCTCGATGACGCGGCGCTGGCACGGATCGGCAAGATCCAGATCGTCGCCTGCGGCACCTCCTACCACGCCGGACTGGTCGGCCGACACCTCATCGAGGAGTGGTCGGGCGTCCCGGTTCACGTCGAGGTGGCGTCCGAATACCGCTACCGCACCTGCCTCGCGGGCCCCGGCGACCTCGTGATCGGTATCACCCAGAGCGGCGAGACCGCCGACACCCTGGCGGCGATGCGGGTCGCGCGCCAGCGTGGCGCGCACGTCGTGGCGCTGACGAACATCATGGGCTCGCAGGCGACCCGGGACGCCGACGGGGTCATGTACACCCGTGCCGGGCTCGAGATCGGCGTCGCCGCCACCAAGACCCACGTCGCCCAGGTGGTCGCCTTGGCCCTGCTCTCGCTCAAGCTCGGACGCCTGAAGTGGCACCTCACCCCCGAGGGCGCCCGCGAACTGGCATCGGAGATCGCTGCCCTGCCCGGGATCGTCTCCACCTACCTGGACTCCGACGCCGCGAACGACGTCGCCGACGTCGCGCGCAGCTACTCCCGCCGGCCCTTCTTCCTGTACCTCGGCCGCCACGTGGGCGTGCCCGTCTGCTTCGAGGGCGCGCTGAAGCTGAAAGAGATCAGCTACATCCCGACCGAGGCGTATCCGGCGGGGGAGATGAAGCACGGCCCGATCGCACTGCTCGACGAGGGCTCTCCGGTCGTCTGCGTGGCGACCGACAGCCACGTCTTCGACAAGGTCGTCTCGAACATCCAGGAGGTCAAGGCGCGCGGCGCCCAGGTGATCGCCGTCGCGACCGAGGGCAACTCCGAGATCGAGGAACACGCCGACGCGGTCCTCTGGGCGCCGCGGACGTCGACCCTGCTCTCGGCGATCGGGGCGATCCTGCCGTTGCAGTTGTTCGCTTACCACGTCGCCCGCGACCTCGGGCTCAACGTGGATCAGCCGCGAAACCTGGCCAAGACCGTCACCGTCGAGTAGGGCGGAGCGCCACCATGGCCGTTCTGGGAGTGGGAATCGACGCGATCGAGATCGACCGCTTCGCCGCCGCGCTCGCGCGCCGGCCCCGACTCGCCGAGCGCTGCTTCACCGAGTCCGAGGCCACCTACTGCCAGAGCCGCAGGTTCCCGCCCCAGCACTTCGCCGCTCGCTTCGCGGCGAAAGAGGCCGTCGGGAAAGCGCTCGGGGTCGGCATGACCCGCTGGCGTGAGGTGGAGGTGATCCGGGGGCGTGGAGCGCCGACGATCGCCCTGCACGGTCGCTACGCCGAGCGCGGCGCCCAGCTCGGGGTGACGGAGGTCCACGTCTCGCTGACCCACAGCAAGGGCCTGGCCATGGCCGCCGCGACGATCATCGACGACTGATCGTCAGGGTTGCCGGTTCGTGGCCGCGCAGCCCCTCTAGAATCGAATGGTGAGCGATTCACCCACCACGGCCGCTGGGCCGCCGCTTCCGGGTCTGACCCCGCTCCTCGACGCCGAGGAGCAGCGGGCGGCCGATGCCCGGGCCATCGAGGAGTTCGGCATTCCCGGGGTCCTCCTCATGGAGCGCGCCGGCGCGGGGAGCGCCGCCGCGATCTGCCGCGAGCACGAGATCGCGGGTCGCCCGGTGGCGGTCGTCGTCGGAACCGGCAACAACGGCGGCGACGGGCTGGTCGTCGCGCGACACCTCCATGAGGCCGGGGCCGCAGTCCGGATACTCGCTCCCGAGGCCGAGCTTCCGGCGGGCGAGGACTCTGCGGTCATGGCGGGCGCCGTGGCCCCGCTGGACATCCCCGTCGGCGCAGTCGGCCCCGGTGCGCCCGCCCCCGGGCAACGCGAGATCGTCGTTGACGCCGTGCTGGGCACCGGGGCGCGTGGGGCGCCCCGCGCCGCCGCGGGCGCCGCCGTCGACTGGATCGGGATGGCGCAGGGACCCGTCGTGAGCCTCGACATCCCCTCCGGCGTCGACGCCGACACCGGCCGCGTCGAGGGCACGGCGGTACGCGCCGACCTCACGACCACCTATCACCGGGGCAAGCCGGGCCTCCACATCGCACCCGGGCGTGCTCATGCCGGCCGGGTCGAGGTGGTCGACATCGGCATTCCCCGCGCGGTCGAGAGCCCCGTCGCCGCCTGGCTGGCCCAACCGGCCCTCCTCGGAGCCTGGCCGAGACGTCGCGCCGAGGGGGACAAATACGCCGCCGGGGCGGTGATGGTCATCGGCGGTTCGCCGGGGATGACCGGAGCCCCGGTGCTTGCCGGTTCGGCGGCGATGCGCGCGGGCGCGGGTCTGGTCGTGATGCTCGTGCCCCGGGCGATCGAAGAGACGGTCGCCGGACTCGCACTCGAGCTGATGTCGGTGGCCGCACCCGACCAGGACGGGCACATCGCCCCGGCCGCGCTACCGGCGGTGGCCGCCCAGGTCGGGCGGTGTGACGTCGCGGTGCTCGGTCCGGGGCTGGGACGGCACCCCGCGACCACGGCGGCGATGCGCGTGTTGCTCAGCGAGCTCCCGTTGCCGGTGGTGCTCGACGCGGATGGGCTCTGGCACCTCGGTCCGGTCGAGCATCTCGCCGATCGTGCGGCCCCGACGATCATCACGCCGCATGCCGGTGAGGCGGCCCGGCTGCTGGGTATCGAGCGCGACGCGGTCGAGAGCGAGCGCCTCGACGCCGCCGAGGCCCTCGCCGATCGCGGGGATGTGACCGTCGTTCTCAAGGGGCCGGGCACGATCATCGCGGCCCCCGGGCACCCGCCGGTGATCTGCGGCCCCGGCGATGCCCGCCTGAGCACCGCGGGCACCGGCGACGTCCTCAGCGGGGTCTGCGCCGCGGCCCTGGCGCGGGGTGTCGCCCCACCGGTCGCGGCGTCTCTTGCCGTTGTCGCCCACGCCGAGTCCGCGCGCGTCGCCGACCGCGGGGAGGGGACCATCGCCGGAGATCTTGTGGACGCCCTGCCGGAGGCGCTGGGATGAGCGCGGATCGGGTCGTCGCCCGGATCGATCTCGAGGCGGTCCGCCACAATGCGGCGCGGTTGACCGAGGTGGCGGCCGGTGCGGAGCTGATGGCCGTGGTCAAGGCCGACGGCTACGGACACGGCGCCGCGCCGATCGCGCGGGCAGCGCTCGCCGGTGGTGCTCGCCGCCTCGCCGTCGCGACGCTCGCCGAGGCCCGCCAGCTGCGCGATGCCGGGGTGGACGCTCCGGTGCTGATTCTCGGTGCCCTGCATCGCTCCGAGCTGTGGGATGCCATCGCGGCGGATCACGCCGTGACCCTGTGGACGCCAGAGGCTGTGGCCGCCGCGGGGGCGGCCGGACGCGCCGCGGGGCGGCCCGCGCGGGTCCATCTCAAGTTCGACACCGGCATGGGTCGGCTCGGCGCCAGATCGGACGCAGTGGCGGACGTGGTCTCCGCCGCCGCAGAAGAGAAGGGGCTGGCCGTCGATGGGCTGATGACCCACTTCGCCACCGCCGACGAGCGCGAGGGGCCGAACGCGGGGTTCCTGGGAGAGCAGCTCGTCCGCTTTCGGGCGCTCCTGTCAGAAGTGGCCCCGCGGTTTCCCGCCGCGGTCGTGCACGCGGCCAACTCGGCCGCCACCCTGCGCGACCCGGCCGCCGGATTCGACATGGTGCGCTGCGGGATCGCGCTCTATGGCGGCTCGCCGTTCGGAGGCGACCCGGCGGCGGACGACCTCCGCCCGGTGCTCTCGCTGCGGTCCTGGGTCTCCTCGCTCAAGCTCTTGCGCTCGCGCGAGAGCGCCGGGTACGGACGCCTCTGGCGTGCGCCGCGGGCGGCCTGGGTCGCGACGGTGCCCGTGGGGTACGGCGACGGGTACGCGCGCGACCTGCGCGGCGCCGATGTGCTCATCCGGGGCCGCCGGGTCCCGGTGGTGGGCGCGGTGTCCATGGATCAGATCACGGTCGACCTCGGGCCCGAGTCCGTGGCGGAGGTCGGCGACGAGGTCGTGCTGATCGGCGATCAGGGCGGAGAGCGGATCACCACCGAGGAGCTCGCCCGTCACCGGGGCACCATCAACTACGAGATCACGTGTGCCCTCAGCGGCCGCGTCCCGCGGGTCCACGATGGAGGCTGAGCTCGCGCAGGTGCGCGCCGCCCTCGCCCCGCTGTCGGGCGGGGCGCCGATCTGGATTGTCGGCGGCACGGTGCGCGCCGCTCTGCGTCGGGAGCCGGCCGGCGGTGATACGGACCTCATCATCTCCGGTGATGCGGAGGAGGCTGCCCGGACACTTGCGCGGGCCACCGGCGCCGACCGTTTCCCATTGTCGACCGCGTTCGGTGCCTGGCGGGTGAGCGGCGGGCGTCTCGGCCTGACGGTGGACATCACGCCGGTGCAGGGCGGCGATCTCGGCGCCGACCTTGCGCGGCGCGACTTCACCGTGAACGCCGTGGCGGTACCTCTCGACGGGGGCGCGCCCGTCGACCTCCACGGAGGTATCGACGACGTCGGCGCCGGCGTGCTGCGCACGGTAGGCCCCGACGCGTTTCGCAACGATCCGGTCCGGCTGCTGCGTCTGGTCCGCTTCGCGCAGCAGACGGGCTTCCGGGCCGATCCCGGAACCCGCAGGCTGGCCGGCGCTGAGGCCGGGCTGGTCGCCGAGGCTACGCCCGAGCGACTCATGGAAGAGCTGCGCCGCATCCTCCGGCTTCCCGATGCCGCAGGCGCGATCGTGGCCCTCGACGAGCTCGGTGCTCTCGGCGCACTCGTTCCCGCGCTGGACGAGGCCCGGGGGATGGAGCAGAACCCCTATCACCACAAGGACGTCCTGGGGCACATCCTCGAGGTCGTCGTCCACACCCAGGAGATCCTCCGCGACCCCGAGCCCGTCTTCCGCAGCCAGGCGGGGGAGGTGTCCGCTGCCCTGGGGCAGGAACTCGCCGACGGCCTGACGCGGGGGCAGGCCCTGCTTCTGGGCGCGCTCTTTCACGACGTGGCCAAACCCGCGACACGTGCCGTACAGCCCGGTGGCAGGGTGACGTTCTTCGGCCACGATCGCCTCGGCGCTGAGATGTCGGAGGAGTGGTGCCGCAGATGGAAGACCTCGTCGCGACTACGGGAGTTCATCTCCGGCTGCGCGGCGGATCACCTGGTGCTCGGGTTCATGGTCCACCGCCAACCGCTTACGCTCCGCCAGGTCCATCGGTACCGGCGGCGGATCGCCCCGCGGGAGATCGAGCTGACGGCGCTGTCGGTCGCCGACCGGCTCGCCACACGCGGCCCCCGCACGCGTGAGTCGGCCATCACCCGCCACCTCGCGCTCGCCCGCGAGCTCATGGCCGTACACCTCGAGCTCGAGCGGCGGGGTCCGTTGCCCGCGGCCATCGCCGGTGACCGCTTGGCCGAAGAGCTCGGGCGCGCGACGGGGCCGTGGCTCACCCCGGTGCTCGAGGCGATCGCCGAGGAGCAGGTGATCGGGCGGGTGGCGAGCCCCGAACAGGCCGTCCGGTTCGCCGAGCGTTGGCTGGCGAGCGATTCGGCCGACGCGGCGGGATAGCATCAGGTCGTGGTTCGTCTCACGCGCATCTACACCCGGACCGGCGACGAGGGGGAGACCCACCTCGGCGACATGACCCGGGCCCCCAAGGATGGGGCCCGCATAACCGCGGTCGGAGACGTCGACGAGCTCAACAGCGCGATCGGGCTCGCGCGGGCCTCGGGCGCCGGTCGCTCCGATGCGTGGCTGGGGATCATCCAGAACGACCTGTTCGACCTCGGCGCCGATCTCGCGGTTCCCGGGGCCCCCGGCGAGGAGTCCGGCGAGAAGCCGCCTCTGCGCATTGACGAGGCGAAGGTGACCCAGCTCGAGTCCTGGTGCGACGAGATCAATGCCGCGCTTCCGGATCTGACCAGCTTCGTGCTGCCGGGCGGAACGACGGCCGGCGCCGGACTTCATCTGGCCCGCGCGGTCTGCCGCCGCGCGGAGCGGGCCGCCGTCGCCCTGTCGCGGACCGAGGCGGTCAACCCGCGGGCGCTGGCCTATCTCAACCGCCTGTCAGACCTGCTGTTCATCCTCGCTCGCGAGGCGAACGGCCCCGAGGGCGAGATCCTCTGGGTTCCCGGGGGTCGGGGCTAGCCCGCCAGGCGCGTGCTGCCGGCCGTCCAGGCGGCCCAGATATCTTCCCCGGGCCGACCCGGGTCGGCTGGACCAACCTCCGCGACCATCGACTCCGGAAGCGCCAGATCGACCCGGTGGCGCGCTCCTCGGGGGATTCTCCCGACGACCCGGGCGGGAAGGGCGTTCTCGGCGTCTGCGGGCTGCGAGGTGCTCAGCCGGACGTCGGCCGGGTGGACGCTTGCCAGCACACGACCCACGACGGCGTCGGGGCTCCAGATCGGCGGGCCCGACGGACGATCGACCCGGGTCAGTCGGCCGGACCGCGTCGCCGTACCCGTGAAAGCGTTCACGCCGGCCAGGGCGGCGACGTAGGCGGTCCGAGGTGTGGCGCTGAGCGCGTGTGGGGAGCCGATCTGGCTGACGGTGCCCTCCTCGATCACCGCGACCTGCGACGCGACGCGCGCGACGTCGTCGAAGTCGTGGCTCACCAGGAGCGCCGGCACGCCCGCCCGCGCGCACGTGTCTCGCACGAGGTCGGTGGCGTCCGCACGCGCGGCCGCATCGAGCCCGGTGAACGGCTCGTCGAGCAGCAGGGCCATCGGCTCGGTAGCGAGCGCCCGCGCGAGGGCGACGCGCCGCCGCTCGCCTCCTGACAGCTCGGCGGCACGGCGGCCGCCGCTCCCGCCGAGTCGGAAACGCTCGAGCAGCTCCTCGGCGCGGGCGCGGCGTCGGTCGCGCCGGCCGCGGATACCCCAGGCGACGTTGTCGCGGGCGCTCATGTGGGGGAACAGCGCCAGGTCCTGGGGGACGTAGCCGACGCTGCGCGCCCCGGCCGACTCTCGGACGCCGTTCTCGGTGTCGAGCCAGATGCGACCTCCGCACGTGATCAGTCCGCGCTCGGGATGGCGCAGACCGGCGATGTACTCGAGCACCGTCGACTTGCCGACGCCCGACGGGCCGACCAGCGCCGTCAGGCCCGCGACGCGCAGGCCGTCGATGCGCAGCCGCCCTCCGGGGAGGCGGGATTCAACGGACAGGTGAAGGTGCAATCCGGCCCTCGAGAATCTTGACGCCCAGAAGAAGGCTGGCGCTGACGATGATGAGGAAGGCGCCCATCGCCAACGCAGCCTCGAAGTCGGTGCCGAAGGTCGAGAGGATGGCGACCGGGAGTGTTTCGGTCACGCCGCGCACTGCTCCGGCGAACAGAAGGGTCGCGCCGAACTCACCGAGCGCCCGCCCGAGTGCCAGGCTCGTCCCGGACGCCAGACCCGGCATTGCCAGCGGAACGGCGACGCGCGCAGCAAAGCGCGCCTCGCTGACGCCCAGCGTCGTCGAGACCGCCCCGAGCCGACGATCTACCGCGGCGAACGCGGACACCGCCTGACGGATGAAGAGGGGGGCCGCGACGAACACCATGGCGATGACGACCGCCGCTTCGCTGAGCGGGAGCGTCAGGCCGGCGTCGACCAGCGCTCCGCCGACCGGCCCGCGCGGACCGAGCGCGGCCAGCAGGCCGATACCGGCGACGGCGGGAGGCAGCACGATGGGCAGCTCGATGATCGCGATGAGGGCCGATCGACCGGGAACCTCCCGTCGGGCCAGCAGGTAGGCGGCCGGGGTCCCCACGGCGATGATCACCACGATCGCGATCATCGCGGAACGCAAAGACACGGCCAGGGCTGAACGGGCCTCGGGGCGCCCGAAGGCGTCGATGAGCGCCCCAGGTCCCGCCGTCGTGAAGACCGCGATGATCGGCAACAGGATGAAGACAAGGACGACGGTCAGTGCGAGCCAGAGACCCAGCCCGAAGGCGATCGTCCTCAGCCGGCCCGTCACGAACCGAACCCCGTGGCCGCGAACGTCTGCCGCGCGGTCGGCCCCGTCAGCCACGCCTGCAGTGCAGCCCCGGCCGCGCGCGACGACGTGGTGCTCGCCGCGTACCGCACCTCCGGGGCGATTCCGTCAGGGAACCGGATCACTCGCGGCGGGAGTCGGAGCGGGAGGGCGTCCGTCCGGTACGCGACGACCGCGTCGACGATCTCCTGATCGAGCTTCGCCGTCAGCCCGCGTGCGTCGAGCTCCTGGCTGCGGACGTTGCCCAGGGCGCCCTCGGCGATTTCCGGGCCCAGGCGGAGCAGAGCCTCGCGGGCGTAGGCGCCGACGGGTACGGACTCAATGCCGATGGCGAGGCGAACCCCCGCCCGGGAGATGTCACCGAGAGTGCGGACCGATGAGTCCGCGCGGGCGAGGACGACCAGCTCGTTGCCGGCGATCGGCTGTGGTGGTCCGGCCAGGCCCTCCGCTCGCAGATCATCAATGACGCGCGGATCCGCGCTCACGAGGACGTCGAGCCGTGCCCCCTGCCGCACCCGTGCTGCGAGGGTCTCGGACCCCGCGAACTCGATCCGCACCTTCACATCCGGGCGTTCGCGCTCGTAGGCGCGGGCGATCTCCGTGATCGGCACCGTCAGCGACGCCGCGGCGCCGACGATGATCTCCGTGTCGTCGCCGTCTCCGCCGCATCCGACCATCGCGAGCAGTGCGAGGGCCAGGAGCAGCCGGATCACGTGTGTCGCCCCACCATGACGTCGGTCGCCTTGATGACGGCGTCCACCGGATCGCCAGGTGCCAGCCCGAGATCCTCGACCGCGTCCCGGGTGACCGCGGCGACGACCACATGGCCCCCGACGTCGACCTCCACGAGGGCCATCACTCCCTCCACCTCGACGGAGCGCACCGTGCCCGCCAGGCGGTTGCGTGCGGACAGCCCATCAGGCCGGTCGCGCCGCGGCGCGAGGCGGGCGACCTCGGCCGTCGGGACCCGGCGGCGGTTGGCCTGATCGCGGTGCGTCGTGATCCGGCCCTCGCGGTCCCAGCGCCGCAGGGTGTCGACGCTGACCCCAATGGCCCGCGCCGCCTCACCGAGTCCGAGATCGTCGCTCATACCTATGCATTACATAGGTATAGAAGCGCCGCCGCCCCGGCGGAGTGGGACGGACGCCGAACCATGGGATCCGAGCCCCCGGACTAGAGTTGCGGCATGGTCAGTGACCCTCCCGGCGGGTCCGTCGACGGGCGCTACGGTCCGCTGGCGGAAGCCCTCGCGAGCGCGAGGGGATTCGTCGTCTTCTATCCCGGAGACCGCGGCGCGTTCTGGCGCCTTCGCAACCCGGACGTCATCCCGTACGCGATTGCCGGCCCCGGCATCGCCGGTCAGGTGGCGCTCTCATTCGACGATCCGCATGGGCGGCGTCTGTCGATCATCTCCAGCCGCGGCGAGACTCGCCGCACGCCGCCGGGTGAGAAGCCTTGGAACGTCGGCGATGAGGTGGTCTACCTCGCCGCAGAGGGTGGCGAGGACGTCTACGCGCGTATCGAGCGCGCCGGATCCCAGGCGCTGGTCGTCGTCGACCAGGGGTACATCGCGGTCGACGAACTCATCACCTTCGCGACGACGCTCGTCCCCGCGTCGTGACCGGCCTGAGCGGAGCCCTCAGGGGCGGACGGCGCCCTGGTAGTCGCTGCGGTCGCTGATGGCGGAGATCTTCACGACGTCACCTGTCTGCGGTGCATGGACATAGCGCCCGCTGCCGATGTACACCCCGGCGTGCCCGAGATCGGACCGGAAGAAGACCGCGTCGCCGGGCTGGAGTGATCCGCTCGGCACCTTCGGGAATGCGCTCCAGATCGCCCCGGTGTAGTGGGGGACGCTCTTGCCGATCTGGGCGTAGGCGTACGAGATGAGGCCGCTGCAGTCGAAGCCCGACGGTGAGGCGCCGCCCCACACGTAGGGCACACCCAGATACTGGAGCGCGATCTGAGCGGCGCGGGCGTTGCCGCTGGCGTCGGGCAGGGTCGGCGCGGGCTCGGCGGCGGGGGAGGGGGCCTCTTGGGTCGGCGACGGGGCCGGCGTGGCCACGGGACTGCGCCGGGCCGCGGCGCGCTGGCTTTCGGCGATGCGGCGCTGGCGGGCCTGCTCGGCGGCGACCGCCTGTCGCAGTCCGGCCTCGGCGGACGAGAGGACGGTACGTCGGCGGGCGAGCAGCACCTCGACCCGAGCGCGCTCGGCTTCCGCAGAGGCGACTTCCTTCTCGGCAGCGGCGCGGTTGGTGGCCAGCTCTGCCCGACGCGCGGTCAGCCGGACCCGCTGCGCCTTGACGGCGGAGACGATCTGGGCGTCGCTCGAGGCGATCTGCTCGACGAGCTCGATGCGCGTGCTGACCTCCGAGATGCTCGAGCTCGTCAGCAGGATCTCCGCGACGCTGGGATCCGGTTGGACGTAGAGGGCACGCATGCGGTCGGCGAGGCGACCCTGCGATGTGGCCAGGTTCTTCTTGCTGGTCTTCAGCTCGGCACGCGTCGTCCGGATGTCCTCCTCGATGAGCCCGAGGCGGTAGCGGGCGCCGTTGTAGGCCTCGGCCGCCGTCTCGACGTCCGCCCCGATCGCGTTCAGCTCGCTCTGGAGCTGGGCGACCTTCGCCCGCTGATCGGCGACGGACGCGGGTTCGGCCGTGGCGATGACGACGCCGGCGATGAGCATCGCGGCAGTCGTGCTGAAGGCCGCGATCGGCACCGCGACATGTCGTGTTGTGGGCGTCATCAAGGGGTCGCCGGCCGGACGCGACCGGACGGCGGCGACGGTACCACTGTGGCCGGACCCGGGGAATCGGCTCTAACATTTCCCGAGCTTCTGTGAACTTCGACCCCGCGTCGGGCGATCGTGCGGCACAATGCGTCAGATGCTCCGCACGCTCGCACTCGCCGTGATGATGTTCTGCCTGCTCACGTGGACTTTCGCGGTCGGCGCCGACCCGTCCGACCCTCCACCGGCCTCCTCCGCATCCGCCCTGTCGGTCGGCGGCGATCCGGTCTTGTATGACGAGACTGGCGGTGATCCTGGAACGTTCCAGCGCGACTTCGACGAGGGGTACGCGCAGGGCGACGTCACGATCGGCTACATCGCCGTCGCGGGCAGCGCCGATGGCGACGAGGCCACGAGCCGCGTGGACGCGACCGATCTTTCGCTCATCGACGGACGGGTCACCCTGGACAGCCTGGCCATGGCCGTGTCGGCGGGCCCGGGGGGCACCGGTGTGACCGAGGCCGCGGCGACTGGTCTGATGGTGGACGGGTCTCCCGTGTCCGCCGGGCCGGGAACGCGGATCTTCCTCGCCGGCTTCGGGACGCTGGTGTTCTTCGAGCAGGTGACGCCGGCCGCGGGCGCCGTGCGAGCGAACGCCCTCCGCCTCGAGCCGGACGGGTCGAGTGCGATGCCCGCCGGCCCCGCGAGCATCGGCAGCCTCGCCGCCTCGGCTCCCGTGTCGATCCCGGAGCCGCCGGATGAGCCGATCGTGGCCCCGCCACCCACTCCGGAGCCGAAAGAGTCCGAGGCCGCTCCTGCGGACACTGCGCCCGTACCCGATCCGCAGCCGCCACCGACGCCGCGCCCCCCGACGCCGGAGCCGACCGACCTCCCGGCGCCGGTACCGACGGTGACGCCACCGGCCGGCGCCGAGGACGAGTTCGACCCGTCCCCCGGAGCCGCAGCGCCCGTCGCCCCGCAGATCGGCCTGCCCGTCCGTCCGGCCCCCCGGGGTGCCGGCACGCCCAGCCTCGGCGGCTACGTGTTCCCCGTGTTCGGGGACAACGTCGCCTTCGGGAACGACTACGGGGCGCCCCGGGCCGTCACCGGCTGGCACCACGGCAACGATCTGTTCGCCCCGACGGGAACGCCGGTGCTCGCGGTCGCCGACGGGGAGCTGTTCCTGGTGGGCGTCAACCGGCTCGGAGGTAACCGGTTGTGGCTTCGCGATGACGAGGGCAACGAGTTCTACTACGCCCACCTTTCGGCCTACACGCCGCTGGCCGTCGACGGAGCGCGGGTCCGTGCGGGCGACCCGATCGGCTTCATCGGAAACAGCGGCCAGGCGATCACGACGCCCCCGCATCTCCACTTCGAGATCCACCCCGGGGGCCTCGACAGCGTCAACCCCTACCCGTATCTGCTGGCCTGGCAGCGTCGCACTGACGTCCCCCGCGCGTTCCGGGAGGCGACGGTCGCCGTAGGACAGGCGCCTGCGGCCGGCGCGCTGGTGATCGAGGTGACGCCTGATCGGGACGAGGCGCCCAAGAGCGAGAACGGTCTGGCGACTCCGGTCTCCTGAGGGCCCGCGACCGCCGGCGCGGACATCTTGTCCGGCCCCGGCCGTCGCGTGGGAATCTTGTTCCCCGGTCGCCCATCCATGGGCAGCGCGTTCGCATTCGTGCGTGGCGCCGGGGCCAGCGTACGCCGCGGGCGGTCAGGCCTCGCCGGACTCTTAGCCGGAGCGGCGCTTTTCTTAGCCGGCGCTCAGGCGCCGAAGCTGTCGCCGCAGCTGCAGGTGCTGGTCGCGTTCGGGTTGTTGATCCGGAAGCCCCGGCGCAGGAGGCCATCCTCGTAGTCGATCACCGAGCCGGTGACGTGGATCGCGCTCTTGAGATCCATCAGCAGCCGGACACCGTTCGCGACGATCTCGCGCTCGCCCACACGGACCGCCTCGCCCTTGTCGAGCAGGTCGAGCTTGTACTCGAGACCCGCGCAGCCGCCGGCGAGGATCCGCAGACGCACCCCCTCCTCGCGCCCCTGGGACGCCGCACTCTCGCGGATGTAGCTCGCGGCCGAGTCGCTGATGTCGACCAGCGTCGCGCCGGCGTCCTGGGCCGCGCGGGCCGCTTTGGCGCGGGCGCGTGCGGCCGCCTTCTTCTCCTCGAGGGTCAGCGGTCGATCGGTCGCGGGGGTGGGAGACTCAGCCAAAGCCCATCACTTTCATCATGAAGCGGCCTTCCTCGGTCATCTTCTCCGGCGTCCACGGGGGGTCCCAGACGAAATTCACGTCGACCGACTCGACTCCGTCCAGAGGGCCGACTACCGCCTGGGCGTCCCCCATGATCTGCTCGGTGAGCGGGCAGCCCATCGAGGTCAGCGTCATGTTGATCTGGACCTTGCCGTCATCCTGCTCGACGCCGTAGACGAGCCCGAGGTCGACGACGTTGACCCCGAGTTCGGGATCCTCGACCTGCTTCATCGCGGTGATGATCTCTTCGTCTGTTGCCACTACTGCTGACCTCCATCGCGGTGTGTCTGGAGCGCGTCCTTGAGCGCCATCCAGCCGAGCAGCGCGCACTTGATGCGCGCGGGGAACTTCTGAACGCCCTCGAGGGCGACGGCATCTTTCAGTCGTTCGCCATCGGGATCCGTTTCAGAATGCATGACCAGGCGGAAGTGCTCCACCAGGTCGAGGGCCTCGTCGACGGTCGTCCCGGGCGTGAGCTCGCTCATCATTGAGGCCGAGGCCCGCGAGATGGAGCAGCCGTGGCCCGTGTGGGCGACCTCGACGAGCCGGTCGTCCTCGATCTTGAGCGCGAGGTGGATCTCATCCCCGCACATCGGGTTGTTCTGATCGACGCTTACCGTCGCCTCGGCGATCTCGCCCTCGCCGCGGGGCGAGCGGTAGTGATCGAGAATGATCTCCTTGTAGAGGTCGTCGAGACCGCCCATGACACCTTTCGTCGTTCTGCCCGCATTCTGGCGGACGTCGTGGTGGTCAGCCAGTCAGCCGGCCATGAACCGACGGGCGGAACCGATCGCCTCGACCAGCGCGTGGACATCGTCGGCGTTGTTGTAGAGGTGTCCGCTCATCCGGGCGGTGGAACCGACGCCCAGCACGCGCATGAGCGGCTTGGCGCAGTGATGGCCGGCGCGCACGGCGATGCCCTCCCGATCCAGCAGCTGGGCCAGGTCGTGGGGATGCACATCGGGCAGCGAGAAGCTGACGGTGGCGCCGCGCTTCTCAGGATCATCGGGTCCGAAGATCGTGATGCCGTCGACGGCGCTGAGCGCCTCGAGGGCGACACCGGCCAGCTCGATCTCGTGGGCGCGAATGGCATCGAGGCCGACGTTGCTCAGGTATGCGCAGGCGGCGCCGAGCCCGACAGCTTCGGCGATCGGTGGCGTGCCGGCCTCGAACTTGTGCGGCAGATCCGCCCAGTCGGAACCGTCGGTCCGGACGTCGGAGATCATCTCGCCGCCCCCGAGGAACGGCTCGATCGCCCCGAGCACGTCCGGCCGGCCGACGAGCGCGCCGATGCCGGTCGGCCCCAGCATCTTGTGGCTGGTGAGGACCATGAAGTCGGCGCCGAGCGCGGCGAAGTCGACCGGCATGTGCGGAACGCTCTGCGTCGCATCGATGAGCGAGAGCGCACCGGCCTCACGGGCGGCGGCGGTGATCTCGGCGACCGGGTTGATCGTCCCCAGAACGTTGCTGACATGGACGACGGCGACCATCCGGGTGCGGGGGCCGATCATCCCCAGCAGGGCGGCCAGGTCGAGTTCGCCCGTGCCGGTCACCGGCGCGAAGCGGACTACGGCACCGGTCTCGGCGGCCACCAGCTGCCAGGGGACGATGTTGGAGTGGTGCTCCATCTCCGTGACCAGGATCTCGTCCCCGTCCCGCAGTTCGCGCATACCCCACGCCCATGCCACGAGGTTCACGGCCTCGGAGGCGTTCTTGGTGAACACCACGCCTTCCGGTGGAGCGTTCACCAGCTCCGCCAGGGCGGTGCGCCCGTTCTCGAAGCGGTTGGTCGCTTCGGCGGCGAGGGCGTAGACGCCCCGGTGGACGTTCGCGTTGGTCTCGCGGTAGTAGGCGTCCATCGCGTCGAGAACCGCCTGCGGCTTCTGCGAGGTCGCCGCAGAGTCGAGATAGACCAGTTTCGCGTCGCCCAGCCTCTGGCCGAGGATCGGGAAGTCCGCCCGGCATGCCGTGAGGTCGGGCCCGGGCGGGGTCATGGACCTGGCGGCCTCAGGCCGAGGCGGGCTCGGATGAGCCGAACTCGACGTAGCCGTTGTCCTCGAGGTGCTGGGCCAGCTCCGGGCCGCCCGTCTGGGCGATCCGGCCCTCGAACATCACGTGGACGACGTCCGGCTTGATGTAGTCGAGGATCCGCGTGTAGTGGGTGATGATCAGAACGCCGAGTTCCTCTCCACGGAGCGCGTTGACCCCGTTGGCGACGACCTTGAGCGCGTCGACGTCGAGACCGGAGTCCGTTTCGTCGAGCACGGCGAACTTGGGCTTGAGCATCGCCATCTGAAGGATCTCGTGGCGCTTCTTCTCGCCACCGGAGAAGCCCTCGTTGAGGTAGCGGTCGGCGAAGCTGCGATCGAAGTCGAGAAGCTTCGAGGCCGCGTCGAACTCCTTGACGAACTCCATCGGCGACATCTCCTCGCCGCGGACGGCGGTGAGCGAGCTGCGCAGGAAGTTCATGACCGACACCCCGGGAACCTCGACCGGGTACTGCATGGCCAGGAACAACCCGGCGGTCGCCCGCTCGTCCGTCTCCATCTCCGCCAGGTCCTCGCCGGCGAAGGTCGCGGTGCCG
>JAHEIS010000044.1 GCA_024639225.1 Actinomycetes bacterium | reverse complement strand
GAGGCTCGCTTCTCATCCGTTCGCACGCTGGCGGCCGCACTCGGTGCCTTGGTGGACGCGGCTGAGACCGCCGGGCCGCTGTTATCCTCGCCGCCCCGGGCAGTTAGCTCAGCGGGAGAGCGCCCGCCTCACACGCGGGAGGTCACTGGTTCGATCCCAGTACTGCCCATCCCCCTCGGGGACGACCACGGCGAGGAGCTGCATGCCAGAGCGGGTACGGATGGTTCTGATCGGCGTCGGTCTCGGCGCGGCCTGGGGAGTGGTGCTGGCGGCGATCGCCGGGTTCACCGGCTCGATCAGCGTCGCCAGCTTCGCCTACGCGGTGCTCACCTGCGGCATGATCGGCGGGGGCATCGCCGCGTTGTTCGGTGCTTTCCGCGTCGCCCAGCGGGGCGAGAAGGTGATGCCCAAGAGTCCCTACCGACGCTACAAGCGCAAGGACGGCTGAACCCTGGTCGGACGCGGGCAGTGCCGTCTCACCCTGCCACGGTGACGTCGGCATGAGTGCCTGCACCGCGTCCGGTCCCCCTAGCGGGTCTCGCGAGTTGAAGCCTCTTCAGACCGAGTCGTGAACGACAGCGGGAGACGGTTCGCGCATCCCTCGCGTGAATGCGACGTGGCGATTCTTGCCGCTCCTCTTTGCGACGTAGAGCGCAGCGTCGGCCATATCGACCAGCGCCTCCGGGCCGGCCGCGTTTCCTGAGTTCGCGGCGGAGCCGATCGACACCCGGAGTGCCACGTCCGAACCCGGGACATCAAGCGGCTCGTTGAGCCCCTCGATCAGACGCTGGGCAATGCCGTCGACTTGATGGCTCGACGCGCCGTTCAGGACGACGCCGAACTCATCGCCGCCGAGCCGAGCGACAACGGTGTCCTCGCGCACCAGGCGGGTGAGCCGCTCCGCCAAACTACGAAGCACCGCGTCGCCCGTGGCGTGACCGGCGGTGTCGTTGATGTCCTTGAAATCGTCGATGTCGAGGATCAGAACCGCGACCAGCGGGTCCTCGCCATCGGCGAACCCGAGCGTGAGCGCCTCATCGAACGCCCGGCGATTGGCGATCCCGGTGAGCGGGTCCTGGCTCGCCTCGATCGCCTTGGCATCCGCCCGCCGTCGATCCCGAACGGCGCTCACGGCGAACTTCACCAAGGCGAGGTAGATGAGGCCGATCATGATCAGCACGAGTAGCCCGACCTGGCGAAAGTCCGCGCGGATGGCGGCCTCGATCGGCTCGTAGCCCATGTAGAACTCGACGGCTCCGATCGGCTGGTCCTCCCCACCAAAGGGGACGTAGACCTCGAGTAGCTTCCCGAAGTCGCGCTCTGCCCGGTTCTCGTCCTTGGTGAGCGACGAGACCCCGGAATGGATGTCGCCGGCGAGCGCTTCCTCGAGATCGTGGGATATCGCGAAGCGCTCACCGATTGAGTCACCAAGATCCGAATAGACGACAGTGCCGTCCGCATTCCAGACCCTCAAGCGAACGATCTGATCACCGATGAGCGGCAGCAGCGCGTCGTCGAGCTCGCTGATGCGGGCTGGTGTCGGCGTACCGCCGGTGAAGTCGTCGTCGCTGAGGGCCGGGGCAACGACGGTGCTGCTGATCAACGCGGCCGAGCGTGACGCCTGGTCGGTCGCACGGTCGGTTGCCCAGGTCCGCGACTGGCTCAGGAGGACAAGTGCGATCAGCGCGACCGGGATAGCCGGGAGGAGAAGCGCCGCGCTCATTCGGCGATGTCCGCCGTTCCAACGGAGGAGGGCCATGCCCGTATCATCGGCCTGACGCTGCGCCCGCTTGATGGGTCAGGCCCGTCGTCAATTGGTGAGCGCTGATGCTCGTACTGGCCGGCGGTAGCCTCGCGCGCCCCGGCGCCGTGCTCTATCCTCGCGAGGTGGTCGTGCTAGGCGGGGAGCTTGCGGTGCCCTGTCACCCGCAATCCGCACAGCGGGGCTGAATTCCCGCCCACGGGCCCGAGTCGGGGTTTCGTCGGGCGTACGAGCACGGTGTTGAAGGTGAGGTCCCATTCGGTGGGCGCCCGTGAACCAGGTCAGGTCCGGAAGGAAGCAGCCTTAAGCGGTGCCGTCTTCGCGCAATGGGGTCACCTCACTGGAGCCGTGCCGTGCGTCTGATCCTCGTATGAGGTCTCAACGGCGGGTGCACGACCACTTTTTCCGATGACTGAAGCGACGAGCGACTCCGGCGCAAGCCTCTACAACAGGTACCGCCCGCAGAACCTGACCGAGTTGGTCGGCCAGGACCACGTGGCGCGGGCGCTCGGCAACGCGCTCGAAGGGGGGCGCCCGGCCCACGGGTATCTCTTCTCCGGGCCCCGGGGGACCGGCAAGACGACGACGGCGCGCATCCTCGCCCGCTGCCTCAACTGCCAGACGTCCGATGGGCCCACGAACCAGCCCTGCGGCGAGTGCGATTCCTGCCGGCGCACGGGCCACGAGGACTGGCTCGATGTCGTCGAGGTCGATGCCGCAGCCCGGGCCCGCCGCATCGACGAGATGCGCGACTGGATCGAGAGCGTCCGGTACGCGCCGGTCGCCTGCCGCTACCGGGTCACGATCATGGACGAGGCCCATCAGATCGCCGACGACGCCTCGAGCGCCCTGCTCAAGACGCTCGAGGAGCCGCCGCCCCATCTGATCGTCATCCTCTGCACCACCGAGCCGTGGAAGATCTTCCCCACGATCCGCTCACGGCTGCAGCACCTGGTACTGCGACGCCCGAGCGTCGCCGATCTGACCACGGTGCTGACGCGGGTGAGCGACAGCGAGGGCCTACGGGCCGATCCCGGCGCCATCGATCTCCTGGCCCGAGCGGCCGACGGGTCCTTCCGTGACGGCCTCGGCCTGCTCGAGATGCTGGCCGCCTACGGCGACGGGGAGCTCACGACCGAGGCGGCGGGCGAGCTGTTCGGCGCCGTCGACCGCGGACGGATCGCCGCGCTCGGCGAGCTGATCACGTCGGGGCAGGCCGGGGTCGCCCTCGACCAGCTGGCCGACATCGTCGACGGTGGCGGCGACCCGGGCGAGATCCTGCGCGGCCTGACCAACGAGCTTCGTCTCGTGAGCCTGCTCCAGCAGGGCGCCCGCGCCCGTGAGGAGTGGGGGCTGACGCCCCAGGAGCTCGAGGCGCTGACCCGCCGCGCGCACGCCGCCGTGCCCGAGCAGGTGGTGCACGCCCTCGAGTCCCTCGCCGACGCCCAGGTCCGGATCCGCCACGGCGGCGCCGACCCGCGGCTGCAGCTCGAGCTGGTGATCGCCAAGCTCTCCGCCGGCGGCACGGTCGCATCGCCGCCCACTCCGCCGGCGCCCACCCCGCCAGCGGAGCCCGAGCCGACTGGCGCGCCGGATCCGGCGCCTCCGCCCGAGCCCGCGCCACCACCAGCGCCTGCCGCCACCCCGGAGCCGGCCGCCGATGTCCCGCCCGCGGTGCCGAACGCTCCGCAGCCCGAGCCGTCCGCCGCGCCGCCGACGGGCGTGGAACGCCCTCCTGACGTCGACGATCCCTTCGCCGACGACCCCGGCCCGGAGCCTTCGCCCCCCACTGAAGCGACCGTCGCAGCAGCCGAGGAGTCCCCGACCATCCCTCCCACCCCGGAGCCCCCACCGGCGACGGCGGCCACGGGAGACCTGGCCGGAATCTGGTCGGCGCTGATCAGCCAGCTACGCGACGCCGCCCCGCACATGGCGGGCTTCTTGGAAGGGTCGTCTCTCGGGCGAGTCGACGGCCGGCTGACGGTGGCGGTGACCAGCGCCATGCGTCGCGACATGCTGCGCCGGCCGGATCACCGGATGAAAGTCGTCGAAGCTCTCGGCGCGCACGTCCCCGGCGCCGGGGCGATCGAGTTCGAGCTCGGCGCGGCGCCGCCGGAGCCCGTCCTGCAGCCCGAGGACTCTGAGAAGCTGGACCACGATTCGCTGCGGCGAGAGCTGAAGGCGATGTTCAACGCGGTCTCCGAGGACGAGAACGCATGACAGGCACCATCCACCAGGCGAGGAGCGCACCGTGGGCAGCGGGATGAATCCCAACAAGATGCTCAAGCAGATGCAGCAGATGCAGGCCGACATGGAGAAGGCCCAGCAGGAGCTGAACGAGCAGAGCGTCTCGGCAAAGGCCGGCGGCGGCGCGGTCGAGGTCAAGGTCAGCGGTGGGATGGAGCTGCTCGAGATCACGATCGACCCGGCGGCGGTCGACCCCGAGGAGGTCGAGCTCCTCGAGGACACCGTTGTGGCGGCGGTGAACGAGGGCATGCGCGCCGCCCAGGAGATGGCGAACGCCCGCCTTGGAAAGCTGACCGGCGGTCTCGGCGATCTGGGGATCCCCGGGCTCTAGACCCCGGGACGCGCGCGGATGCTCCCCGCATCGGTCGAGAGACTCGTCGCTGAACTGGCCCGGCTGCCCGGCATCGGCCCGCGCAGCGCCCAGCGTCTCGCGTTCCACCTCATGAAGGCGGCCCCCGAGCGATCCCACGCGCTGGCGGCCGCCCTGGTCGAGATGCGCGACACGCTCCGCCCCTGTTCGCTCTGCTTCAACTTCTCCGAGGCGGAGCTGTGCACCATTTGCGCCGACCCGCGCCGTGATTCGTCGGTCATCTGCGCGGTCGAGGAGCCGGCCGGCATCCTGCCGATCGAGGCCACGCACGAGTTCCGCGGGCGCTACCACGTCCTGGGCGGCGCGCTGTCACCGATCGACGGCGTCGACGTCGACGATCTCCGCATCGCCGAACTCGTCCGCCGGGTCGACGTTGGCGAGGTCACCGAGGTCGTGGTCGCGACGAACCCGACGATGTCCGGTGAGGCGACCGCTCTCTATCTCGCCGACCTCCTGCGGGAGCGGGTTCGGGTCACCCGGCTCGCCAGCGGGCTCCCGGTCGGCGCCGACCTGGAACATGCCGACGAGCTGACGGTCGGCCGCGCGCTCATGGGGCGTCGCGAGATCTGAGGATCCGGGCCCCGGGCATTTCCTCGCCCCGGGCTGTTCAGAGGCGGCGCGGCGGGCTTTCCTGGGATGAGGATCGGCGCAGGTGCGCCCCGGCGCGCTCGCGCTGAAACTCAAGAAAACTGCTAGTGCGTCGATCCCATGCGTGATGACCACTTCTGCCCGAACCGCGCCACTGCCCATCAGCTCTCCCCACCGGGAGCGACCGCGCATCGGGTACCTGACGAGCATGTACCCGGCCGTCTCGCACACGTTCATCCAGCGAGAGATCCTCGCCCTGCGCGAGCGCGGCTGGCGCGTGGACACCTTTTCGATCCGCCGTGCTCCGGCGGAACAGTTGCTCTCCGAGCGGGATCGCCGGGAGGCCGCATCGAGCTTCTCGGTACTGCCGGCCGGGCCCGGAGCCGTCCTGGCCGCGCAGGCCGCCATGCTCCGCGAGGGGCCGCGCGCGCACCTCGCCACCTTCCGCCGGGCGGCGGCAACGCCCGTAGCGCCCGGGCGCGACACCGGGGGACGGATGCGGCAGGCCTTCTACCTGCTCGAGGCGACCATCCTGCGCCGCGAGCTCAACCTCCGTGGCATCCGTCATCTGCATGTCCACTTCGCCAACCCGGCGGCTGACGTCGCCATGCTCGCCTGCCGCCTTCCGGGGCCACCGTTGACCTGGAGCTTCACGATGCACGGCTCGACAGAATTCTGGGACGCCGGTCGGCACCGCCTGACCGCGAAGATCGCCGACGCCCGCTTCGTCGCCTGCGTCAGCCACTTCGCGCGTAGTCAGATGATGGCCCAGGCGGCCGCAGAGTCCGACTGGCAGAAGCTGCACCTCGTCCACTGCGGCGTCGACCCGGACCACTTCGTCGCCCCCCTCAACCCGGGGCGGGACCGACAGCTCAAGGTCCTGTTCGTCGGCCGGATGATCTGCGCAAAAGGCCCGACGATCCTCCTGCGCTCGGTCGCCGAACTGCGGGCGGCCAACCAAGACGTCCAGGTCACGTTCATCGGCGACGGGCCGGACATGTCCGCCATCGCGACCGAGGCCCGGGGCCTGGGGCTTGAGGGCGCGACGCGCTTTCTCGGCGCCGTCGGCCAGGACGAGATCCGGGCCCACTACGAGGCCGCCGACGCGTTCTGCCTGCCGAGCTTCGCCGAGGGCCTGCCGGTGGTCCTGATGGAAGCGATGGCGATGCGCCGACCGGTCATCGCCACCCGGATCGCCGGCGTGCCCGAGCTGATCGACGACGGCGAATCCGGTCTGCTGGTCGCGCCGGGAACTGTTCCCGCGTTGACGGCTGCCCTGACCCGCCTCCTCGATGACATCCCCCTTCGCCATCGGCTGGCCGAGGCCGGGCGCCACCGGATCCTCGAGGACTTCGACGTTCGGGCCAACGCCGCCCGACTCGCTGACATCTTCGACGATGAGCTGGCGACGGTCGGCGGATGAGCGCGGCCTTGACAGCCCTCGTGGTCGCGCCGCTGGCGCCGCTTGCCGCCGGTTGGGGAACATGGCTGGTCGGCACTCTCGCCGGAGCCCGCGGTCCCGATGTCGCAATCGAGCCGGCCGTGGGGTCACGCATCGCGATCCTGATCCCCGCCCACGATGAGGAGGCGTCGCTCGCCGCCCTGCTGGACAGCCTGGTCGACGCCGAGGGGCCGGCGACCTTCGCGCCGGTGCTGGTCATCGCGGACCACTGCTCCGACCGGACGGCGGAGATCGCTCGTGCCGCCGGAGCGGAGGTGCTCGAACGCGACTCGGGACCGCGAGGCAAGCCGGCGGCCCTGAGGGACGGACTGGCGGTCCTGAGCGCAGGCCCGGAGCACGACGCCGTGATGATCGTCGATGCGGACTGCATGCTCGAGCCCGGCGTCGGGGCGAGCCTCTCGCGCGGTCTGGCGGCAGGCGAGCAGGTGTTGCAGTGCGCCTACCGCCTCGCGGGCGAGTCGGACGGCATCGCCGCGGTGTCCCGCTGGGCCTTCGCGCTGAAGAACGTCGTCCGCCCGCGCGGACTCGCGCGTCTCGGGGCCCCGACACAGCTCTTCGGCACCGGCATGTGCTTCACCCGTGAAGCCATCGGTCGGGTCGCCTTCCGCGACCACCTCACCGAGGACGCCGCGATGAGCTTCGAACTCCTGGCTTCGGGCGTGCATCCCTCATTCTGCTCCGACGCCGGCGTGGTCTCGCCCGAGGCTCCCGACCGCGACGCGATGACCGCCCAACGCGAGCGCTGGGAGGGCGGACAGGCCCAGCTCGTTCGCGATCTGCCCCGGCACATCGGCGCGGTGCTGCGGTCCGGCCGGCCACGTGCCTTGATCAGCATCCTCGATTGGTCCGCGCCGCCGCTGACGGTCGGCGTCGCCCTCTGGGCGGGGACGAGCGCCGTGATCCTCTCGCTGACGATGGCCGGCCTCGTCGGCTCGGCAGCCCTCGTTGCCGCGGGCGCGACCGGCGGCCTGCTCGCGGCCTACCTCGCGATCGGCCTCCGAGTTGCCGGCGGCCCCGGGGCGCTCGGGTCGACCCTCGCGGCTGCGCCGGGGTATCTCCTGTGGAAGGCCGGGGTCTTCCGCCGGATCCACTCGACGCGGGGCTCCGCCGAGTGGCGCCGCACCCCGCGCACCGGCGTCTCAACGCCCGAGGACGAGCCCTCATGAGCACCGCCGACACCGCGGCGACACGACGGCGCGATCTGCCGGCCACGCCGCCAGCCCGGACGATCGTCCGCCTGCTGGGGATGCCCGTTGACGTCATCACCGAGGCGGGGGCGATCGAGCACATCCTCACCGGAGCGGCCGCGGGCCGGGGTGGAGTCGTGGTGACGCCGAACCTCGATCACCTGCGCATCTATGAGGACGAGGACGTGGTGCGGGACGGCTACGAGCGCGCCGACCTGTCGCTCGCCGACGGCATGCCTCTGCTCTGGGCAGCCCGGCTGCAGGGCACTCCACTCCCGGAGCGGGTGGCGGGGTCGGACCTGACGGTGTCACTTGCCGCAGCCGCGGCCGATGCCGGTCGGTCGCTCTTCCTGTTGGGTGGCAACGCCGGCGTGGCCGACGCCGCACGAGATGTTCTCGAGGCCCGCCATCCGGGAATCGTGGTCGCGGGTGCGCACTGCCCGCCGATGAGCTTCGAGCAGGACGACTTGGAGATGCGCCGTACGGAGTCGCTGCTCGCGGCCGCCGGCCCTCCCGACATCGTCTACGTCGGCATCAGCTTTCCCCGAAGCCTCGAGGTATGTCACCGGTTGCACGCCCGGTTTCCCCAAACGTGGTTTCTCGGCGTCGGCATCAGCCTCAGCTTCATCAGCGGCGAGGTCTCGCGGGCACCGTCGTGGATGTCGGCCGCCGGACTGGAATGGGTTCACCGCATCGGCCAGGAGCCACGCCGGCTCGCTCACCGCTACCTCGTCGACGGAATCCCCTTCGGGGCCCGCCTGCTCCGCCGCGCGGCCGCGGCCCGCTCGTCACGTCGCTGACCGCGGTTCTCCGCCTCAATAACCGCGGCCCGCGTGCCGAAGAGGGAGACATGAGCACCACCACGCCCCGGGACGAGATCTCCACGCCGCCGCCGCGCGAGGCGGGGCCGACTGACGAACCGCGCGCGGCCGAGGACGCGCCTCCCCCACCTCCGCCGACAGACACGACGCTGGCCCGCGCGGCGATGGCGCATCCGATCAGCCTGCTCGCGCCCGTGGTGTTCTTCATCGCGGTGGCCCTCTTCGTCACCGCCGAGCGAGCCCCGGTCTACACCGCCGAGACTCGGCTGAGCGTCGGCAGCATCGACGTCGCCACCCAGGCCATTCCCGGAATCGTCGCGGGCACCCAGGCGCTCGCCTCCTCCTACAGTCGCCTCGTCGACGCCGAGGAAGTCCTCACTCCGGTGTCGGAGACCGTCGGGATCCCCGCCGCCGACCTTCGCGACCGCGTCAGCGGATCCCCGATCCCCGAGAGCCCGCTCTTCCTGATCGAGGCCACCGGCGACAGCGAGGAGAGCGCGGTCGAGCTGGCCAACCTCACCTCCGAGTCACTCGGTGCGTACGTCAGCGGCGTCAACCGCGTGAACGATGACACCCCACGCCTGCTCAGTGAGTACCGCGGCGCCGTCGCGCAGGCGGAGAAGGCGCAGGCCGCCCTCAACCGGGCCAACGACCGCGGCACGCCGGCCGAGGTGCAGGCGGCGACCACCAACGTCCGGACGTTCGAACTGCGGATCGAGGTACTCGGTGACCTTTACCGCCAGAGCCTGCAGGGCGAGGCATCCGCCAACCAGGTTCAGATCATCAATCGCGCCGTCACGGCCGAAAGCGATGCCGCGTCCTACCGGCAGCGCATCATCTTCCTCGCCGGGCTCGCCGGGCTCGTCGTCGGACTCATCCTCGCCGGCTTCGCAGCGCGTCGCCGGAGACACGTGACCGGTCCGGGCATGCCGGCACGCCGACTGCTGCGACGTTCCTGATGCGGAGCCGCCTCGCCAGGCGGCCCCTGCTGCAGGCATCCGCCGGGACGATCGGCCTCGGTCTTGCGGCGGCGCCGGCGTATGCCAGTGCCGCCGGCACGGGCGAGCCCGGGGCGGCGGCAGGCCTCATCGTCGGCCTCTTCGGCGCGATCGTCGCCGGGGCTTTCATCTACGGCCTGCTGCGACTCGACCCGGCATGGCCGCTGAGCATCGGCATCGCCCTCACCGCGTTCTCCGGCAACTGGTCGGCCCTCGGCGCCCCGCCCCTGGACCGCCTCGTCCTCGCGCTGGGAATCGTGTCCCTCATCGGGCGCCACGTGATGGGCGCGACCGGCGTCCGCTTGAGGCTCAGCCCCGTGCACGGGCTGCTGGCCGCGACGCTGGCCTATGGCGTGGCCTCGTCGCAGTGGGCGGGCACGCTGGGCGAGGCCGACTCCTACTTCGGCCTGGTCGACCGCCTCGGGGCTCTCCCGTTCGTGATGTTCCTGCTCGCGCCGATCGCCTTCCGGACGGCCCGCCAGCGCTCCATCCTCGTCGGATCTCTCACCGTGCTCGGCGCGTACATCGGCGTGACGGCGATTCTCGAGACCCTCGACGCGAACGCCTTCATCTGGCCCGGCTACATCAGCGACCCCGGCTTCGGTCTGCACCCCGAGCGCGCTCGCGGCCCCTTCGTCGAGGCGGCGGCAAACGGACTCGCCCTGTTGATCTGCGGTGTCGCGGCGGTGATCGCGGCGCGGAGCGCAGAGAGAGCCCAGTGGCGGTGGTTCGCAGGGGCGACGGCCGCGCTCTGCGCGTTCGGCAGCCTGCTCACGCTCACCCGCGCCGTCTGGATCGGAACGGCGATCGGCCTCGTCATCGCGATGCTCGTCGCCCGCGAGCTACGCCGCTACGTGGCGCCACTGGCGATCACCGGGGCGGCCGGCGTGATCCTCGCACTTGCTCTGATCCCCTCGTTCGCCGAGTCCGCGGCGACGCGGGAGGGCGAGAGCCGACCGGTGTGGGATCGGCTGAACCTGATCGAGGCGGGGGGGAACATGGTCGCCGACAAGCCCCTCTTCGGCTTCGGCTGGAACCGCTCAGAGCGCGACGCTCCGCCCTACTTCCGCCAAGCCGACGACTTCCCGATCACCGAGACCAACCTGCGGATCCACAACGTGTTCCTCTCAAACGCGGTCGAGCTGGGCCTGATCGGGACTTCGATCTGGCTGCTGGGCCTGGCGATCGCAGTCGGAGGAGCGATGCTCACCCGGGGGCCCCCCGAGCTCTATCCGTACCGAATCGGGTTCATCGCGATCGCCGTCCAGTGGGCGGTGGTGGCGAACTTCGTGCCGCTCTTCTTCCTCTTCCCCAACATCGTCCTCTGGACCTGGGCCGGCCTGGTCTCGTGCTGCTACGTCGAGGAGATCACCCGACGGACCCCGGAACCGACCACGGACCACGACTACGTCCCTGCTCCGCCGGCCCCGACCCCGGAGCCCGTCTCAACCTGAGCCAGCGGGACGGGGGCGGCGCACAGGTGCGGGTTGCCACGCGCCAGCGGGCGTAAATCACCCTGGCGGGTAGCCCCGGCGATCCGGGCGGGGCGCGACCGATGAGCCGAACCACGCCGACCTCGAACCAACAGGGGGCGAGGCCGAGAATCGCCCGCCAGGGCGGGGCGCGGCCGATGAGCCGCGAGAATCGTGCCTGAGCAAGGAAGCAGCCTGAGGGTAAGGCTGGAGGCCTACCCTCAGGCGATGACGCCGCTCAGACGCAGTTTGCCGCGAGCGAACGGTCGTGAACCGCCCGGATCGCCGGTCCTCTATCCGTTGATGTTCCAGCAGCACTCGAGGTCCATCCTGAGGAGCTGGAGGTTGTCCCAGGGGAAGGCCTCGAGGACCGCCTGGGGGCTCATGCCTCCGTAGAACGCGTCGTAGACGCCCTCCGAACCCGACGGTCCGGGGTCCTCCGCGTACATCGCGACCACGCCGGCCTTGTCGCGGACGATCAAGCCGTGGCGCTGAGCCGCTTCGGCGAGTATTCGCGTCGGGCGGGGCAGGTTCAACGAGGCGATGTCGATCGACGGATCGAGGCGGAAGTGCGCCCCCTCGGGAACCGCCGTGTCGGAATACACGAAGCCGTCGGTTCGGTTCGCGGGCGGCGTGAACCACTCGGCCCGTGGCTGGGGGACCGCCATGGCCAGAGCATGATCGATGCGTCCGGCCCGGAGCTCGGCCAGGGTAATGAGGCCACCGACGAGTGGAAGGCCCGTCGCGGTTGCCCCGGCGGGGTGTTTCATGATCCCCGCGCCGGTCGACACGTTGTCGAGACGTCCACCCCATCCGGCTCCGCGGTTGGTCCCGGTGCCGTTGAGCGTCCAGAACTCCCAGAGCTGATCGGTCGAGGGGCGGTGCACGACGATGTGACTGTCGGTGCCGTTGGAGGGCGTCGCCTCCGCCGGCAGGGGCACGCCCGTGAAGTGCTCGAGGACGAGCGGGTCGCTGAAGTCCCGGTCGAGCCGGATGTCGATCTCCGGGGTCGAGCCGTCGACCGTGTACACCGCCGTGCTGTACCGGTCGGAGTTGATCGTCGGGGGCAGGCCGGGAATACGCGCCTGGCGGGCGAGGTCCGAGACCAGCGCCGGGGAGTTCGGGTCGAGGGCGACCGGGCCGGACACGACCTTGTTCCAGACGGAGTCGTCGGCGAAGAAGCGGGTGCTGCCGGCCACCGGCACGACGTCGCCGTCGCCGCCATCGGGCGGGGTGCCGCCACCGGTACCGCCGGGCATGCTGTCACCGCCGCCGGGAGTGTTGCCGCTGGAGGGCGGTCGGCTGGGCGTTGAGCCGCCGGCCGGCGGACGTGGGCCGGGGCGGGTGCCCGCGATGACGCGGACGTCATCGATCCAGGTGGGCCCGGAGCGATTGCGCAGACCGCCGATGCGGACCATCCGCTCGGCGCGGAGCCGCGTGCGGATGACCGCGCGTCGTTTCCCGTCGGCATAGACGCTCAACCGGTTGGTACGCGCGTCGAGGATGACCGCGACGCGCTTGAACGTCCCGCGGGCGGTGAACTGGCCGCGGATCACGCGGTTGCGGCCACGGGCGCGCACCTTGAGGCGCCGTCCGTCGTGGAAAAGCGAGACACCGCTTCGGGGGAACGTCACCAGGCGCTGCATCCCGTTGCGGGCGCGGCGCACCGACAGGGCGACGTGCACGCGGCGGCTCACGGGAAAGCGACGAGTGACCAGGGCGCGTCGAGAAGTCCGGGGGATCAGCAGGGCACGACGGCCACGAGCGGAGAACCGCGACTGGATACGCGCGGGACCGGAGCGCCGGAGCTTGGTCGTGAGTTGGGTCCGCTCGAAGCCGTCGCGGAACGTCGTGGCGGCTTCCGCCTCGACCGGGTCGGCAGCACCGAACGCGGCGGCGGCGCCGACGGCGACAAGGAGGGCGAACACTGCATGGGAGTGGTTGGGCATGAGCGGGACACTAGGCAGCAAGAAAGCATTAAAAGCTCCACCAGCGGCCGCTCTTACAAAACGCCACCACTTTGTTCTCGCGTGTGCCGACGCGGGCCGCGGGGCTCAGATCGCGGCGCCCCGTGGCCGATACAAGGGTGAGAGCCGGTACCCCGCAGCCGCCCACAGCGACCAGAAGGGGCCGACCTGAGCCCGCCACCGAGGACACGGATGTCCGAGCAGCAGTCGACCACCGTCCACCGGGACGCACGTCCCGAGGGATCGGCACCGAGCCCCAGCGCCGAGGCCATGCCCCGGCCGGAGCGCCGATCCCGGCTGGCTGTGGCGCTGGTCCTGGCCGACGTCGCCCTCGTATTCGCGGTGGCCGCCGGAATCATCCTGGTCGGGTGGGGCATCAACGCCGCGGCGTTGATGCTCGCCGGACTCCTGGCCGCCACCGCCGCACCCGCGTTCGCGCTGGCAGAGCTTTACGGTACGACGGCCGCCCGCTCCGACCGCATCTCGGAGTCGGCGCGGATCGTCGCGGGGCTCAGCGGGGTGAGCCTGGCGTGGCTGGTCGCCCTTCTCGTCATCGTCCCGAACCAGATCGGCCGGACCGCCGGCATCGCGGTCATGGTCGCCCTGCCGCTTCTCACGCTCGCGCTCACCGCCGCCCACAGCGTCATCCGGCGCCGCATGATGCGGCGCAGCCCCGAGCGCGTACTCATCGTGGGCGCCGGGGAGACCGGCCAGTCGATCGCCCGTTCGATCGGTCGCAGTCGGGCGGGCGACGCCGTCGTCGTCGGATTCGTCGATGATGATCCGCTCCCGCTGGAGGAGGACCTCGCGTCACTGCCGGTCTTCCCCGCCAATGACCGCCTGGTCAACGCGGTCCGCGAGTCCGGGGCGGAGCGGATTCTGCTCGCCTTCTCCCGCATGCCCGCCAGCGATGTCCTCGACAGGGTGCGCGCCTCGACCTCGGGAGACATCCCGATCTCGGTCGTGCCGCGCTTCTACGAGATCACCCCGCTCCACGCGTCGCTCTCATCGCTCGGAGGCACGACGGTGGTCGATCTCGCCAGCGCCAGCCTGTCCCGTGGTGCCCGGATCTCAAAGCGCGCTCTCGATCTCGCCATCGGCGGAACCGCTCTGGTCCTCCTGTCCCCCGTGATGCTCGCCTGCGCCATCGCCATCAAGCTCGACTCGCGCGGCCCGGTCTTCTTCCGACAGGAGCGGCTCGGGTACCGGGGCCAGCCCTTCCACATCGTCAAGTTCCGTTCCATGCGCATCGACGCGGAGGCCCATCGTCAGGCGATGGCCGACATGAACGAGATGGAGAGCTCCGGCCCGCTGTTCAAGATGAAGAGCGACCCGCGGGTCACCCGGATCGGCAACTTCCTCCGGCGGACGAGCCTCGACGAGCTGCCTCAGCTGTTCAACGTGATGAACGGAACGATGAGCCTCGTGGGGCCACGGCCTTTCGTCACCCACGAGGCGGTGCAGATCACAGGCTGGCACGCCCGCCGGCTCGACATCGTCCCGGGGATCACCGGCCTCTGGCAGATGAAAGGCCGTAACGACATCCCGTTCGAGGAGATGGTGCGTCTCGACTACCAGTACGTGGCCAACTGGTCGCCGTGGTGGGACCTACGCATCATCCTCGGCACGATCCCGACGGTCCTCAAGGGCTCCGGAGCGAGCTGACGTCGTCGGAGCGCGCGCTCCCCGGCGACGGCACATCGGCCCGATACGTCGCCGCGACGAGCGGAGCCGTCTATCCTGTTGCGCTTGGTGGCGACAGACGGACAGCAGAACATCCGAGTGATGAAGTTCGGCGGCAGCTCGGTTGCCGACACGGACATGATCCGGCGCGTCGCCGGGCGGATCGCGGCTGCCGCCGAGGAGGGCTCGCGGGTCGTGGTGACACTCTCGGCGATGGGTTCGACCACGGACCACCTCGTGTCGCTGGCCTCCGAGATCTCCGGGGCGCCGATCCCGCGGGAGATGGACATGCTCCTGTCGACCGGCGAGCGGATCTCCTGCGCGCTTGCGGCCATGGCGCTGGGCGACCTCGGGCACCGGGCCCGGAGCTTCACCGGCTCCCAGGCCGGCATCCGCACCGACGGCAATCACACGACCGCGCGCATCGAGTCGATCAACCCCGAGCGCCTCGTCCAGGCTCTCGACGACGGGCTCGTCGTGCTGGTCGCGGGATTCCAGGGCGTCTCGTCGGATCGGGACGTCACCACGCTCGGCCGTGGGGGGAGCGACACGACCGCGGTCGCCCTCGCCGCCGCGCTGGGGGCTGAGGTCTGCGAGATCTACAGTGATGTGACCGGAGTGTTCACCGCCGACCCACGGGTCGTTCCGTCTGCGCGTAAGCTGCCGCGGCTGAGCCACGAGGAGATGCTCGAGATGGCCGCCATGGGCTCGCGCGTACTGGCGCTACGGGCCGTCGAGTTCGCCCGCAACCATGGCGTGACACTGCACGTCCGGTCCTCCGCTCGCGCGGAGGAGGGGACCTGGATCACCGAGGAGACACCCGATATGGAGCAGGCAATCGTGTCCGGCATCGCCCACAAGAGCGACGAGGCCAAGGTCACGATCAGCGGCATCGCCGACAAGCCCGGCGTCGCCGCGGCGATCATGACCTCGCTCGCCGACGCGTTGGTGAACGTCGACACCATCATCCAGAACGTCAGCGCGGACGGCTTGGCCGACCTCTCCTTCACCGTGCCACTCGACCAGCTGCCGACCGCCCAGGCCGCGCTCGAAGGCCTCGACGGCGAGTTCGGCTACGAGAGTCTCTCCAGCGACGATCAGATCGGCAAGGTGACGCTCGTCGGCGCCGGCATGAAGTCGAATCCCGGGGTCGCCGCCACCATGTTCCGCACACTCGCCGCCGAGGACATCAACATCCAGATGATCGACACGTCGAACATCCGAATCACCGTGGTGATCAACCGCCGTGAGGTGGAACGCGCCGTGCGCGTCCTCCACGACGCCTTCGACCTCGCCGCGGAGGCCAGCCGGCGCGCCGATGTTTGACGTCGCGGTCGCGGGCGCCACCGGCGCCGTCGGTAGCGTGATGATTCGCGTCCTGGAGGAGCGGGGTTTCCCGGTCACCCGTCTGCGGCCGCTCGCCTCCGCCCGGAGCGCCGGGAAGGAGGTCGAGTACCTCGGCAAGCCGTTCCGAGTCGAGGAGCTGCGCGAGGACAGCTTCGAGGGCTGCCAGATCGCGCTGTTCTCCGCGGGCGGTGCCCGCTCACGCGCGTTCGCGCCCGCAGCCGTCGAGGCCGGGGCTGTGGTGATCGACAACTCCTCCGCCTACCGGATGGACGAGGCGGTCCCACTGGTCGTCCCCGAGGTCAACGAGTCCGCGATCGAGGGACACACGGGGATCATCGCCAACCCCAACTGCGTCGCCGCGCCGCTGGTGGTGGCGCTCAAGCCGATCGCCGACGCGGTCGGTCTCGAGCGCGTCGTGATCACCAGCTGTCAGTCGGTGAGCGGCACGGGTGCGGCGGCGATCGAGGAGCTCCGCACGCAGAGCGCCGGTTACCTCGCGGGCGACGAGCCCGAGCCCGAGGTCTATCCCCACCCCATCGCCTTCAACGCTCTCCCCCACATCGACGTCTTCGGGGAGGACGGCTACACCGGCGAGGAGACCAAGGTCCGCAATGAGACGCGCAAGCTGCTGGGCATGCCCGACCTCGCCGTCAGCGCGACCTGCGTCCGGATCCCCGTCATGCGTGGACACAGCATCGCCGCGCACATCGAGACGACCGACGCCCTGAGCGCCGATGGCGCCCGGAACCTGCTGACCGCCGCGCCCGGGCTCATCCTCCGCGACGAGCCGGGGGGCAACGTCTACCCGCTGGCGCGCGAGGCCGAGGACCGCGACGAGGTCTTCGTCGGACGGATCCGCGAGGACTCGTCGCATCCGCGCGGCCTGGCGATGTGGATCGTCGGCGACAACCTGCGCAAGGGCGCGGCGACCAACGCCGTCCAGATCGCGGAGTCCCTGGTCACCAACGGCTGGCTCTAGACCCGAGGCGGGGTGCGGCGCGGCCATCCCCGGGCGCCGCATTCCCGCGCGGGCCCGCCGGCGAGCCCGACTGGCGGGCGGTCGGAGTATCGGCTGCAAACGAGCCGAAGGGAACGCCTAGGAAGTGCTCTCGTCCGTGCGCGAGGACATGCGGCTGCGGACAGTACGAATGACCATCGGCAGGGCGGCGATGATCGCGAGTCTCAGAATCCGGCTCATGTCGGTAGCGTAGCGCGCTTGCCATCGGCTGCCCCCACTCCGCGGTGGGTGTTCGAGCCGGGAGCGCCATTCTCCGGCGGGCCGCCGCTCCGCATCCTGCGGAGGCGCTCGAGTCCCTTGCCGACACGCTCCCGGTCGCGCGGCAGGGTGCCGCCGGCGACGAAGTAGAGCGCCAGATAGGTGAACGACCCGGCCACGAGCGCCAGCAGAGTCGCCAGATGCCCGTCGGCATTGTGGTCGACGAACCAGGCGACGGCGAACCCGCCGCCGTAGGCCAGGACGGCCGCGGCGAGCGCCCGCACGGGCCAGAAACGCATGAAGGATCCGCTCAACTCCCGGCGGAGCTCGCGGCCCTGGACGATCGCCGAGATGGCGAGCGCGATGACGACCGCGACGGCGATACCGACCACGCCGAGCATCAGCACGAAGACGATCCCCAGCACGACCACGAGGATCATGCGCACGACCGCGGCGACCGTGGTGGCCAGGGGGCGATCGACCGAGTACAACGCGAGCTGTTGGACGATCGAGATCGCGTGGAGAGGTCCGGCGAGCATGATCACGGCGAGCGTGCCGGCGGCGACGTCAAATCCGGGGCCGAACACATCCATCACGCCGAACCGGGCCCCGCCGAGGGAGGCCGCGACGAGCAGGGTGCCCCCGACGACGTAGCGGACCGTGTCGATCAGCACGCGCTCATAGCCCTCGGTGTCTCCGTCCTCGCGGCGCTCGACGAGGGTCGGGAACAACATCTCGGCCACCCGCACGAGACCCTCGGTGAGGCGGGCGGTCAGCAGCTCGACCCGACTCCAGGCGCCGACAACCGCGACCGGCGCCAAGGGGGCGAGGATCCAGACGGGCGCGGTGTCGGAGAGCGTGTTGGCGAACGACCCGCCGCCGGCCCGCAGGCCGAAGCGCAGGTATCCGGGCAGGGCCCCGGCCCCCTCGTGGAGGTCGGCTCGCGGCACCCGGAGACGAGCGAAGCGTCGGAGGTAGACCAGGCGCACGACGAGCGCGGCCGACCAGGCGGCGATCGTCGCGACCACCAGGCCCCAGACGCCGGGGTCGCGGAGAACGCCGAGAGCGATCGCCACAACGAGCATCACGATGGCCTGGACGAGCCGTACCCAGAACAGCTCCTGCCCCGCCCTGAAAGCGGCGAGCACGACGTCGGTGTTCCAGCCGACCTTGTCGATGAGGGCGTACCCGGCCACCATCGCGATGGCCGGCCACACCAGGGACGGTCGGTCGATGCTGCCGGCGGGAAGCAGGAACCACAGCGCACCGCTCACGA
>JAHEIS010000142.1 GCA_024639225.1 Actinomycetes bacterium | reverse complement strand
GGGGCGGGTTCAAACCTCCAGGACGGCGCCGTCCTCCACAGCGACCCGGGGCTGCCTCTGGCGATCGGTGACGGAGTGACGGTGGGCCATCAGGCGTGCCTGCACGGGTGCATCATCGAGGGCGCCGTGCTGATCGGGATCGGCGCGCGGGTGCTCAACGGCGCCCGCATCGGCTCGGGGGCGATCGTCGGCGCCGGGGCCCTGGTTCCCGAGGGGGCGGACGTGCCCCCGGGGTCGCTCGTTCTCGGACTGCCGGGGAAGGTCGTTCGGGACGTCACCGCCGACGAGACGCGTCGCCTCGAGAGCTCAGCGGCCCGCTACGTCGAGATGATCGCCGCCCACGGCGGCTGAGCGCCGTCAGGCGGCGCGGACCGTCCCGATCGCCTCGACCAGGAACCGCATGTGTGCCTGGATGACCGCCGCCCGGCCGATGAGGTTCGAGGTCTCGGGATCGTCGATGGCCTGCTGGTTGCCACGGTCGATCTCGACCTGCTTGGCGCGCCGGTCCATCGCGAAGATCGTGTTCGCCAGACGATCCTGCTCCTGGTGCATCCAGGCGTTGGCGCCGGGCGCCCAGGGCTCGGCCGGTGAGCGGGCCTCGTCGAGCGTGTCGAGGAAGAGGCGGATCCAGGCGTTGATCCGGACGCGGCGATCGATGACCTCACGGTTGACGGGATCGTCTCCCGCGTCGTCCCCGAACTGTGACGTCGCCACGAACGCGTGGGCCTCACCGGTCTCGGCGGCGTACTCGGCGAAGCGGTCGGGGTCGAGGGCGGTGTCCACCGAAGCCGCGTAGGCCACCAGCCCGGACTCGTCGGATCCGGCGGTGGCGCCGATACCTTCGGCGACGAAGCGCAGATGCGCCCGGATCGAGGCGTCGGCCTCTGGCGAGGCGTCGCCGTCAGCGCCGATCTCCTCGGTGACGAGCTCGGCGAGCCGGCCGCGGTTCTCCGACATCCACACCAGGACGGGGCGGGCGGCGGCGGGGATCTCAGTGCTCAAGGGACTCCTCGGACGGGTATGACCGGAGCGCCGGGACGTCACCGTCCCGGCGCCGAGGTGGATCAGGTGATCTGGTACTCCGGCCCCGAGCCACCCTCGGGCGGCGTGAGACGGCCACCCTTGGCGGTGATCGCACCGCACTGGACGCAGTTGGACGCGTTCACCTTCAGGCTGACGTGGCCGTTGCTGGCCTCGTCCTCGACGACCTCGTAGACCTTGGCCGGGCACATCCACTCCCAGGCGTACGCGAGCTCGCGCGGCACCTCGGTCTGGACACGGATGTGGCTGGGCTGGTCATCCCGCGTCTTGTTGCCGCTCTCGAAGACGCTGCCGAGCTTGTCGAATGTGAGCTCGCCATCGGGCGTCGGGTAGGACCTGTCCCGGCGGCCGTTGAGGAAGATCGGCTCCTGGTCATCCGCCTTGAACGAGATCCGCTTGGGGAAGCGGCCCATCGTCGCGGTCGCCATGCCATGGATGACGCCGCCGTAGAACATCCCGCGCTGGAATGCCGGGCGAATGTTGCGGACCTTCCAGAGGTCCGACCAGACCTCGGAGTCCTTGATCTTCTCGTCGTAGCCCCAGAGGCCGGTGGTCGTCGTGGCCTTCTCGGCCTTCAGCGCCTCGTAGATCGACTCCGCCGCGATCATCCCCGAGCGGATCGCGTAGTTGACGCCCTTGAGGGCGGCGAGGTCAACGAAGCCCGCCGAGTCGCCGACGATCACGCCGCCGGGGACATGGAGTCGGGTCGGGAACCCGTAGGTGCCCGCGCCCGGGATGGTCTTCGCGCCCCAGGTCAGCCGCTTGCCCCCTTCGAGGATCTCGCGGATGAAGGGGTGGGTCTTGAACTCCTGGAGGATGTCGTGGACCGACAGGCGTGCGTCCGCATAGTCGAGACCGACCACGAAGCCGAGCGAGATCTGGTCCTCGCCCATGGGGTAGAGCCATGAGCCGCCGTACTCGCGGTACCTGGGGTTGAGGCGGAGGGGCCAGCCGGCGGTGTGGAGGAGGCGGGTCAGCGGTTTGGGGACCTCCCAGACCTCCTTGACGCCCAGCTCCCAGGTCTGGGTGACGCCCTGGTTGAGGTCGAAGTGCTTACGCGTCACCTGGGTGAGGTGGCCGGGCGTGCCCTCGGCGAGGACCGTGACCCCGGCGTGCAACTCGGCTCCGGGCTCGAAGTTGCCCATCTCCTCGCCCTCTTTGCCCCGACCCTTGTCGCCGGTGACCACGCCCTTGAGGTAGCCGTCCTCGACCAGGATCTTCTGGCAGTCCGTCTCGGGGAGCATGAAGGCGCCGAGTTCTTCGGCCTGCTCGGCCATCCACCGTGCCATCTGGCTGATCGAGATGACCCAGTTGCCCTTGTTGTGCAGCTGCGGCGGCGCGGGAATGCGCACTTTGCTGCCCTTGGTGAGGAAGTAGACGGCCTCGGAATCAACCTCCCAGTAACGCGGGATGTCATCGATCTGGTCCGGGAAGAGATCCTTGATCGGCCCGGGCTTCATGACGGCGCCCGACAGCAGGTGCGAGCCGGCGGTCTTGCCCTTCTCGGCGACGGCGATCGGTACCTCACCCAGGCTTTCGAGGACCGCCTCGTCCTCGCCCAGCAACTGACCCAGGCGAACCGCGGTGGCCAGGCCGGCGGGGCCGGCGCCGACGATCAGGACTCCGACATCGATCCGCTCGTCTTCAGCGGCCTGGGGTCGGGCGATGTGATCAGAGTGCCGGAACGGGGGTGGGTACTCGGCCGGGGTGATGCTGCTCATTGCGCGGAGCCTCGTGCGTGGTGGTGGCGGAACGTGCTGGGCCGACAGTAGCGGCCCGGCGCGGGTTCATGACCCGGAATGAGATTTATTATACGTTGTATAGTGTACGTTGTACATGAATACATGTCACCCGACCCGGTCTGAGGCGACTGCACGTCCGAATGTCCACTTCCCCCGCATCCGACCCTCCGCGCCGTGGCCGACCCGCGCGCCTTTCTCAGGAACAGATCCTCCGCGCTGCCCTCGAGATGGCCGGAGACGGAGGTTTGGACGCGCTCTCCATGCGGCGCCTCGCCGGCGCCTTGGGCGTGTCCGCGATGACGCTCTACGGGTACTTCTCCTCCAAGAACGTGCTCATCCGGGCGATGCTGGACGCCGTGACCGAGGAACTCGCGCTCGACATTGACGACGACGTCGAGTGGACGGAGAGGCTCCGGCTCATGGCCGGCGCGATCCGCACGACGCTCCAGCGGTACCCCGGCCTCGCCCCGCTGTTCATCGAGCGGCCCGACCCGCGAGGTCGCGCGCTGACCATCGTCGAGGACGCGATCGGCGCTCTGCGCTCGCAGGGCGTGCCCGCGGAGGTCGCCCTCCGTGGCGTGTATGCCGTGATCGGCTACGCCATCGGCTTCGTGGCCCAGGAGGTCCGCCGCATTGAGGCGGACACCGAGCTCGATTATGCGTCGCTGCCGCCCGAGCGCTTCCCCAACCTCACCGAGCTGGCGGATGAGATGGTCGGCTTCCGCAGCGAGTCCCAGTTCACGTTCGGCCTCGAGGCGCTGATCGACGGCGTCCGGCGTGAGGCCGTCGCCGCCTGACCGGACGTCGACCCGCCCCCGCCTCAGGCGGTGACGGGGCTGACGATCTCCAGACCGCTGTCGATCTCGATCGCCGGCATGACGCTGCGCGCGTTGGGGCATCGCCCGACGTGGACCGCGTGCACCTCTTCGGCGGCTTCGCGCTGAGCGTCATCGAGCCGGAGCCTGTACGCCATCGTGATCTTGCTGAGGACGAGGATGCCCTCCTCATCCGGAGCGATGGAGCCGTGGGCGGTCGCCGTCAGATCTTCGGGCTCGATCCGCACGCGCGCCCGCCGTAGCGAACCGGCGAAGGTGCCGATGAGGCAGCCGCCGACCGACGCGACAAGGAAGTCGAGCGTGCCCGGCATCTGGACATCGGGCGTGTAGTTGTAGTGATCGCAGAGCGCGCCGTGCATGCCGAAGGTGATGGTCGTGTCGTCAGGGGGCAGAACCGCCTGACGGTCGAGGGCCTTCGAGCCGGGAACCAGGCTCAGCGGGATGGCATTGTCGAAATCACTCACGGATCGCTCCTCTTCACGGGCTGCGCGGGGTCCGGTCCAGACTCCCACAACTCGCCTGGGTGCGCTCTGCGCCCGACCGGACTGAGGCGCCCTCGGTCAGAAAGGCGACTGTTTACAGGCTTTTGGTGAGGTGGAGCATAGCGGACTCGAACCGCTGACCTCCTGGGTGCGATCCAGAATCGGGCGTTCCCGCCAAGACCCGCGACGCCACGTTGCGCACGGGGCCGTCAGCTCAGGCCCGGCGCTCCTCGACCTTGTTCCGCAGGAAGACGAGCGGAAGGATGACCCCGCCCAGCATTGACGCGAACCAGACGATCAGAGTAGCCCCGAGCCAGGTGCCGAGCCCGCGGATCTCGAGTCCGTCCGACACGAGCTCAGTGACGATCAGGGCTATCAGCGTTGCCGCGAGCGCGGTCGCACCACGTAGCGCAGTGACACTTCTGGCCGCCATCTGAATCAGTAACGGCTGGATGACGATCTGGACCGCGGTGAAGATCACGACCGCAATGACGAACGCGGCGCCGGAGATCTCCATCCCGTCAAGTACCGCAGCGGCGACTACCAGCCCTATCGCGTTGCCCGCCAAGGCGAGCGCTGTCGAAATCAACGCACGGATCACAGTTTCCACTCCTAGGTCCGAGCCGAAAGTCAGCCAAGGACTCCCACGCGGTCCACGTCAGGAATGAATGGACGCCGCGATGTCGTCGCCCGCGGTTTTCGGCCATATCGGCCGCGGACGATGTGAGGTCCACGGCCTCGTCGGTGCCATGTGAGGCGTCCCCGAGCGCTACGCCGACCGACGCCCGGCGGCGAATCCTTCGGATGAACTCATCACGCTGGCGGCGACCGTTGTCGGTGTCGAGCGCTTTGCTGAACAGCCCGT
>JAHEIS010000141.1 GCA_024639225.1 Actinomycetes bacterium | reverse complement strand
GCGGTGGCGCGACGTCGCGCTGATGGAGCGGCATCTGCACCGCTGAGGCGTCCGGCTCCGGCGGCAGCCCGCCTGTCACAATCCGGATATGGGGACGACGAATCCGGATATCGGGACGACGCCATAGCCATGGAGACCGCTGCGGTCGTGCGGACCGAACGCATCGATTTCGCCAGGAGCTGGGAGATCCAGCGGGCGCTGGTGGCGGCGCGTCAGGCCGGGGCGATTCCCGACGTGATCTGGCTGCTCGAGCACGATCCGGTCTACACGACCGGCAGACACGGAGCGCGCTCCGACCTGTTCATGGACGATGCCACTCTGGCGGCGCGCGGGGCGAGCTTCGCGCACATCGACCGCGGGGGGCTGATGACCTGGCACGGGCCGGGGCAGAGCGTCGCGTACGTGATCCACGATCTGCGCGCAGGCCGGCGCGTGCGCCCCTTCGTGACCGCCCTGGCCGAGTCGATGGCACGCGCATCGGGCATTGCGGGCGCCGTGGCGGACGAGTCGGCGATGGGCGCCTACGTCGAAGGACGGAAGATCGGCAGCGTGGGCATCCGCGTCACGGGTGGGGTCTCCATGCACGGAATCGCGCTGAACCGCGATCCGGACCTCTCCTGGTTTCAGGCGATCACGGCATGCGGAGCCCCGGATGTAGCGCCGACCTCGATTGCTGCGGAAGGCGGCGACCCGGATCGCGCACGGATCGAGCGCGCGCTGGCCGCGGCGCTTGCCAACCGTCTTGGGCGAGATCTCGTCGACGTGGACCCGGACACCCTGCTCGGGGCCAGAAAGGCCCGCTCGCTGCGGGAATCGACCGCGGCGACACGCTAGCGCGCACCTCAACTCGCGGCCCTTCGGCGCCGATCACGCCGGACAGCACGTAAACCGCGTGGTGCCCGCCAGCGATTCGCGAAACGGTTCCGGCCCTGCCGTTCCGCGCGCTGGGTGCCCAAGACTGGAGACCCCATGTCACATGCGCGTTCTTCGCGATCGCTCAGAGCCGGACTGGCCGTCATCGCCGCCTCCGCGGCCGCACTCGGCGTCCCTGCTCTGGCATATGCCAAGCCGGTTCCTTCGCCGGAGCCCCCGGGAAAGCCGACTCCCACCTTTCAGCCGACCTACACTTTCGGGGCCGACCCTGGCATCGACGGGAACCTCGACGAGTGGAGCGACGACGACGTGGTCGGACCAGCCAACGTGCTTTCGGAGGGCACCCTGGTTGAGAAGGCCACGGTCTCGATGCGGTACGACTGCAGCGCCGAGCGCCTCAACCTGGGAGTGGCGGCGGTCGACGGCGTCACGCTCGCCGGCGATGCCGAGCTTCACCGCGCCATCGTCAGCGTTGCCAAGTCGACCGAGCAGACCACCTTCACCGGCACGTCCGAGCAGGTCCAGTTCGAGTTCGCCGGGTCGGGCGAGAACGTGATCGGCTGGGAGATGTCGATTCCCCTGCCCGACGGCAACCGCTACGTCGGCAGTGTCTTCACCGAGACCGCCGACGGCACCGCAGAGTTCTCGGGCACCCTTGAGATCGCCTGCCCCGCCCGCGGCGACATGGGGCCCGCGGCGAGCGAGCCCGACCCGCTCAACGACGCGGGCGTCAAGGAGACGGTCGCGCCGGTCAAGCATGTCTCCAAGCCGGCCCACCGAGCCGGCCTGCGAGCCGCGATTCGCGGTCCCCAGCGGGTGCGCCAGGGCCAGAGCGCCCGCTACCGGGTGAGGATCGCCAACCGTGGCAAGCACACTGCGCGCCGCGTCCTCTCGCGGATCACCGTGCCTCGCGGCATGAAGATCGTTCGCATTCTGCGCGCCCCGGGGAGCTTCGCCGTTCGCGGCCGCACGGTGCGGATGCGCTTCAACCGCATCAACATCCGACGGGCCAAGACGGTCGTCGTCGTCGTCAAGGCACGCAACCGCGCCCGTGTCGGCAACCGGCGGATCGTCGTCCGGGCCAAGGCGGCCAACCTGAAGGGCCAGAAGCCCGCCCGAGCCGCAAAGCGCGTCCGGATCGCTCGCGGCCTCTGACGAGAAGGCGAGTCGAGGGAGCCGCGAGCCTCTGCTGGCGGCCCCCTCGAGCCTTTAGCCCATGGCGAGGTCGATGCCCGAGGCGCCGGGCGGTAAAGCGGCGCCGACGCGGCGCACAGCGATCAGATCGGTGCCCCCGGAGACGCGTCCCGACTGACCGTAGGTCACGACCACGGTGTCGCCGTTGCTGAGACGACCCGCGGCCCGGGCGCTCCACAGCGCCTCGTCGAGGAGGTCGATGATCTTCCCGGGGTGGGCCGGCAGGGTCGCGCTGACCACACCCCACTCGAGCGCGAGCTGGTTGGTGACGACCTCGTCCTCGGCCAGGGCGATGATCGGCCGCCCCGGGCGGTATTTCGCCGCGGCTCGCGCGGAGCCCCCGGTTGCGGTCGGGATGACCAGTGCGGCCGCATCGATCTGCTCCGCCAGATAGGTCGCGGATTGCATCACGGCCTCGGCCTGATCCGAGGGGGCCGCCTTGATGTCGACCGCGAAGGGTCGGCCCGCCTGGGCCTCACGGGCGATCTCTGCCATCACCTCGATCGCCTCCGCGGGGTAGCTGCCGACCGCCGTCTCGCCCGAGAGCATCACCGCAGATGTGCCGTCGAGGATGGCGTTGGCGACGTCGCTCGCCTCCGCGCGCGTCGGCTCGGGCGAGCTCAGCATGGACTCGAGCATCTGCGTCGCCGTGATCACCAGCTTTCCGGCGGCGGTCGCCCTGCTGATGATCTCCTTCTGCAGCAGGGGGACCTTTGCCGGGCCGGCCTCGACCCCGAGGTCGCCACGCGCCACCATGACCCCCTCGGCGTGCTCGAGGATCTCCGTCAGGTTCTCGACGGCCTCGACCTTCTCGATCTTGGCGACGATCCGCGCCCGGCTGCCCCGAGCGTCGAGTGCGTCGCGTAGGAGCGCGACGTCATCCCCAGTACGCACGAACGACTGCGCCACGAACTCGGCCTCGACCTCGACGGCAACGTCCAGATCGACGAGATCCTTGTTAGTGAGCGCGGGACCGCCGGCCTCGGTGTGCGTCACGAAGACCCCCTTGGAAGGACGCAGCGTGCCCGGCCGCTCGCAGCGCGCTCGCACGACCCCTCCCGAGACCTCGGTCACGATGAAGCGGGGCGTGCCGTCGCCGATGACGATCTCCGAGCGCCGCGGCGCGACGGCGAGGGCGAGCTCCGGCCAGCGAACCCGGATAGCCCCGTTCTGCGGGGTGTCCTCATCGATGAACTCGACCTCTTGGGCGGCTGCGATCTCGCGGATCTCCACATCCGATGAGAGGCGGATCTTCGGGCCGGAGAGATCAAACAGAAGTGCGACGGGACGCCCGGCGATGTCTGCGGCGTGGCGCGTGTTGGCCGCCGAAGTGCGCCAGTGCTCGGCGCGGCCGTGACTCGCATTGATCCTGATGCCGTCGGCGCCAGACTGAATCAGCCTCAGCACCGATCGGGCGTCAGCCGTGGCCGGACCGACCGTGGCCAGCACCTTCGTGCGACGCGTCGCGGGCAGGGTCATGGCAGCAGGCTGTCCCAGCAGGCGATCACCTCTGCCACCAGGCGGTCGTCGCGCGTGTCGCCGCCCAACTCGGCGAGCAGGCGGGCGAGGTGGTCCGCGTCGACCTCGAGCGGCTCGAGGTTGGGGTGAGCCGCTCGCAGTGCCTCCGCGAGAGCAAGCGGCTCTCGCATCGGCTAGGTCAGGTTTACCGCGGCCGCGGCGGCGAGGATGGCGATCATGGCTCCGTAACCGATGTATCCGACAGCCAGAAGCAGCACGGCGAGGGCTCCGACGAGCACCGCGAGGACGATCCAGGCGACGCGGGGCATCCCGTCAGCGCCAAGCGCCCACCCCTGCTCGGGCGGAGCGACGGAACGGCGTCTGCGCGGGGCGGTTGGCACACGCCCACGTTAGCGCAGTATGCGGCGATGTTCGTTGCGAGCGTGTAGCCTCGCGTCGCTCGCGGGGGGTTACGCATCAAGGGGGACCCATGGCTGTCGCGATCGGTCAGAAAGCGCCCGATTTCACCCTGAAGAACACGGCCAACGAGGACGTTTCGCTCTCGGACTTCGCCGGCGAGAAGAACGTCGTCCTGGTCTTCTTCCCGAACGCCTTCAGCCCCGTCTGCACGGACCAGCTCTCCGCGCTCGACGCCAATGCGGCGAGATACATGGCCGACGAGGCCCAGATCATCGGGATCTCCGTCGACGGACGGTGGTCGCAGGCGGCGTTTGCCCAGAGCCTCGGTCTCACCGACACGATCCTCCTGTCCGACTTCGAGCCGAAAGGGGCGACCGCCAAGGCGTACGGGACCTACCTCGATTTTGGCTTCTCGGGCCGAGCAACCTTCATCATCGACAAGCAGGGCATCGTGCGCGGCGTCGAGCTGACGGACAACCCGGGGCAGGCTCCGGACGAGGAGCGCTACTTCGACGCTCTGGCCGCGTGCAACGTCTAGCGCTATGGGCCGCCAATGGCGACCCGGGGACCCTGCGCTAGCGAATCCGAATCCGCTTGGAGCGTGAGCCCAGAGGGCGCATCTTCGAGGTACCCATGAAGCGGGCGGTGACGGCAACGACGCGGGCCCTGCCCGTTCGCCGTACGGGTAGCACGGCAACGAAGCGACACCGCTTGCGCACCCGGCGCACGCCCACCTGCTTGGCGAGAATCCGGCGCTTGCCGACGTAGGCGCGCAGCAGAACGCGACCACCGCAGCGCTGGCCAATTGCGGGGACCACCTGCCCGCGGACGATCAGCTGACGAGCCGGTAGGCGCTTAGGCCTGCGCGACAGGCGGAACAACACCTTCCGCGGCCGTGGCTTCACGGTCGAGCTGGGAACCTTGACGGCGGTGGGCGGCGTTGTCGCCGGGGCCGACACGACCGGCTGCGCCGGCGCGGGCTCGGCCCGCGGCGGGTCCGGGTCTGCCGGCGGGGGATCCGGGTCGGGGTCTGGCGGCGGGGGATCCGGG
>JAHEIS010000043.1:7254-18586 GCA_024639225.1 Actinomycetes bacterium | reverse complement strand
ATCGCCGCCGCGGAGGCGGCCGCGCGCGAGGCCGCCGCCGGCGACGACGAGCGGCGACGGCAGGTCGAGGAGGCGACTGCGGCGGCCGGGGCCGCCGAGGCCCGGGCCGCGGCCCTCGCCGCGAAGTTGACGGCCGCCGAGTCCCGGGTCAGTTCGCTCGGCGCCGAGGTCAAGCGGTTGACGGCGTCGGCGAGCACAGCGGCGGAGGCACGCGAGAAGGACCTTGCCCGCCTGGCCGAGAGCACGACCCGGATCGCGGAACTCCAGGAGGACTCGGGCGATGTGCTCGCCCTGCGCGAGCGCATCCGGGCCGCCTCCGCCGAGAGCGCCGAACGCGAGAAGCAGGCCGAAGCCGCCCGCGCCGAGGCCGAGGTCGCCCGCCGCGAGGTCGGCGAGTTGCGGCAGTCGGCGAAGGCCCGTGAGAGCGAACTACGCCACCTCGAGTCCTACCTCACGACGCGTCAGGGCCGACTCGATGAGCTCGAGGGCGACATCCGTACTCGGGATGCCGAGATCGCCGACCTCCGTCGCGCGGAGACGCGATTCGGACACCAGCTGGCCGCAGCCCGCAAGGAGGCCGAGCGGCTCCGGTCGGGCATCAAGGAGACCTCCGATGCCGCCCGCGCCCAGCAGGCCGAGCTCGATGACCGCGAGGCGACGATCACCGAGCTGCGCGATCAGCTCGCCGCCGCCGAGACCGCGCGCAAGGAGGCCGGCGCCCGGGGCGCCGAGTTCGCCGAGCGCGCCAACGCTCTCGAGCAGAAGGCGCAGGCGGCGACCCGCAGGGCTGCCGACGCCGAGAAGGAGCGGGCGGCATCAGCCAAGATCGCCGCCGCTGCCCGCAGCGAAGCGGAGAAGCGCGACGCTGAACTCGAGGAGCTTCGCCGCACGCTGGCCGAACGCGACGAGCACCTCAAGGCGCTCGAGTCGGCCGAGGCGAGCCGACGCGAGCGGGTCGACCGCCTCGTCGGTGATCTCGGTCGCAAGCGCACCCAGGTCGACGACCTCGAGAAGAGCGTCGCCCAGCGCGAGGCCCTGCTGGCGGAGATGCGCGAGAAGATCTCTTCGGTCGAGTCCGAGTTCATCCAGCGCCGGAAGGACCTCGAGGAGGCGCGCGCCGGCCTGGAGGAGGACGCGGAGCGGCTCAAGGACATCAACTCGGACTGACGCCCCCATCCAAGCCCCCACCTTCCGGTAGGTCAGAGCTTGACTCTTGGACCTGACATGAGGTCGGCGGCGGGCTAGAAGGTGACAATGCTCTGCGCTTCCCGCCGCCGCGGGACCGGACGGTTCGCCGCGTGAGCCTCGCCGCCGTCGATCTCGCGGCCTCCGCCTTTCTGCTCGTTGCCGCGGCCGCGCTTCTCGTGGCCGGCCTGCTGATCGTGTCCGCGCGCCGTCGCCCCGAGCCGGCGATGGCGGCGCCGGTCGAGATCGCGGCCCGGCACCCCGCCGACCCCGAGCCGGCGCCGGATGACCTGCCCGGCCCGCCCCCGTTGACCGCCCTGATCGCCTGTCGCAATGCGCGCCTGGTCTCCGAGCGCGACGCGGCGCGTCGCAGCCTCGCGGATGTCCGCATGGCCCATCGCGCCCAGCACGCCCGTCTCGAGCGAGCGTCTGTCCTGATCAACGACGCGATCAGCCGTGCCCCCCGGGCCGGCGGCGACGGTGGGTCCGAACTCGCACGCCTGCGCATGACACTGAGCGCCGCGGAAGGCCATCTGCTGGCCGCGCGCGCCGCGGGCCGCGCTGGACCCGTCCGCGCATCAGCAGTAGCCTCTGCGGGTAGCGACGCGGGAGGTGGACCCGCGACGTCCCACGTCCGCGTGGAGCGCACCATGGCGCTTTCTCCTGATCGAAACCCGCCCAGTCGACGTCCCGCTCGGAGTGGGCAAGGGTGAGTGCCGTTCTCACGATCGGCGGCCCCTTCGTGCTCGGAGCGACCTTGGTCGCCATTGCGGCCGCCGCCATCGCATTCGTTGCCCTCGTGAGAATGCGATCTGCAGGTGCCCTCGAGCAGCTGGACCGCCTGGCGACAGGCTTGGCGGAGCGCCGCGACGCCCTTTTCGCCCGTCGTCGCCGCAACGACGATCCTCCGGCCACGGCACCGCAGCCGCCCATGGACCGGGTGCCGCGTGCCGGGAGCGATCACGCCTCGATCGAGCCCGATGCCTCGGCGGCAGTTCCCAATGCCGACCCGACCCCGGCGTCGATCGCCGGGGCCGACGAACCGCCCCCGACGGCGCAGGCATCGAGCCGCCGCACCCAGGTGCTGGCGCGCTCCCTGCGCGAGCGCAACAGCGAGATCTCGCGGCTGCGCAGCGAGACCGCCCGCGAGATCGAGAGTCTGCGCTCCGCGCCCGATGCGGATGGCGGGCGCTCAGACGTGGCGCGGCGGACGGCGGAGCTCTCGCGGCAGCTCCGGGCGCGGAGCGCCCAGGCATCCGCTCTCCGGGCCGAGGCTGCCGCCGAGCGTGCCGAGCGCGAGAAGGCCGAACAGCGCCGCGAGCGTGAGACCGGCGCGGCGGCCCGTCAGACCACCGCTCTCGCCCGCGCCCTGCGCGAGCGCAATCAGGTCATCTGGCGCGTGACCGAGCAGGCCCGGCTGGCCTACGCCGATGCGGACGCCCTTGAGGCGGAGCGGGAGGCTGACTGGCGAGCGCACCGGGATGACCTCGAACGTCTGACCGCCGGCATTCGTCAGCGCGACGACTCGATCTCACAACTCCGTGAGACCGGCAACGAAGCCCACGAGCAGCGGCACCTGCTGGCGCGTCGACTGGCTGACGAGCTGATCGCCAAGGGGCGACTCGAGGCGGAGCTCGATCTGGCGACCGGCGCACTCGCCGGCGCCCGTACTCAGGCGGACGATCTCCAGCGCGGGGTCCGGCTGCTGGAGGACGAGGTCGGTCGCCAGCGTGAGCGCGCCGGTCGGGCGGACGACGAGCTGACGGAGGCGCGCGAGCGGGTCGCTGCGCTCGACGCCCGCGCGGCGGAGGCGGAGCGCTCCCTTGAGAATGCCTGGGCCGACGCGGAGAGCCGACGGGCCGGCGAGGCGCAGGAACGCTCGCGTCGCGAGGCCGAGCTCGCCGCCGCGCGAGACGCTCTTGCCGCATCGCAGGCGGCGCTGCAGGACGCCCGCGACCGCACCGCGGCGCTTTCGCGCCGCGCCGTCGAGGCCGAGGCCGCGCTCAAGCGGGTGCGCTCGGGATCCCGGAACGATGCCGATCGGGCCGACGCGGAGACCCGTCGCCTCGCGGGGGCACTCGAGGAGGCGAATGTCGCCCGGGCCGCGGCCGAGCAGGCGCTGGCGGATGCGCGGACCGCCGCGCGGGACGCATCGCAGCGTGCCGATCGGTCCGCGGCGCGGGTGGCGGAACTGGAGCAGGCGGGGGCCGAGTCGCGGGAGCTTGCCGCGCGTGCCGAGCAGTTCCGGATGGCCCTCGCCGATTCGCGCGACGCCCTGACGCGAGCGGAGGACCGCGCCGATGCCGAGACTGCACGCGCCGACGAGGCCGAGGGCGAGCTGGCCTCGGCGCGCGCGCGGGTCGGGGCCATGGTCGCGCGCGCAGGGGCCGCCGAGAAGGCTCTGGCGGAGTCGCGCGATGAGGCCTCATCGCTCAGCGCGGAACTGGAGCGGAGCGACGCCCTCGTCCGAGAGCTGCGTGAGCGTCAGCAGGAGGATGCCGAGCCCCCCGCGGTCACGCCACCCGCCCAGGTGGCGCCCGATGTCGCCGCCTCGATCGAGCGCGAGAACGAGCTGCGAATCCTCGAGGGCTACATCGAGGAGCGCCGTCGCCGGATCGATGAGCTGTCCGAGGTCCTGCGGGTCCGGGACGATCAGCTGGAGCAACTGCGTCAGCGTCTTGCCGCCGGCGAGCAGGTGCAGGCCGAGCAGCAGCAGCGACTCGAGGAGCTCGAGGCGTCCCTGGCGGCCGAGCGCCGAGCGGCCGGCCGCCTCGCGGAGGTCGAGGCCCAGCTCAAGGAGAGCGAGAGCCAGCGGGTGATCGGTCAGCGCCGATCCGCGGAGCTCGAGGAGACGCTGGTCCACGAACGCGAGAATCTCGCACAGGCCCGCGCGGGAAGTCGCCGTCAAGCCGACGAGATCAATCGGCTCTCGGCTCAGGCGGGCGAGGTCGATCAACTGCGCGCGGCCGTCGCCGCCGGCAACGAGCGCGTTGCCGAGGTCGAGGAACTGCTGCGTGAGCGCGAGGACTTCCTCGGAGACGTCCAGGCCCAGACCGAGGCTCTCCTCGGGCGACTGCGATCGGGTGACCAGCCGGTGCCGGGCCGCCCGCCCTCGTCCTAGCTAGGGGCTCTCGATCTCCCGGCGGGTCCGGTCGAAGGCATCCCAGGAGTCCTTGCGCCGGCCGTCCTCGGCGAGCAGCCCCGACGCCCAGTCACGGTGGTCCTGGAGGTGGTACCAGACGATCATGCGCACGCGCGGTTGAGCCAGGCCCTCGAGGAGGCGCGGCAGGTACTCCGCCTGGGTCTGCTCATCGACAGCGTACGCGCGGTTGGGGTTGGGCTCGGTCGTGTAGCCCGCTTCGGTGATGTACAGCGGCAGTCCGGGGCGCACCTCATCCCAGAGATCGAGGATCCGCGGCAGGCCCTGGATCGACGGTAGAGCGCCCGACGTGCCGGGCTCAGCGCCGGGGTAGATGTGCTGGCTCGCGGCCATGACCGGAACGTCGGCGCGCCCGAGCGCCGCGATGAAGTCCTCGATGCCCACCGTTCCCGGCGGGTTCGTCGTGTTCGTCGGGCCCAGCGCGCCGATGATGATCTGCGCATCGGGCCGCGCGCGCCGTAGGCGCGGGTGGACCGTCTTGACCAGCTCGGCGTAGAGGCCGGGTGAGGCGGGGCGCCATTCACCGGCGACCTGCCTCCATTGCGGCCGGAAGAAGAAATCGAGGTTCGGCTCGTTCCAGATCTCGAAGTGCGCGACCCGGGGCAGGGCAGGGCCCGGGGCGGGCTGCAGGCCCGCGAGGAAATCCCCGGAGTAGCGCCGACCGATCGCCACCATGAACGCGGCGTAGTCGTCGGGATCCGGAGCGAGGCGCGGATCGTCCACGCCACCGGTCGTCCAGGCCGGGCTGTAGTAGACCGCCAGAAGTACCCGGACATTCCGGTTGTCCAGCGCGCGCAGGGCGGAGTCGAGGCGCTCCCAGCGGTAGGCGGAATCCGTGGGATCCGCGGGCCGCGTCGGCCGCGTCGGGGCGATGTCGCGCCACAGGACGTCGACCCGCGTCCAGCTCACCCCGGTCTCGGCGATCAGGGATGCCCGCTCATCGATGGTCTGTGCGGGCCATGTGGTCAGGCGGTCATCCTGCAGCGCGACGATCGTCGACGCGCCCGCGGCGCCGCCCGCGCTGACGAGGCTGACCAGCACCATGCTCAGGAGGGCGGTGACGAAGCGCACCGCCCAAAGCTAGCGGGACCGGTGGTCGCCACGCGTCCCGGGTGTGCGACGCGGACGCCGCGGCGCGCGCACAATGTTCGGGTCTGATCAGAGGATCCACCCGGGCGCGGAGGCCTTGCTAACCTACCCGGGCCGCTCGCGCGGTCACTCACCACATGGAAGCCGGAAAACTGCTCGCACCACCGACCCGACACCCCGCGTCCCACGCGGCGGCCGGTCGACTCCGGAGCCTCGCCTGATCTCAGCCGGAGCAGCCCGTGCCTCCTAGGCGCCGTCCCGACAACCGTCCCCCGCCGGGGCCGTCAACGCGGATCAACGACGCGATCCGTGTCGAAAAGGTTCGGTTGATCGATCACAACGGCGACAACCACGGCGTGGTCGAGACCCACGAGGCCCAGCGCATCGCCTTGAACGCCAACCTCGACCTGGTCGAGGTCGCGGCTGACGCGCGCCCGCCCGTGGTCCGGATCATGGACTACGGCAAGTGGCGCTACGAGCAGGAACAGAAGGCCAAGCAGGCCAAGCGGCACCAGAGCACGATCACCGTCAAGGAGATCAAGTTCCGCCCGAAGATCGACGAGCATGACTACGAGACCAAGAAGGGGCACGTCGAGCGCTTCCTCCGCCAGAAGAACAAGGTGAAGGTCACGATCATGTTTCGCGGCCGCGAGCTCTTGCATCCGGAGCGCGGAGAGGCCATCCTCAACAGGTTGGCCGAGGAAGAGGCCGGGCTCGCGACTGTTGAGAGCAGGCCCAACCTCGACGGCCGGAACATGATCATGGTCCTGGCGCCCCTCAAGAATCCGCAGGAAGAGCCCGCGGACGAGGCCGCCGAGGACACCACCGCAGCGAGTTCCTGACATGCCCAAGATGAAGAAGAAGAGTGCCGCCAAGAAGCGGTTCAAGGTGACGGGGAGCGGCAAGATCCGCACCCATAAGGCGGGCATCCGCCACAACTTCGAGAACATGTCCGGCGACAAGAAGCGGGCCAAGTCGAAGATGATCGATGTCAGCGACGGCCACGAGAAAGTCGCCAAGCGGCTGATGGGGATGCGCTGATGGCGCGGGTCAAGCGATCTGTCGCCGGCCGCAAGAAGCGGCGCAAGGTTCTCAAGCAGGCACGGGGTTACTGGGGCACCAAGACCTCGTCCTACAAGCGGGCGAAGGAGCAGGTCCAGCGCTCCCAGCGGTACGCCTACCGTGATCGCCGCGTTCGCAAGCGTGACTTCCGCCGTCTCTGGATCATCCGGATCAATGCCGCCGCCCGTGAGAACGGTCTGACCTACGGCGAGCTGATGCACGGCCTCCGCCTCGCCGGCGTCGACCTCAACCGCAAGGTTCTCGCCGACCTCGCCGCGAACGAGCCCGAGGCCTTCGCCGGCCTGTGCGATCGCGCCAGCGACGCCCGCGCCGCCGCAACGAGCTGACGCCCGCCCCGGCCGCACCGGGGCGGCGGTGGTCCGAGGATGATCCGGACCCTCACCTCACCACGAAATCCGGCCCTCAAGGAGGTCCGGGCGCTCCAGGCCAAGAAGGTCCGGCGCGAGCGTCGCCTCTTCGTCGCCGAGGGGGAGGACCTCCTCGATGCGGCACGGGCCGCCGGGGTCACGCCCAGGGCGGTCTTCGGCGATGCGGATCGCCTCGGGCCCGCCGACCACCGGCTTGCGGACCTGCCCGAGGCGACCGCGGTCTACCTCGTGCCCGGAGACATCCTCGCCGCGGCCAGCACACTCGCGGCCCCGCCGCGCGTCCTTGCGGTCCTGCCCCAGCCCGGGCCCTGGGGATTCGCCGATGTGGACTTCCCGCCGGATCCGGCCGCGTTCCTCGCCGGGGTCGGCGATCCCGGCAACGTCGGGACGCTCGTGCGTAGCGCGGCTGCCCTCGGTGTCGGGTGGCTGGCGCTGGCGCCGGGCTCGGCCGACCCTTACCACCCTCGCGCCGTACGGGCGGCGATGGGCTCTACGTTCTCGCTGCCCGTGCTCAGCGGCGTACGGGTCGAGGATCTCGCCACCCGGGGCGAGATGAGGACCGTTGCGGCCGCGGCCGAGGGGGGCCGCCCGCCGTGGGAGGTCGACCTGACCGGCCCGCTCATGCTCGTGCTCGGTTCCGAACGCGAGGGCCTCGGCGATCTCGGCGGCCGGCTCGGCCCCTCCGAGATCGTGACGATCCCCCAGAGCGACGGCGCCGAGTCGCTCAACGTCGCCGCTGCGGGCGCCGCGCTCTTCTCCGAGATGCGTCGCCAGCGCCTGTCGGCGCGCTGACGCCTCAGCGCTCGTCGAGTGCCCGCCGCACCCGTTCGCGTACGGCGGGGAGGGTCTCCTCGGCGAACCAGGGATTTCGGGTCAGCCACCGGTTGTTGCGCGGCGATGGGTGGGGCAGGACGACCTGCCCCGGTAGGCGCTCGCGCCAGGCTGCCACGGTCTCCGTGACCGTCGCCGCCGTGTCTGCGACGTAGCGCTTCTGGGCATAGGCGCCGGTGATGATCTCGAGTCGATCACCAGGAAGATGCGCGAACAGGGCCTGATGCCATTCCGGAGCACACTCCGGCCGCGGCGGTAGGTCTCCTCCAGCGCCCGTGCCCGGGTAGCAGAAGCCCATCGGCACGATCGCGACCGCAGCCGGGTCGTAGAACGTCTCAAGATCGAGACCGAGCCAGTCGCGGAGCCGGTCTCCGCTGGGATCATCCCAGGGGACCCCGCTCTCGTGGACCCGGCGCCCCGGAGCCTGGCCGATGATGACGATGGGTGCGCCCGGTCCAACCTGGACGACCGGCCGTGGGCCCGCGGGAAGATGCTCGGCGCAGATCGTGCAGGCGCGAACCTGCCTCAGTAGGTCGGTGAGGTCGGAGGTCATGCACCCGGGAGTCTGCCCGGTGCCGTCCCGCCGTGAGGCGTCGATGAGGTCACGGCGGAAATCGGTGCACATCCTGTGAGGATCGCGTTAGCTGCGGCCCGGCGCCGCCTCTCCGCGACCTAGTTTCGTCGCATGCCGACGACCGCTCGCCCCGCCCGTCTCCGCCACCTGCTCGCCGCCGGGGGCATGGCCCTGGTCTTCGCCACATCGGCGTCGGCGATCACCGTCCTCGGTGACGCGGGCAGGGATCGCCTCTTCGGCAAGGCCGGTGCGGATCGGATCATCGGCAAGAGCGGCGCCGACAAGCTCTGGGGCCGGGCGGGCGCGGACCGCCTCTTCGGCAGCCGCGGCAGAGATGAGCTCCGTGGCGCGGCCGGACGAGACCTGCTCAACGGTGGTCCGGGCGACGATCGTGCCTGGGGCGGCACCGGACCCGACACGCTGCTCGGCGGCCGGGGGAAAGACCTTCTCAACGGGGGGCCGCACGCCGACGTCGTGCATGGCGGATTCGGGGTCGATCGCCTCTTCGGCGGCAAGGGCAACGATCGCATCATGGCCCGGGACGGCCGTCGCGACATCATCAACTGCGGTGCGGGCAGGGACATCGCGATCGTCGACAACTTCGACCGCGTCGTCCCCGGCTGCGAGTCGATCCAGCGCCCGGGTGACCCCCCGCTCCCCGGCGGTCCGACCCCCGGCCCCGGACCGGTGCCGACACCCTCGCCTCCCGGCCCGCCCGGACCCGGCATCAGCCTCGAGCAGGTGGCCCCGGGACCGGCCGACGCGCTGCTGGTCACCGGCCGGCCGGGAGACGCGCGCCCGCACGTCGTCCGGCAGAACGGAATCGTGGCGCCGCTCGAGGCGGACGGCACGCTCGCCGCACCGCTGCTGGACATCACGGGCCTCACGGACGCCGACGGTGAGCAGGGCCTGCTCGGCGTCGCCTTCCACCCCGATCACGCAGCCAACGGCCTGCTCTACGTCAACTACACGACTGCCGGTGACGGCACGTCGATCGTCGCCGAGTACGTCGTGCCCGCGGGCCGGTCTGCCGCGGATCCGGCCAGCGCGCGCATCCTCATGCGGGTACCCCAGCCCTTCGGCAACCACAACGGCGGCATGCTGGCCTTCGGCGGCGACGGGATGCTCTACGTGGCCCTCGGCGACGGCGGCAGCGGTGGGGATCCCGAGAACAACGGCCAGACCCTGTCGACCCTCCTCGGCGCGATTCTGCGTATCGACGTCAACTCACGCGACGCGGGGCTGGAGTACGCGATCCCACCGGACAACCCGTTCGTCGCCGCGTCCGGCGCGCGCGGCGAGCTGTGGTCGGTTGGCCTGCGCAACCCGTGGCGCTTCAGCGTCGACCCCGCCGACGGCAGCTTCTGGATCGGCGACGTCGGCCAGGGCAACATCGAGGAGATCAACCACGTCACCCCCGCCCAGGCGAAGGGCGCCAACTTCGGGTGGAATCGCTTCGAGGGAAGCGCCGTCTTCGACACCCGCCCCCTGGTGGCGGGTGTGCACACACGTCCGGTCGCCGAGTACGACCACACCGGGAACCGGTGCTCGGTCACAGGTGGGTACGCCTACCGGGGCTCGCGCGTGACGGATCTGACCGGGCGCTACGTCTACGGCGACTTCTGCTCCGGCCAGATCTGGACACTCTCCGCCGACGGCGCCCCGGGTACGCCGGTCGAGATCACCGCCCAGACCGGAGTCCTCAACGGCCTGCGCTCGTTCGGTCGGGATCTCAACGGCGAGATCTACGTCATCGGCGGCGGGGCGATCTTCCGCTTCGCGCCCGCTTCTGCGTCGGGCTGATCGGGGCCGCCGCGGGGTCGTCGCCCCGCGCTGACGGGCCGAGGCACCCGGCCCGTCAGCGTCGTGGCAGGTGGGATCATGGAGAACCGTACGCGGGTGAACTCCGGGTCTCCCTCCGCGAGCAGCTACGGCTTCAGCCGGGCGCTGCGAATCCGGGACCGGGGCGAGGCAGCGGCATCGCCCCAGTGGTCTGGCCGGACGGCCGCTGTTCCCCCGACGCGTCCGCCCAGGCGCGACGCTGCTGCGAGATCGTCGCCGAGTTCTTCAGCGGCGGGGCAGCGGTCGCCACGATGGTCGCCGCCGCCGGCCTCGAGCACCGGTGGAAGGCCGAGGCGCTCCTGCCGACACCGGGCACAACCTGACGCTGATGTAGCCTGACACGCTGTGGACGAGGTCGAAGAACTCCAGCAGATCGAGACGTCGGGGCTGGCCGCCGCCGAAGCGGCCGAGAGCCTCGCGGAGCTCGAAGACGCCCGCGTCGCGCTGACCGGCCGCAAGAGCCGTCTGGCCGAGATCCTCTCCGGCATCGGTCGGCTCGAACCCGAGAAGCGGGGAACCGTCGGGAAGGCGGCCAACGCCGTCCGCGTGGCTCTCGAGGCGGCGATCGAGTCACGCCACGGGGAGCTCGACGCCCGGGAGATGGAGGGACGGCTCGCGGCCGACACCCTCGATATCACCCTCCCGGGCGATCGCGCGCCGCTGGGTGCGATCCATCCCATCATGCAGGTGCGGCGGGAGATCGAAGACATCTTCATCGGTCTCGGCTACCGGATCGCCGACGGCCCCGAGATCGAGGATGACCACCACAATTTCACCGCGCTCAACACGCCGGAGGGCCACCCGGCGCGGACGACGAGCGACACCCTCTACGTCGACGGTCCGCATCGGAGCGCGCTCCGCCCCCAGACCTCGCCGGTGCAGATCCACGCGATGGAGGAGGCGGACCCGCCCATCCACGTGATCGCTCCGGGGACGGTCTATCGCCGCGACGACGTCGATGCGACCCACAGCCCCATGTTCCATCAGCTGGAGGGCCTGGCGATCGACGAGGGCCTGGGTATGGCCGATCTCGTCGGGACGCTGGAGTACTTCGTATCCGAGTTCTTCGGTTCGGGGAGCGAGACCCGGATCCAGCCACACTTCTTCCCTTTCACCGAGCCCTCCATCGAGCTGTACATCCGCTGGTCCGACAAGCGCGGGCGCGCGACCTGGCTTGAGCTGCTCGGCGCCGGCGTGGTG
>JAHEIS010000043.1:0-7244 GCA_024639225.1 Actinomycetes bacterium | reverse complement strand
CCTCATGGGGGTCGGCTACGACCCCGAGAGGTGGAGCGGCTTCGCGTTCGGGATGGGACTCGACCGGCTCGCGATGGTGCGGCACGGCGTGCCTGACCTGCGCCTCATGTACGAAGGCGATCTGCGTTTCCTGGGGCAGTTCTCATGAGGCTGCCCGTCGGCTGGATGGCCGAGTACGTCGACCTCTCGGGCATCGACCCTGAACAGCTCGCGGACCGCCTGTCGCTGTCGGGGACGGCCGTCGAGGATGTGCATGCGGGGGCGCTGGCCGGCGACCTCGCGGCCGCCACCTTTCGGGTCGGCCACGTGGTCAGCGTGGACCCGCACCCCGACGCCGACCGCCTGCGCGTCTGTCAGGTCGATGTGGGCCAGGGGGTCCAGCAGATCGTCTGCGGCGCGCCGAACGTCGCGGCGGGACAGCGGGTTCCCGTGGCCCTGCCCGGGGCCGTGATGCCCGGCGGGCAGAAGCTCGGGGTCGCGAAGCTCCGCGGCGTCGAGAGCAACGGCATGATCTGCTCGGCGACCGAGCTGGGGGTGGGCGCCGAGGCCGACGGGATCATGGTTCTCGCCGGCGAGGTGCCCGCAGGCACGCCCCTCGCCGAGGTGCTGCCGGCGGCCGCCGAGACCGTGCTCGAGCTCGAGCTCACCTCTAACCGCCCCGACTGCATGTCCATCGGCGGGATGGCCCGCGAGGCCGCGGCCGTCCTCGACGTCGCCTACGCGGCTCCTCGGGTGCGGCTGCCCGAGGCCCTCGCCCCGGGTCACATCGCGGAGATGGTCGGGCTGCGCGTCGAGGCGCCGGATCTCTGCCCGCGGTACATGGCCCGCGCCTTTCTCGACGTCGAGGTCGGCCCGTCCCCGGCCTGGCTCGCGGCGCGGGTCGAGTCGGCGGGGATGCGGTCGATCTCCAACGTCGTCGACGTCACCAACTACGTCATGCTCCTGACCGGCCAGCCGCTGCACGCATTCGACCTCGACCGGATGGCCGGGCCGGAGATCGTGGTGCGCCGCGCCGGGGACGGCGAGAAGGTGACCACCCTCGACGGTGTCGAGCGGGTGCTCACGAGCTCGATGCTGGCGATCTGCGACGCCGACTCCCCCGGGGTCATCGCCGGGATCATGGGCGCCGCCGATGTCGAGGTCTCGGAGGCGACGACCCGGGTGCTGCTCGAGGCGGCGAACTTCCACGGGCCCAACATCATCCAGACCTCACTCGACCTCGGGCTCCGCTCGGAATCAAGCAGCCGCTTCGAGAAGGGCCTTCCGCCGCGGCTGACGGAGCTCGGCCTGGACATGGCCAGCGAGCTCCTGGTCGCGCTCTGCGGTGCCTCCCTGGTGCCCGGGACCCTCGATGCCCGCGAACCCCTGCCGGAAGCCCCGCGCATCACGTTGCGCCACGCCCGCACGAACCTGCTGCTCGGCGACCGGGTCGACCCGGGCGAGGGAGCCGCGATCCTCCGGCGTCTTGGGTGCGAGGTGTCCGAGGGGGCAGATGCGCACGAGGTGGTTCCTCCCTGGCACCGAGCCGACCTGACCCGGGAGGCCGACCTGATCGAGGAGATCGGGCGCATCCGGGGCTACCAGCGGATCACGCCACGGCTTCCGCGGACGAGCGGCGCCGGTCGTCGGACTCCGGCACAGGAGATCCGCGAGCGGGTGACCCGCGTCGCCGCCGATCAGGGCTACGACCAGGCCATCACCTACAGCATGGTTCCCGAGGGCGATGCCGATCGCCTGCGGATGGACGCCGATGATCCCCGCCGCGAGGTCATCCGGCTCGCCCACCCGCTGAGCGAGGAGATGGGGGTGATGCGGCGCTCGATGCTTCCCGGGTTGCTGCGGGCCGCCGCTCTGAATCAGCACCACCAGTCCATGTCGGGAGCCATCTTCGAGATCGGGCGCACCTACGCTCCCGCCGCGGACGGGCTCGCGGACGAGCGGCGGTGGCTGGCTGCCCTCGCCTTCGGTGAGCCGGGCGCTGACCACTGGCGCCGGCCGTCGCGGCCGGTGGACTTCTTCACGGCCAAGGGCCTGATCGAGGTCCTCGCGGAGGCCGCGGGCGTCGCGCTCGTCGCCGAGCCGAACGCGGCCAACTACTTCAGCCCGGGCCGGCAGGCGCGCATGATCTCGGGCGAGCACACCGTCGGCTGGGCGGGGGAGGTCCACCCGCTCGTCTTGCGCGAGTTCGATGTCAAGGGCCCGACCGCGGCCGTCGTCCTCGATCTTGAGGCGCTCGCCGCCGCGGCGGCGGGTCCGCCCGCCGCGTATGCCGACCTGCCCACCGTGCCGGTCTCCACTCGGGATCTCGCGCTCATCGTCTCCGATGGTGTCCCCGCCGCAGACATCCTCGCGACGGCGCGCGCGGCCGACACGTTGGTGCGCGACGCGGCGGTGTTCGATCTCTACGCGGGCGAACAGGTCCCGGACGGCAAGGTCAGCCTCGCGGTGCGCCTGGTGATCGCCGATCTCGAGCGCACCCTCACCGACGAGGAGATCGACGGCGCCCTCGCCGCCGCGGTCGAGCAGGTCACCGCCGCCCATGGCGCCGAGCTCCGATCATGAGCCGCGTCCATGTCATCGGTGCGGCGGGCTTCGCGGGGGCCCAACTCGCCGCGCTGATCGACGCCCATCCTCACTTCGCCCTCGGCGAGATCACCGCTCGCAGCGACGCCGGCCAGACCCTCGCGGATGTGCACCCCGAGTACCGTGTGGACGCGACGCTGAGCGAGCTCGATCTCGCCGCGCTGCCTGCGGGCGACTTCGCGGCCGTCGCCTACCCTCACGCGGAGGCCGCCCCGGTCGTCGCGGCGCTCATCGACGCCGGGCTCCGCGTTGTCGATGTGTCCGCCGACCACCGCCTCAATGATCCCGCGGCCTATCCGGCCCACTACGGCTTCGCCCATCCCCGACCCGACCTGCTGGCCGAGGCGGTCTACGGCCTACCCGAAGCACATCGCGAGGCCATCGCCGGAGCCCGCCTCGTGGCCAACCCCGGGTGCTACCCGACCGCGGCGATCCTGGCTCTGCTGCCCTACGCCGGGGCTCTCGATGACGTGATCGTCGACGCCAAGAGCGGCGTGAGCGGGGCGGGACGCGCGCCGTCGGCGAGTACGCACTACTCGTTCGTCACCGACAGCATCTGGCCGTACAAGGTCCTCAGCCATCGCCACACCCCGGAGATCCGGCAGGAGCTCTCCGCACCCGTGATCTTCACGCCGCACCTGGTGCCGGTCGACCGCGGGCTGCTCGCCTCCTGCTACGCCCGGCTGCCCGGTGGACTGCCGGACGATCCCGTTGGGTACTACCGGGACTTCTACTCGGACCACCCCTTCGTCGAGGTCGTCGCCGAGCCCCCGACGATGCGTGCCGTGCAACGAACCAACTACGCCCGCGTCCATCCGGTCGCCGACCCGGATTCCGGCCGGCTGTTGGTGTTCTGCGTCATCGACAACCTGGTCAAGGGGGCGGCCGGACTCGCGGTCCAGAACCTCAACCTGATGGCGGGCCGGGACGAGACGGAGGGTCTTCTCTGAGCTCTTTCCCACCCGTCGAACGTGACGACTGGCTCGACGCCCCCGACGGACTGATCCCGCTGGCGGGTGGCAGCGTCACGTCTCCGGCCGGCTTCGCCGCGGGCGCGGCGGCGTGCGGCCTGAAAGACGACGGAGCGCTGGACATCGGCCTCCTGACCGCGACGGGGGACTGCGTGTCCGCCATCGTCGACACGACGAGCGCGCTCCCGTCGGCCGCCGTCATTCACACGCGGGGCCTGGCGCCGACGGGCCTGGCCGGCGTGGTGGTGAACGCGGGCTGCGCCAACGCCGGAACCGGCTCACCGGGTGTCGCCGATGCCGCCGCGATGGCAACCGCCGCCGCCGCCACGATCGATGTCCCCGACCATCGCCTCGCGGTGTGCAGCACCGGAACCATCGGGGACCGTCTGCGCAACGACCTGGTCGCCTCCGGAATCGCCGAGGCGTCGCGGGCCATGTCGCCGACCGCGGGTACCGACTTCGCCGAGGCCATCCGCACGACCGACCGCTTCGCGAAGTCCGGGGCGTTCCTGCTGCGATTCGCCGGGGGCGGCCAGGTCACCATCGGCGCGGCCGCGAAGGGTGCCGGGATGATCCGGCCGACGATGGCGACCATGCTCGCGTTCATCACGACCGATGCGCGCATCGACGCGGATGACCTCTCCCGGCTGACCGCCGAGGCTGCCGCCGCGTCCTTCAACCAGATCTCCGTCGACGGTCAGATGAGCCCGTCCGACACCCTGCTCGTTCTCGCCAGCGGAGCCGGGGCCCTCGGGCCCGGTAGCGGTCCGCTGAGAGATGACAATCTCCGTCGCTTCGGCGCGGCGCTACGGGCGGTATGCCGTTGGCTCGCGATCCAGATGGTCAAGGACGGCGAGGGGGCTGAGCACGCGGTGCGCCTGCGCGTCATCGGCGCCGCCGACCCCGCGGAGGCCAAAGCTGTCGTTCGCGCTGTCGGCGAGTCATCCTTGTTCCGCACCGCCGTTTTCGGACGCGATCCCAACTGGGGACGCGTCACCCAGGCCGTCGGCGCGGCGCTCGCCGGGGCGGGGGGGGACGTGCACAACCCCGAGGTGCGGCTCGACGGGGTCGCCTCGGCCGACGTCGACGCGGCGGCGGTGATGGAGCGCTCGGAGTACGACATCGAGGTCGCCCTGAACCGCGGCGGATCCTCCGCCGAGCTGTGGGCGTCGGATCTCGGCTACGAGTACGTGCGGATCAACGCGGAGTACACGACGTAGCTCCTCGCCGCGCCGTTGCTAACGTGACCCGGTGACTTCCGCCGGTCAGACAGAGCGCGACAGCCGCCAGCGCGCGGCCGTCCTCCAGGAGGCTCTCCCCTACATCCGGAAGCATCAGGGGACGCGCGTGGTGATCAAATACGGCGGCGCCGCCATGACGACTCCCCACCTGCGGCAGTCGTTCGCGCGTGACGTCGCCCTCCTGCGGCTCGTCGGCCTGCGGCCGATCGTCGTGCACGGCGGGGGCAAGGAGGTCAGTGCCTGGTCCGAGCGCCTCGGCCTCGACGTGCGCTTCGAGAGCGGCCTGCGCGTGACTGACGCCTCGACGATGGAGATCGCCAAGATGGTGCTCGTCGGCAAGGTCAACAAGCAGATCGTCGCCGGGCTCGAGCTCGCCGGCGCTCCCGCCGTCGGCCTCGCCGGAGAGGACGGCGGGCTGATCTCCGCCCGCAAGCACGAGGGCGACGTCGATCTCGGCTTCGTCGGCGAGATCGAGCGCGTCAATCCGGCAGTGCTCGAGAGCCTCGCCGACTTCGTCCCGGTCGTCGCGTCGGTCGGCCTCGACTCCGACGGTCAGAGCCTGAACATCAACGCCGACACGGTCGCGGGCGCGGTCGCCGCCGCGGTGAGCGCGCCGCGGGTCATCTTCATGACCGACGTCGCCGGCCTGCTCGCGGACGCCAGAGATCCCGAGAGCCTGATCATCGAATGCACCCGGGCCGACGTCCAGAAGCTACGGGCCTCCGGCAAGATCGGCGACGGCATGATCCCCAAGCTGGACGCCGTCGAGTTCGCTCTCGCCGCCGGCGTCTCATCGGCGACCATCATCGACGGCCGGGGGCCGCACAACCTGCTCCTCGAGTTCTTCACCGAGCGGGGCTCCGGCACGATGATCCGGTCGTGAGCGAGGCACTCGATCCCCGCCTCGTCGCCCGGGAGGCGGACGCGGTCATGCCGACCTACCGCCGGATGCCGGTCGAGCTGGTGCGCGGTGAGGGCGCCTATCTCTTCGACCCCGCCGGACGGCGCTATGTCGACTGCATCGCGGGGATCTCCATGGCGAACGTCGGGCACTGCCACCCCGAGGTCGTCGAGGCGATCCAGGCTCAGGCCGCGACCCTGATCAACACCTCGAACCTCTTCTACACCGAGCCCGGTATCGCCCTGGCCGAGTGGCTGCGCGACCATACGATCGGCGGCAAGGTCTTCTTCTGCAACTCCGGGGCCGAGGCGGCGGAGGCCGCGTTGAAACTGGCCCGGCGACACGGCGGCGAGGGGCGCGATGAGGTCGTCGCGCTGCGTGACGGGTTCCACGGCCGCACCTTCGGCGCCCTCTCGCTCACCGGTCAGCCCGACAAGCAGGAGGCGTTCCGCCCGTTGGTCTCAACGGTCCGCCACGTGTCCCGTGATGACCCCGCCGAACTCGACGAGGCCGTCAGCGAGCGTACGAGCGCCATCTTCGTCGAGGTGATCCAGGGCGAGATCGGGGTCCAGCCGGTCGCGCCGGAGGTGCTCATCCGCGCTCGCGAGCTGTGCGAGCGCGTTGGCGCCCTGCTCGTGGTCGACGAGATCCAGACCGGTCTCTCGCGGACCGGCCCTCTCCTGGCGAGCAGCGAGGCCGGGATCCGGCCCGACGTCCTGATGCTGGCCAAGAGCCTGGGCGGCGGCGTACCGATCGGCGCTGTCGTCGCGGCGCCCGCCATCGCGGATACGCTGCGCCCGGGCGACCACGGATCGACGTTCGCGGCATCGCCGTTGGCCTGTGCCGCCGGACTCGCCGCCTGCCGCGTGCTTGCCGATCCCGCACTTCAGGACGACGTTCGCCGGCTGGGCGCGATCCTGCTCGACGGTCTCCAGGCCCTGGTCGACCAGGGGATCGCGGTCGATTCCCGCGGTCGCGGTCTGATGTGCGCCGTCGATTTCGCCGAGCCGATCGCCGGCGACGTCGTGAGCGGGTTGCTCGAGGTCGGGTTCCTCGCCAACAACACCTCCGCTCACACGGTCCGCTTTCTCCCGCCGCTCGTCATCTCGGAGGAGGATGTGAGGGAACTCACTCGTGTACTTCCCGAGGTCTGTGGGGCGCTCTGAGGTTCCCGCTCGACGGTGGCGGGGACACGTTATCCCTGCTATTCCACTTGCGATCACGTACGAACCCGGGCGGTCGGGTGCGATCTGATCCACACGAACATGAGTGATGTACCGCCCAGCCCGGGGGATGCCGGGAGTTCTGATTCCCGGCAATTCCCGTTGGCCGCGATCTGGCTGGCCGTCATCGGCCTGCTCGCGGGAGTGGGCATCACGACCCTGGTCATCAATGAGGACGCGCGCCCCGCGCTCGCCGGCGGGGGCAGTTTCGGCGGCGACGACTGGAAGATCTGGGCCGAGGAGGACGCGAACCTGCGCGGAGCCATCCTCCATCAGCGCCGGGTCTACGCGGCTCTCGACGCCGGCGAGTGATACGGTGACACCT
>JAHEIS010000001.1 GCA_024639225.1 Actinomycetes bacterium | reverse complement strand
CGGGGCGAAGATGAGCTCGGCCCCACGACCGGCTGCCGCCGAGACGTCGGCGGCCTCCCGGCGCGGGTAGTCGGCGAGATCCTCTCCGGCGGCGAACTGGGTCGGATTGACGAAGATGCTGAGGACGACAGCGTGGTCGTCGGAGCCCGCTGCGTCGACCAGCGTGAGGTGTCCGTGATGGAGCGCACCCATCGTCGGAACGAAGCCGATCCTCCGGCCGGATGCCCGTAGCCCGGCCACGGCCCGGCGGAGGGCGGGAACGTCGCGGACGATCGGAACCGTGGATGGGGTGGACGGGGCGGTCATGGGTGATGCCCCTGCACGGGACCGGGAAATTGTAGCCGTCCGAGACGCGCGCGCCCCGGGCTTCCGGCCGGGCCCCGGCGTAGTCTCGAAGCGATGACAGGCGCGGCGGAGCAGCTGGACCAGTACCACCGGGAGCACGTTCTCGACTGCACCCGCTGTCCCCTCAGCGATGGGCGGACCCAAGTCGTCGCGGGGAGCGGGAGCCCCGATTCCGACATCTTGTTCGTCGGCGAAGCGCCCGGCTATCACGAGGACCAGCAGGGCGTACCGTTCGTCGGTCAGGCCGGGAAGCTCCTCGACACCCTGCTGGCGGGAATCGGCCTGTCGCGGGATGAGGTCTTCGTCGCGAATGTCCTCAAGTGCCGGCCACCGGGCAACCGCGATCCGCTTCCGTCGGAGATCGACAGCTGCCAGGAGCACCTCTTCCGGCAGATCTCGATGATCCGCCCGGCGATCGTGGCGACGCTCGGCAATTTCGCGACCAAGCTCCTGTCCGGGCGCCCGGACGGAATCTCCCGCGTGCATGGTTGCGAGCTCCCGCTGACGATCGGAGGCCGGGAGATCCTGCTCTATCCGCTCTACCACCCGGCGGCGGCGCTCTACAGCCGGGCCATGCTCCCCACGCTCGAGCAGGACGTGGCGCGGATGCCGGAACTCATTGCCGCCGTTCGGGCCGGGTCCCCGATGCCCGACCCGATCCCGCGACCGGATCCGCCGGCGCCTGCTTCGGACAACCCGCTCCCGGCCTCGAGCGTCACGGACACCGAGCAACTCGGGCTGTTCTGAGCCGCCGGATCGATCACACGACCGCGGGTCCCGATGAGACGGGCGCCCTGGCGCGCGCGCTGGCCCCATTGCTCGCCGCGGGTGACCTGGTCCTGCTCCGGGGTGAGGTGGGGACGGGCAAGACGGTGTTCGTGAAAGCCCTCGGCGCGGCGATGGGTGTGACGGATCGCGTGACGAGTCCCACCTATGCGATCGCCGCCCGCTACGAGGGCCCCCGGCCGCTGGCGCACATCGACGCCTACCGTCTGGCGACGCCCGATGCCGAGGAGATCGGCATGCTGCTCGAGACCATCGGCGATGACGCCGTGGCCGCGATCGAGTGGCCGGAGTCCGTCGTGGGCGGACTCCCGGCCGCGCGCCTCGAGATCGACCTCGAACACGGAGGAGACGACCGGCGCGTGCTAGTTATGCGGACTGCTGATGAGCGGCTTGCCGATGAGCTGGCCCGCTTCGTCGCTGACGCTCGCGATTGACGGTTCCACCCCCGGTCCGTCTGTCGCGGTGGTCCGTGGCGATGACGTGGTCGCGGAAACCACCGCCCCGCCCGAGCCCCGGCGCGGGCGGCGGCTGATGGAGATGGTCCATGACGTCATGGGCGATGCCGGCGCGCGTCCGGACGAACTCGGAGGGGTCGTCGTCGGCGTCGGGCCGGGCGGCTTCACGGGTCTCCGCATCGGGATGGCGACGGCGGGCGGCATCGCTCAGGGTCTCGGGATACCCGTCATCGGGGCGTCGTCGCTCGAGGCCATCGCCCTCGGCATCCGGCGCGCCGCGCCCGATGCAGATTTCCTCGCCCCGGCCACCGACGCCCGCCGGGGCGAAGTCTTCGCGGCGGTGTACCGGCCGCACGCCGACGGCGGGATCTCCGCCCTGCACGCGCCGACGGCCATGACGCCCGACGTCTTCGCCGCCACGCTGGCGGAGATCGACGGGTCGGGGGCAGGCGCCGGCACAGGCTACGCCGCCTATCGACAGGAACTCGCATCCGCCGCCCGGGAGGCCGGGGCGGCCTGCCCCGCGGCGTCCGACCTCGTCGCACGCGTGCGGGCCGGCGGCGGATGCCCGGCCTCCCCGCTGTATCTCCGCCTGCCGGACGCCGAGGAGAACCGGCGCCGGGCCGCGGGGGAGGCGTGATGGCATCCCGCGCCCGGGCTCGGCGCCGACCACCCGCGCCTACGCCTCGTGTGCGCGACATGGTGGCCGAAGATGTCCCCGAGGTCCTGGCGATCGAGCGGGACAGCTATCCGACACCGTGGCCGCGACAGATGTTTCTCGATGAGATCGCCCGCCGGGGCTCGGTGTGTCTCGTCGCCCAGGTGGGCGAGCAGATCGTCGGATACACGGTCGCGGCCACGTACGCGGAGGTCTGGCACATCCTCAATGTCTGCGTCCGACCCGGACGGCGCCGCAGCGGCCACGCGGAGCGGCTCCTGCACGCCTTGTTCGCCCGGGGCGACGGTCACGCCCATCGCGGGTACACCCTCGAGGTGCGACTCTCGAATACGGCCGCGATCGCGCTCTACGGGGGCATCGGCTTCATCTCCCACGGCGTGCGGCCCGGGTACTACTCGGACAACCGTGAAGATGCGCTCATCATGTGGCGGGCCGGAGAGCCATGAGTCGCCACGACCACGGCGTCCTGCTCGCGATCGAGTCGTCCTGCGACGAGACCGCCGCCGCCGTCCTCGATCGCCGCGAGATCCTCAGCAACGTCGTCGCCTCCCAGGCCGAACTCCACACGCCTTACGGAGGCGTCGTGCCCGAGGTCGCGGCTCGCCATCACCTCACGACGATCAACGCGGTCATCGACCGGGCGCTCGACGACGCGGGGCGGACCCTGGATTCCATTGACGCCGTCGCGGTCACCGAGCGGCCTGGTCTGATCGGGGCGCTCCTGGTTGGAGTCGCGACGGCGAAGGGTCTGGCCTGGAGCCGCGGCCTGCCACTGATCCCGGTCGACCATCTTCGAGGCCACATCCACGCCACCTGGCTGGCGCCGCTCGCCCTCGACCCGCCCTACGTGTCGCTGGTCGCCTCGGGTGGGCACACCCGTCTCGACCGGGTCTCCGCCGACGGAGAAGTGACCCTCCTCGGTGAGACCTTGGACGATGCGGCGGGCGAGGCGATCGACAAGGGGGCTCGGATGCTGGGCCTGGGTTACCCCGGGGGCGCCGCCCTGGATCGACTCGCGGCGGATGGGGATCGCGACGCCTACGAGTTCCCGGTGGGATTGGCCGGGCGCGACACCCTCGACTTCAGCTTCGCGGGCGTGAAGACGGCGCTCCTCTACCTCCTGCGCGACATCGGCACGCCCGGCCCCCGTGCCGCCGATGTGGCCGCGTCGTACCAGGAAGCAGTCATGCGACCCCTGGCCGAGCGGCTCCTGCGGGCCGCGGAGAAGGCCGGCGCTCGCGCGCTGTCCATCGGCGGCGGGGTCGCCGCGAACAGCCGGCTACGCGCTCTGGTCACCGAGGGCGCCGAAGCCGCCGGAATCCGCGTGGCGATACCCCCGATTTCCCTGTGCACCGACAACGCTGCAATGATTGGTGCGGCCGCGTACTTCACGGACCGGGTTCCCTGGCCCGGCTACCTGGCTCAGGATGCAGTCGCGACCGCGCCTCCCGGGGGAGTCGCCACATGATCAGACGAGTGTTCACCGGTGAGAGAGGGCGCTGGCCACGGCGGGCCGGGACCACGGCCGCGGTCGCGATGCTGGTCGGCGCGCCCATCGTGGGCGCTGACGGGACCAACCCCGAGGCGCCGCTCCGTGGGGAGCGGGCTCTCGACGCGGCGGCGGCCTGGGGCGACGGCCTGAGCGGGGTCCGTGCGCCGGTGCGGCCGGAATCCGCCGCGACCGAGTCGCTGATCGTGGTACTGGACGGTGGTGGCAGCGCATCCGAGCCGGCCCCGGGCCGCCGTGCCCGCGCAACGGAGATCAGCCGGAGCCATGACCGACTCCAGCCCGTGCTGGCCGGTCTCGGGGCGCGGATCAGCTACCGCTATCGCGTGCTCATGAACGCCGTCGCGGTCGACGTACCGGCGGGACGGGCCAGTCAGATCGCCGCGCTGCCCCAGGTCGTGGCCGTCCATCCGGTGACCCTCCTCGCTCCGGCCAGCCTCACTCCGCGACCGCTCCCTGCGGCCGCGCCGGCTGCGCCGACGGCCCCGGCGCGCCCCGGTCGGTCCGGCCCGACCCTTGCGCTCATCGATGGTGGGGTTGACGCGGCCCATCCGGCGCTCGGCGGCGGCATCGGACCCGGTCGGCCGATCGTCGGCGGTCACGACTTCGTCGCGGGCGACAACGATCCGTCGATGGGTACCGGGCCGGTCCACCTCGAAGCGCACGGCACTGCGATGGCCGGAATCGTTCTCGGCGCCCCCGAACTGCAGGAGCTGGAACCCGATCTGGCGCCCCTCCTGCACGTCCATCGGGTCGTTGCCCTGGAGCGGGCCGGGGGGCGGATCCAGCCGTTCGCGCGCAGCGACCGGGTGATCGCGGCGCTGGAGCATTCCGTCGATCCGGACGGAGACGGCGATCCTGTCGATCGCGCCGACGTCATCCTCCTCGGTGTCGCCCAGGGTTTCTCGGGGGCGGGCCCCGACCCGCTCTCCGACGCCGTCTGGCGCGCCGAATCGGCCGGGAGCGTCGTGGTCGCCCCGGCGGGGAACGACGGCGCCACTCTGGCCGGCGTCGGGAGTATCGGCGGTCCGGCGGCGTCGCCCGTGGTGCTCGCGGTCGGAGGGCTGGCGACCGATTCCCCTCGTCAGGTCACGCTGGCCGTCAACATCGGCCCGGCTTACGGCGCGCTGGAGGGCCTGCCTCTGTTGGGCGCTCCGAGCACCGGGCAGGAACTCCCGGTGGCGTTCGTGACGGCCGCGGACGGGCAGTTGCGGGGCGGGGACGAGCCCGCCGACTTCCGGAGTCCCGACGGCGCATCTCGCGTGGCCGGGGCGTTGGCGGTCGTCGCCCGCAGCGGCAAGCCTCTGCGCGACAAGGCGGCCAACGCGACGGCCGCCGGCGCGGCGGCCGTCGCGGTCTGGGACACGGACGGCTCTGGCGCTTTCCCCGGGATCATCGGCGGCGCCGAGTGGCCGCTGCCGGTCATCGGCCTGGGGGCCCGACAGGGACAGGCCCTCGCGGACCTCGCGGTCGCGCGCCGCGGCGCTCTCGTAACGCTCCGTGAGCAGCCTCCGCGTCCATCGGCGCGCCGCCCGGCCAGTTTCTCCTCGCGCGGTTCCGGCCCGACGGGCAGGCCGAAGCCGGATCTCTCGGCGCCCGCGGTCGCCGTCAGCGCGCCCTATCCGGGCGGCGGAACGACGCAGGTCACCGGAACGAGTCCCGCGGCGGCACGGGTGGCCGCGGCCGCCCTGAGGTTGCGCGCCGACGAGCCGGGTATCCCTGCGCTCCACGTCCGGAGCGCGCTGATCCAAGGCGCGGAGCGGATCGGCGAGGCCCCGGTGTCGGACGTGGGCGCGGGAGCCCTCGCGAGTACGCGTGCGCCGTCCGTCGTCATCGACCCGCCCATCATCGGTGCGTCCGGGCCCGAAGGGCGTCGTGGTACGGCGACGATCGCTCTTGAGTCGCGCGACACCTCCCCCCGTGAGGTGCGTCTGGTTCACGTCGCCGGCGACGGCACCCGGACGACGGTAGGGACGGGGATTGTTCTCCGACCGGGGGTCCGGAGCGGGCGCCGCGTGGTTGTGCCGACCGATCCGACCGGCCGCGGGCGCCTTCAGGTCCTGCCTGCGCGCGACGACCTGCCTCTCGCGGTGGCGCCGGTCGTGCGGCGCGTCCGTGTCGTCACCCCGAAGGAGGCGCTTGGGATTCCCGAGATCACGTCTGCGTCAGGGCTCGCCGGCGTGTCGGCCCAGATCGGCCGCCTGGAGCGAAGGGAAGGGCGACTCCAGTCGGTCCGACTCCACGACGTCCGAGTCGAGCTGCTGCCCGAGGAGGGCGGGGAGCCTCTGGCCGTCGTCGGCGCCAAGCAACCCGGTGAGTGGGTCGCCGGCCGCTATCGGCTGTTGCTCGCCGAGCGCCTCGCCAATGGACGGCCCCGGCCGCCGGGACGGTACCGGGTGCGCGTGTCGGCCCGGGGCCCGGACGGACGGCGCATCACGCGCCGCAGCGCCGCCACCGACCTGGGGTAGCCGACGCGCCGCGCGCCGTGGCTTTGCAACACTTCGCACAAGACTGTGGTAGTTTGTGACGCAATGTCACAAACTGACGCCCACGGTTTTCCCCTCGACGACGCCCGGATGGCGTCCGACCGGCTCACGCTCGGCGTGGCCGCGCGGCTGTCGCGCTACCTCCAGGTGCTGACCCAGGCGCGAAAGATGGGCAAGACCAGCATCTCCTCGCAGGCGATCAGCGAATACACCAACGTGAACCCGACGCAGATCCGCCGCGATCTGTCGGGCTTCGGGAAGTTCGGCAAGCGAGGCGTCGGCTACGACATCGACATGCTGATCGCCAAGATCCGGACGATCCTGCGGACCGCCGGCCAGCACAACATCGCGCTGTTCGGGGCCGGCAACCTCGGTCAGGCGATCGCGACATCCGGGGTCTTCGCCGATCACGGATTCCGTATCTCGGCGATCTTCGACGTCGATCAGGAACGGGTCGGGATGCAGCTCGGTGAGACCGTCGTCCGCCACTACGACGAGCTGCCCGACGTCGCCGGAGACGATCCGATCCAGGTCGGCGTTCTGGCCATCCCCGGGCACGCGGCGCAGTCGGTCGCGGACGATCTGGTGGCCGCGGGCGTGAAGATCATCTTCAACTATTCCGACGCCCTCCTGAACGTCCCCTCCGACGTGACCGTCCACACATCGAGCCCCGCAGTCGAGCTCCTCTACGCGCTCTACTTCTACTTGTCGTAGGGGCGCATCCCGTGCGGCTGGGCGGCAGAGGGCGTTGCTACCATCGCCGGGATGGCGGGCGGACGTGGACGCGAATCCCTGCTCGACGGGGTCGCGGACCGTTTCGAGCGCGCGACCGACTTCACCGTCGGCCTGGAGGAGGAGTACCAGCTCCTCGATCCGGCGACCCTCGCCCTGACGAACCGCTTCGAGGAGCTCCAGCAGACCGCTCCTGAGGAGCTCGCTGCGAATCTCGCCGGCGAACTCATTGCGAGCGAGGTCGAATTCAAGACCGGCGCCCACCCGGGCCTGGCTTCAGCGGGCGCGGAACTGGCGGAGGGGCGGCTGGCGCTTGCCGCACATGCCGACGGCCTCGGCGTCGGCGTCGGAATCACGGGCGTTCACCCCTTCAGTCCCTGGCAGGAGCAGCGGATCATCGACACGCCCCACTACGCCCGCGTCGAGGGTGAGCTGGGGTACATCGCCTGGACGAACAACACCTGGTCGATCCACTTCCACGTCGGGGTGCAGGGCGCGGACCGGGCGGTGGCGGTATCCACCGCGATGCGCAGCATCCTTCCCGAGCTGCTGGCCCTCTCGGCGAACAGCCCGGTGTTCCTCGGGCGTGAGACGCGGCTGCACTCGACCCGCACCCAGATCTTCACCAAGTCCTTCCCGCGGTGCGCGATCCCCGATCCCTACCGCGACTGGGATGAGTACGCCAACTTCGTTCGACTTCTGGAGAACACCGGATCGATCGTCGAAGGTACCCAGATCTGGTGGAGCGTCCGGCCGCATCATGCGTTCGGCACCGTCGAGGTACGCATCTGCGACGGCCAGTCGGAGATGGGCGAGGCGCTCGCCCTGGCAGCGCTCGCGCTGGCCTGCGTCGCGGCGTTCTGCCGCGATCACGACGACGGCGTGCCGCTTCCTGTGCACCCCACCGGCCTGATCGGCGAGAACCTGTGGCGCGCGCAACGCTACGGGCTCGACGGCGGGCTGATCGACCTGGCGCGCCGTGAGGTGCGGTCGACTCCCGATGCCGTGCGGGCGCTTCTGGGGTGGTCGCGTTCGGTCCACGAGCCGCTCGGCCTGGAGGATTTCCTGGCGCCGATCGAGCGCACGCTGGTCGACGGCAACGGCGCCCAGCGTCAACTGGCAGAGTTCCGCGAGTCGGGCGATCCGCGCGCGTTGGTGTCTCGCGCCAGCGAGCGGGTCACGGCATCGGCTCACGAGCATCTGACGACCACGATCAAGGATCACACATGACCGGAGGGCAGCAGGACGAGGGGCAGCAGCCCACCCCCGAGGAGATGGCCATGATGATGGCCGAGCGCCTCGGAAAGACCCCCGTGATAGGGATCATCATGCAGTCGGCGGCGACGCTGGTCGACTGCGCCGGCATCCGGCTCGGCGTCGGGCCCCAGGGCGATGAGGTCAAGGACCTCGAGCAGGCCCGGCAGGCGATCGAGGGCTCCCGTGCCCTGACCATGGTTGCCGAGGCCTTCCTCGGGGCGGAGGAGGTCGCGCCGCTCAAGGAGCCGATCGCGCAACTGCAGATGCTCTACGCCGACGCGGTGTCCGACGACTCGGACGAGGGTTCGGACGAGCCGGGGGGTGAGGGCCCGGGCGGCGGCGGTCCGCCGCCGGAGTCGCCCGCTCCGGAGCCCCCGTCCAACCCGGGCGCCGCGGACCGGCTCTGGGTCCCGCCCGGATCGCGGAGCTAGGAGGAGCCTCGCCCGAGATCGGCATCATCGGCGGCTCAGGTTTCTATGAGCTCTTCGCCGAGGCGGAGAGCCGGGAGATCTCAACTCCCTGGGGCCAGCCGTCGGCGCCGATCAGCGTCGGGTCACTCGGGGGCCGGGAGGTCGCTTTCCTGCCCCGTCACGGTGTGAACCACCAGTTCCCGCCCCACGCGATCAACTACCGCGCGAACCTGTGGGCGCTCAAGGAGGCGGGCGTCCGCTGGGTGCTCGGCCCCTGCTCCTCGGGGAGCCTGAGGCCGGAGATCACGCCGGGTGACTTCGTCGTGTGCGACCAGTACGTGGATCGGACCAGCGGGCGCCAGGACACCTACTACGACGGCCCCGAGGCGGTGCATGTGAGCACCGCGGAGCCCTACTCGCCGGTGCTCCGCGGGCTCCTGGTCTCGGGTTGCGGCGCCATCGGCGTGCCGTCGCACGACGCCGGGACGCTCGTGGTGATCCAGGGGCCGCGGTTCTCAACCCGCGCAGAGAGCGAGTGGTTCAGCCGGATGGGCGGCGACGTCGTGAACATGACGGCCTATCCCGAAGGCCACCTCGCCCGAGAGCTCGAGCTCTGTTACGCCACGGTGGCTCTGGTCACCGACTACGACGCCGGGGTCCACGGCGGCGCGCCGGTGACGGCCGGCGACGTGGTGCGCGTCTTCGCGGAGAACAACTCGCGGATGCGGGAGCTGCTGGAGTGGGTGATTCCGCGCATCCCTGACGAACCGGATCCCTCCTGCGCGTCGGCCCTGGCGGGCGCCGGGCTGTAGGGACAGCGGGCCCCCGAGCGCCGACGATGGTTCCGCTCAGAGCTGTTCTGACGGGCGCCAGACGTCGGCGCCGTGTGATAGACACCGCGACGGCATCGAGCAGGCGCCCTGGTCAGGGGTGTCGGGACGGTGCCTTTTGTCGTCATCCCGGGAGGAATACTCGTGGCCGACTTCTTGTCGGATAACTCAACGCTGATCGCTCTGATCGCGGGGATCGTCGCCGTCGCGTACGGCCTCGGTCTCGTCGCCTGGCTACTCAAGCAGCCTCCGGGCAACGACCGCATGCAGGAGATCTCCGCGGCGATTCAGGAAGGCGCCCAGGCCTACCTGACCCGCCAGTACACGATCATCGCGGCCGTCGCCGCAGTGCTCTTTCTCCTGATCGGTTTCGCCGGCAGTTCGGTCGACTCGACTCTGCTCGGCTGGGAGGCCGCCATCGGCTTCCTGATCGGCGCCGTGGCGTCGGCGGCGGCCGGTTTCATCGGGATGAACGTCGCCGTCCGCTCCAACGCCCGTACCGCCGAGGCCGCACGCAGCGGCATCGGCGCCGCGCTGCGCGTCGCCTTCACCGGTGGGGCAGTCACCGGCCTTCTGGTCGTCGGCCTCGGCCTCGCGTCGGTCGCCGGCTACTTCCTCATTCTGGGGCAGGACGTCGAGGACGTCAGGCCCCTGGTCGGCCTTGCCTTCGGTGGAAGCCTCATCAGCGTCTTCGCGCGACTCGGCGGCGGAATCTTCACCAAGGGAGCCGATGTCGGCGCCGATCTCGTCGGCAAGGTCGAGGCCGGTATCCCCGAGGACGATCCCCGCAACCCTGCGACGATCGCGGACAACGTCGGTGACAACGTCGGTGACGACGCGGGCATGGCCGCGGACCTCTTCGAGACGTACGCCGTGACCGTCGTGGCCGCGATGTTCCTCGGTTCGCTCTACTTCGTGTCGGGCGACGGCTGGGATCAGGTCAACGCCCTGCTGTACCCGCTCGCGCTCGGCGCCGCGTCGATCATCTCGTCGATCATCGGAACCTGGTTCGTACGCGTCGGCCCCAACGGGACCAGCGCCACGGTCACCCGAGCCCTCTACATCGGCCTCGGCGTGGCGGCGGTACTCAGCGCCGCCGCCTTCCTGCCCATCACCAACTGGCTGATGGACGGGGCGGTTGCCGACGTCCAGCGCGAAGGGGCATCGCAGGTCGACTGGATCAACTACTGGTGGGCCGCCATCGTCGGCCTCGGCGTGACGGTCCTTCTCGTGGCTATCACCGAGTACTACACCGGCACCGCATGGGGACCGGTCAAGTCCGTCGCCCGCGCATCCCAGACGGGTGACGCGACCAACATCATCGCCGGACTCGCCATCGGCATGCTGGGCACCGCCCTCCCGATGGTCGTCATCGGCGGCGGCGTGATCATCAGCTTCGAGCTGGCCGGCTTCTACGGAATCGCCACCGCGGTGATGGCGATGCTGTCCATGACCGGCGTGGTCGTCGCGCTCGACGCATTCGGCCCGATCACCGACAACGCGGGCGGAATCGCGGAGATGGCCGACATGCCCGAGTCGGTCCGGGGGATCACCGATCCGCTCGACGCCGTGGGCAACACCACCAAGGCCGTGACCAAGGGGTACGCGATCGGCTCGGCCGGTCTCGCCGCCGTGGTCCTCTTCGTTTCCTACGTCGAGGAGCTCAAGGAAGCGCTCATCGAAGAAGGGGGAGAGGGTGCGGCGATCGCCGAGACCCTGACCTTCGAGCTGAGCAACCCGTACGTCGTCGTCGGACTCTTCGTCGGCGGCCTCATGCCGTTCCTCTTCGGCGCGCTCGCAATGCAGGCCGTCGGCCGCGCGGGCGGTGCCGTCGTGGAGGAGGTTCGCCGGCAGTTCAAGGAGAAGCCGGGGATCATGGAGGGGACCGAGAAGCCCGACTACAAGCGCTGTGTCGACATCGTCACCAAGTCGGCGCAGAAAGAGATGCTCATCCCGGGCCTGATCCCGATCGTCTTCCCGGTCGGTATCGCCTTCATCTTCGGCGTCGACAATGGGCGTCTGGCCCTGGGCGGCCTGCTCATCGGTGTCATCGTGACCGGCCTCTTCGTGGCCATCTCGATGACCACCGGCGGCGGCGCCTGGGACAACGCCAAGAAGATGATCGAGGACGGTGAGTACGGCGGTAAGGGCGGTGTTGCGCACAAGGCGTCGATCACCGGTGACACCGTCGGTGACCCCTACAAGGACACCGCGGGTCCCGCGATCAACCCGATGATCAAGATCGCCAACATCGTGGCGCTTCTGATCATTCCCTTCCTGGTCTGACCCCGGGGACGGCAGGACCTCCGGGGCCCGGCGTTCCGCGCCGGGCCCCGCGGGTCTAGACTGGTCGCCCTCTCACGCCGACAAATGCAGGGCACATGACCAAACGCGATCGCCAGTACAGGAAACGACGGGGCCGGCTTCCCAGGCGGCCGCCGAAGCCCGCCGCGATCGGGGTTGACGAGAAGGTCATCAAGTCCACCGGCGCCGACCTCCAGAACGGTTGGCTCGGGCGGCACGGCGAGCTCTCCCTCACGAGCGATCGCCTGGTGTTCATCCCGACGCTGCTGGACCGGGTGCTGCAGGCGCGCTCGCGCGAGTTCCGCCTGGAGGACGTGACCGAGATCGAGCGGTACCCGATCCACGTTGATCACAGCCCGCCTGGCGGAAAGCGCCAGCGCATGTATCTCCACACCGACGAATGCGCGTACCAGTTCATGGTGCCCGACCTCGACGGCTGGATCGACATGCTCGACATCGTCGCCCGGCGGCGCGCCGAGGAGCGCGGCGCCGCGGCGCCGGTGATCACCCGCGACGGGCGCGAGAACCCGTTGGTCGGCGAGTTCTGAGACCCTCCCGGGCTTCAATCGTCTAATATCGGGTAAACCCAGCAGGTTTTACCCTGAAGAGTTTGCCGGCGGCAGGCGCCGAGGTCGACCTCGCTGAGTGCTCGCCATGATCACGGTCACCGACAAGTCGCGCATCGCCCTCACGGCCCTCGCCGAGCTGGCCGGACGTGGTGACGCCGGGCCGGTCCCGATCGTCGATGTCGCCGAGTCGCGCGGGATCGCGCTCCATGTCCTCGAGCAGATCTTCGGCGGGCTCCGCCGCGCCGGGATCCTCCGGAGCCAGAGGGGCGTCAAGGGCGGCTACTCGCTGCAGCGTCCGGCCGCGGAGATCACGGCCGCGGACATCGTCGCCGCGGTCGACGGTCAGATCGGGGTGGGCGCGCTTCCCGAGTCGGCCACGGGGGATGTCTTCGCCGGCGCGGCCATCGCCGCGCGGGATGCGCTGGCGAGTGTCAGCGTCGCGGACGTCGTCGAGCGGGAACGGCGGGCCACCGACGTGCCGATGTTCCACATCTGAGGGCGCGGGTCATCGTGGTCAGCCGGGAATCACATGTCCGCGAGTTCGCGCATGTAGCAGGCAGCCTCGTTCAGGGCGTCCGCGGTGCGGAGCGGATTACCCGAGCTGAGGTAGGCGCCCAGGCGCAGGCTGCGGGCCTCACGCTCAAGAACACGGGCGATGTCCCGGTACGCGAGTTCATCGACGGGATCGTCGAACGTGTCGCGGGTCGTGTTCGTGGGGGTCGTCACGGCTGTTCCTCCCGGGTGATTGCGTCGTCATGGCAACAACGGCAGGGCGGGCCGAAGGTTGGAATGATCTCCGATCAGATCGCCAGAGCGAGCGCGGCCATGACGCCGAGGACGGCCAGCAGCAGCGCCGCGAACGCCGCGAGATCTCGAGCGGAGAGCGGGTCCGGGCCCTCCGGTCGGCGTCGGGGATCATCCATCAGATCCTGCATCGGCCGGTCGTCGTCCGCGATTGAGCCGGACACCGGGTTGTAGGCTGGCATCGTGCCGATCGTCGATTCCGTCACCGACCTCATCGGGCGAACCCCGCTCGTCCGGCTGTCCCGGATCGCTCCGGATCTCCCGGCGACGGTGCTCGGAAAACTCGAGGCCGCCAACCCGGCAGGCAGCGTCAAGGACCGGATCGGGCTCGCCATGATCGAGAGCGCCGAATCGGACGGGCGCATCACGCCCGGCGAGAGCGTCATCATCGAGCCGACCTCCGGCAACACCGGGATCGCCTTGGCGTTCGTGTGCGCCGCCAAGGGCTACCGCTGCGTCCTGACCATGCCGGAGACCATGAGCGAGGAGCGCCGCGTCCTCGTGTCGGCATACGGCGCCGACGTCGTGCTGACCCCCGGCGACCAGGGCATGCGCGGGGCGATCGCGCGCGCCCAGGAGATCGCCGCGGCGACGCCGGGCGCGTTCATCCCGCAGCAGTTCGAGAACCCCGCCAATCCCGAGGCGCACCGGCGCGCGACCGCGCTCGAGATCTGGGAGGACTCCGACGGCGACGTGGACATCCTCGTGGCCGGGGTGGGAACCGGCGGGAGCATCACCGGCATCGGCGAGGTCCTGCGTGAGCGCAAGCCCGGCTTCCGGGCCATCGCGGTCGAACCGGAGGACTCACCGGTCCTCTCCGGCGGAGAGCCCGGTGGACACGGCATCCAGGGCATCGGTGCGGGCTTCGTGCCGGGCGTCCTCAACACCGAGGTCTACGACGATGTCGTGCGCGTACCGTTCGCCGCGGCGTCCGAGACGGCGCGGGCGCTGGCGCGGGCCGAAGGCCTCCTTCTGGGAATATCCGCGGGGGCGAACGTCTGGGCCGCGCAGCAGGTGGCCCGACGGCCAGAGAGCGCGGGCACGACGATCGTGACGATCCTCTGTGACACCGGTGAGCGCTACCTGAGCACGCCGCTCTTCCGCGACGGCCTCCCCGAGTAGCCGGGCCCTTCCGGCGGGCCTAGGACCGCCGGATCAGCAGCAGGCGCCGGTTGCGCACCTCGAAGCGCTCCGCCGCGAAGAACGCGCGGGCCGACTCGGACGCCACGATGCCCGCGAGATGGGTACCACGAGCTTCACGGGCGGCGGACACGACCTCGGACAGGAGCGCCCGGCCGATGCCACGGCGGCGGTGCTCGGGCACGACCCCGAACCAGTTGATCCACCCCTGCGGGAGAGTCGCCTGGATGAACCCGAGAACCTCCGTTCCCGCGGTCGCGGCGAAGAACCCGGTCAGGTGATCGGCCTGCTCATAGCCGGTCGGCGCTGCCATCTCCGCGTAGAAGGCGCTCTCGGCCATCGCCCGCTCCTCGGCCTCGGCAAAGGGCTCGGACCAGTCGTTGCGGTAGGGGCCGATCTTGACGCCCGGTGGCGGAGGGTTCGTCCGAGAGCCCTCCAGCGACCGGGCGAGGACGTCGGCCTCGGCGTACTGCTCGAAGCCGGCCGCCAGCAGGTCGCCGAGCAGGTCGTCGTCCGGCGCAAGCTCAACGTCCCACGGAGGTTCGGGGAGCTCGGCGATGAGGCGCTCCAGTGCCGGCGGGCTGACGGCGCTCAGTGAGCCCAGGCGGATGGCATCGGCAGTGAGCGAGGGTTCGAGGCGGCAAGACGCGCCGGTCACGGAGATGTTGGCCACGGTAACCCCTTCAAGACGCCCGGCGTCAGTTCTCGATGCCCCTCCTATACTAGTTGCGTGGCACCCGGCGTACTGCGACGAACCATCCGCCGAGCGCGCCAGACCGTGGCGGGTGACATCGCGGCAGCCCGCGAGCGTGACCCCGCGGCGCGCTCGACCGCGGAGGTCCTGACCTGCTACCCGGGGCTCCACGCCCTGTGGGCCCACCGCGTCGCCCACCGCCTCTATCGGAGTGATCGCCGTCTTCCGGCTCGGCTGATCAGCCAGGTCGCGCGCCTTCTCACGGGCATCGAGATCCATCCGGGCGCCCGAATCGGTTCAGGATTCTTCATCGACCACGGGATGGGCGTCGTCATCGGCGAGACGACGGAGATCGGCGACAACGTCACCCTCTACCAGGGGGTCACCCTCGGTGGCACCGGCAAGGACACGGGCAAGCGCCATCCCACGATCGGCACCGGCGTCATCGTGGGTACCGGCGCGCGCGTGCTGGGCCCGCTCGAGATCGGGGACGGCGCGAAGGTCGGCGCCGGGGCGATCGTGATCAAGGACGTGCCGCCGAACTCGACCGTGGTGGGGAATCCCGGTCGCCCCGTGATCGTCGACGGCGAGCGGGTCGCGAGCGCCGCGGGACCCGACATCGAGCACACGCGCCTCCCGGATCCCGTCGCCGAGGCGATGGCCTGCCTCGTACGCCGAATCGACATCCTGGAGGGCGAACTGCAGGCCGTTCGCGAAGGCCGCGAGCCTCCGCGGCGCGATGAGGGAGAGGACTGCCTTGCGAGTGCCCAGGACGAGCTCGCGGACCTCCTCGCCGACGTGGATCCCTCCGCCGGAGCGTCTGACTCCGCTCGGTAGAGTCGTCTGGTGACGGATCTTCTCTCGGGCCTCAATCCTCCCCAGCGAGAGGCCGTCGTCCACGGAGACGGTCCGCTGCTGGTGCTGGCCGGCGCCGGGAGTGGCAAGACGCGGGTCCTGACCCACCGCGTCGCTCATCTGATCTCCGAGCGTTCGGTGCCCCCGTCGGCGATCCTCGCGATCACCTTCACCAACAAGGCCGCCGGCGAGATGCGCGATCGCCTGGAGCAGCTGCTCGGCGGCCTCGCCCGGGCGGTGTGGGCCGGCACCTTCCACTCGACGTGCGCGCGGATCCTGCGCACCCACGCCGAGCGGGTCGGGTACTCGCGAAACTTCACCATCCTCGACCAGGACGACCAGACCCGCCTGGTGCGGTCCTGCCTCAACGAGGCCGGCTACGACCCCAAGGCGCACCCTCCGCGTGCCGTTCTGTCGGCGATCTCCGACGCGAAGAACCGGCTGCAGTCGCCGGAGCAGGTTGCGGCCGAGACCGGCTCCTTCGAGGATGAGGTCGTCGCGGCGATCTACCAGCGCTATGCCGACCGGCTGCGCGCGTCGGAGGCCGTCGACTTCGACGACCTGCTGATGCTCGCGGTCACCCTGCTGGAGAACGACGACGAGGTGCGCGCGGGATACCAGGGGATGCTCCAGCACGTGCTGGTCGACGAGTACCAGGACACGAACCATGCCCAGTACCGCCTCGTGCGGGTTCTCGGAGAGCCCCAGCGCAACGTGTTCGTCGTGGGCGACGACGATCAGGGCATCTACTCATGGCGCGGGGCGGACGTGCGCAACATCCTGGACTTCGAGCGCGACTACCCTGAGTCGGCGACGATCGCGCTGGAGCAGAACTACCGCTCGACCGGGAACATCCTCGCGGCCGCCAATGCCGTGGTGGAGAACAACCACGACCGTCACCCCAAACGCCTCTGGACCGATCGCGGCGACGGCGATCCGATCACCGTGCTGGCCTGTCGCGACGAGCACGAGGAGGCCCGGGCCGTCGCCTCCGAGGCCGAGCGGCGGGTGTCGGAGGGCGACTCGCTCGACGGGCTCGCGGTCTTCTATCGGACCAACGCGCAGAGCCGCGTGATCGAGGACCAACTGGTCCGCCGGGGCCTTCCGTACCAGGTGATCGGTGGCCCGCGGTTCTACGAGCGGGCGGAGATCCGCGACCTCATGGCCTGGTTGCGGTCGGCCGTTAACCCGGCGGACGAGCTCAGCCTGGCCCGCCTGATCGGCGCACCCCGTCGGGGCCTCGGGCCGGCCTGCCTCGAGCGACTCCGCGGCGTCGCCGCGCAGAGCGGTGTCCCGATCGCGGATGTTCTGCTGATGCCCGAGCACCATGTTGGACTGAATACCCGTCAGCGTGACGGCCTGGCCGCGACCGGTCGTGGTCTGGCGGAGATCGCCGAGGCGAATCGGAACGGAACGCCCCTCGATCAGATCATCGAGCTCGCTCTCGAGGTCTCCGGGCTGACGACGGCGCTCGCCAAAGAGACGGGCATCGAGGCCGAGGGTCGCCTGGAGAACCTCCAGGAGGTCGCCCGCGTCTCGCTCGAGACGGGCGAACGCCCCGACGCCGAGTCGCCGCTCGCGGGTTTCCTCGAGGACGTGGCGTTGGAGTCCGACGGGGACAAGGTTCGCGACGGCGTCGGGCAGGTCACCCTCATGACCATCCACAACGCGAAGGGCCTGGAGTACCCCGCGGTCATGCTGACCGGCCTCGAAGAGGGGTTGTTCCCGCATTCGCGCTCGGAGACCATCGAGGCCCTCCAGGAGGAGCGCCGCCTCTGTTACGTCGGTCTGACGCGCGCGCGCGAGCGCCTCGTGCTCAGTCATGCGGAGAGCCGAGCCCTCCATGGCGGGCGCGATTTCCGGCTGCCGTCGCGTTTCCTGGGGGAGATTCCCGCCGAGTGCCTCGATGCGCCGCGGCCCCGCCGGAGTGCCCCGCGAGCCGTCACTGCGCCGCCCGCGGTCACCGCGGCGCCGGACTTCACGACCGGCGACGCCGTCGTGCACGCGACCTTCGGCGACGGGATCGTGACGGCCGTCGAGCAGGGCGGGGACCTCGTCCGCGTGCGTTTCCGGCAGGATGGGGCGGAGCGTCGCCTGATGGCGGGCGCCGCGCCGATGCGAAAGACTGGGGAGTAGATGAGCGCCACGATCATCGATGGCAAGGCGATTGCCGCCGCCGTCCGGGAAGACCTGACCCGCCGGACGGCGTTGTTCACCGAACGTGCGGGCCGGGCGCCGGGCCTGGTCGGCATTCAGGTGGGCGACGATCCCGCGTCGGACGTCTATCAGCGCATGAAGGCGGAGGCGGCTGAGGGCTGCGGGATGGTGTCCCGGCGGGTCATCCTGCCCGAGGGGACGACCCAGGCGGAGCTCGACGCGCTGATCGACGAGCTCAACGCCGATGACGCGGTAGACGGCATGCTCGTTCAGCTCCCGGTCCCCGAGCCACTTGCGGAGCCGGCGATCGCCGCGCGGATCGCGCCGGAGAAGGACGTCGACGGATTCGGTCCGGGGAACCTCGGCCATCTCATGCGGGGCGAACCGGGCTCAGTGCCGTGCACGCCGAGCGGCGTGATGCATCTCCTGTCCACGGCCGGGGTTCCTCTGGAGGGGGCCAACGCTGTCGTGGTCGGCCGGAGCCTCATCGTCGGCAAGCCGATGGGCCAGCTTCTGCTCGCGGAGAACGCAACCGTGACGATCGCCCATTCGCGCACCCGCGACCTGGACGCGGTCTGCCGCGCCGCCGACGTGCTCGTCGTCGCCGTGGGGCGTCCGGAGATGGTGCGCGGCGACTGGATCAAGCCGGGCGCCGCCGTGATCGACGTCGGGACCAACCGCACCGACGACGGTCTCGTCGGCGACGTCGCCTACGAGGAGGCGCTCGAGATCGCCGGCTGGATCACCCCGGTCCCCGGGGGCGTGGGACCCATGACGATTGCTTTCCTGTTGGCAAACACCCTCGAGGCCGCCGAGCGGCGCGCCGGGGTGACGACCGGGAGCGACTGAGCGTCCAGCGCTGAGAGCTCCAACAACTGAAGGGACACACACGCATGAAAATCGCGATCTTCGGCGGCACCGGCGACCTGGGACGGGGGCTGGCGATCAACTTCGCCGCCGCCGGCCACGAGATCATCGTCGGTTCCCGCAGCCAGGAGCGGGCCGATCAGGCCGCGGAAGGGCTCAAGGAGGCCCTCCCCGACGGCACGTTCATCCCTCATGAGAACGTCGCCGCTGCGGAGGCTGCGGAGATCGCCATCGTCTCGATTCCCTGGGAGGGCATCGAGGCCACCATCCCGCCGATGGCTGGTGCGCTCGCCGGCAAGGTCGTGATCTCGGTCGCGAACGCCCTGAAGTTCGGCAAGAGCGGAGCGATCGCCATCCAGGGCGACGAGCTCCCCGCCACGTCGTGCGCCCACCAGATCCAGGACCTGGCTCCGGAGGCCAAGGTCGTCGTCGCCTACAACAACCTCCCGGCGGCGGGCCTCCAGAATCAGGAGAGCCTCGGCGCCGACGTCCTGGTCTGCGGCAAGAGCAAGGCCGCCCGCGAGCAGGTCATCGAGCTCACGACGACCATCCCCGGCACGCGTGCCCTTGACGCTGGGCCTCTGGCGAACGCGCTCATCATCGAGGGGATGACCGCTGTGATCATCCAACTCAACAAGCGCTACGGCGGCGAAGCGAGCCTGAGCATCTCCGGCCTGGAGAACGACCCGCCGCGCCCCGCCTGAGGGCCCGCGTCCGGTCTCCGCGCCGCCGCCGCGGCGCGGAGACCGGACGCCGCGGGTGAATGCTTTCCGCACGGTTGGTCGGCCGCCCCCATCCATGGCCGCTGCTCGGGCATGGGCGGGCCCTCTAGTCCGCCCCCCGATCGCTGAACGTGGGGTCAGGTTTCTCGGCCATGCCTACGCGGATGGCGGGCTTCTCTTCGGCGAAATAGCAGGGTTACACTCGCCCGACCCCCACCCATCCAAGTCAGGCGGAACGGCGGAATGGTCCAGCTCATCCTCTTCTCGATCGGCACCCTGCTCGGCATCGTCGTCGGGTGGCACCTCTGGTGGAGCGTGGGTGACCCGCGCATCGGCTTCAAGGACGAGCGCGACCGTCTCAAGCGCCAGCTCGACGAGGCGAACGCCCGCCTGGCTCAGGTCGAAGACAGCATCGCCGAGAGCGAGCAGGACCTTGCCGCCCTCGCTGATGAGGGCGACCGATCAGCCGACTCGACCAAGCTGGCCGAGTTGCGGTCCCGGATGGACGACGTCATGGGCGAACTCGCCAGCGCGAAGGAGGAGCTCGCCGGGCGCGAGAGCCGGATCGCGGAGCTGACCGAGGAGATCACCCGGCTCAACAGCGCTGGTGACGCCCCGGCAGACACGCCCGAGGATGCCGAGCGCCTCCAGCGGGACGCCGACGCGAGCCGCGAGCAGGTCCGGGCGCTCAACAGCCGGATCGGCGTGCTCGAAGCCGATGCGACGTCACGCCGACGGAAGATCGACGACCTCAGCGCCAAGCTCGCCGAGCGTGATGCCCGGGTCCTGGACCTCGAGGCGATGGTCGTCGAGCGCGAGGAGCGCCTGGCTGAGATCGACTCGGGACTGGACGAGCGGAGCGCGGAGATCTCCCGCCTGACGCGCGAGATCCGGGGCAAGGAGGACGAGATCGGGCGCTTGCGCCGGTCCGTCGAGGAGACCCGTTCCGCTCTCGAAGCGGCTCAGGACGGCGACCCCGGCGACGAGGGCGCCGAGATCGCACGCCTGTCCGACGGGCTGCGCGAGAGCGAGAGCGCGGGCGAACAGCTCCTTGCCGACCTCGTCGAGCGCGAGGAGCGACTCGCTGAACTCGAGGGAGAGCTGTCGGAGGGGCGTACCGAGATCAACGGGCTGAAGACGGAGCTGAACACCCGGCGCGCCGAGTCCGAGCGCCTGACGCGCGAGTTGATCGCAGCGTCCGAGTCCCGCGACGCACTCGAGAATTGCCTCAAGGAGCGCGAGGAGCGTCTCGCGGCCCTCGAGGAAGAGGTTCCGGCGAGCCGCAAGGACGTCGTCCGGCTGACGTCGGATCTGGACGCGCGCCTCGAAGATGTCGCCGCGCTGCGATCGACTGACGAGGAGCGGCGGGCCCGCGTGGCCGAGCTCGAAGAGGAGGCGCGCCAGGCCCGTGAGGAGGCGGAGAAGCTCTCCGAGGAGATCCAGGCTCGTGGCCGTGAGATCGCCACCCTCAAGTCCGACGCCGCCGCCCGTGAGGCCGAGCTCAAGGCATTCCAGGAGGCCCAAGGCCAGGAGGAGGAGCGTCTTGCGGAGCTGCGCTCCGCCGCTGACCGCCGGGCGGCGGAGGCCGAGACCGCCCGCGTCGAGCGCAACGCACTCCAGGCCGAGCTCGCCTCCGTGCAGGATGAGCTCCAGAGCCGGCGCCAGCGGGTCGACAAGGTGACGTCGCTCCTCCAGACCCGGCAGCGGGAGACCGAGGGCGTCCAGCGCGAGATCCACGACCGCGACGGCCGGCTGGAGGCCCTCGAGGCGGAACTCCAAGCCCGTCGTGCGCAGCTCGAGAAGCTGACCGGTGATCTCCGCTCGCGGGAGAGCGACGTCCAGCGACTCACCGCCGAGATCCAGGAGCGTGACGCGCGGCTCGCAGGGCTCAGCACTGACCTCATGAGCGGGCAGGAGCACATCGACCAGCTGGCAGCGGACCTACGGCGGCGCGACAGCGAGGCGGCGATTCTCCGCAAGGAGGCCGCCGGCGCGTCCGGACGCCTCGAGACGCTCGAGGCGGATGTGTCAGCACGGCGCCGGCGGGCCCAGCAGCTCCACGACGAGCTGCGCGAGCGGACCGCCGAGGTCGAGAAACTCGGCCGCGAGGCCCAGGTCCGTGACGAGCGGATCGTTGGCATGGAGGGTGACCTGGCTGCGCGCCGGCGTCGCATCGAACGCCTGATGGAGGGCCTCCGTGCTAAGGAAGGTCAGCTCGCCGACCTGCGTCAGACCTTGCTCGAGCGCGACGAGGCCATCCGCCTGCGGGATGAGGAGATCGAGCGCCGAGGCCAGGCCCTCGAGGCCCGGACCGGCGAGCGCGACGAGGCGGTCTCAGCGGCCGAGAGCCTGCGGGGCATGGTGGACGAGCGCGATGTCACGATCTCCGGGTTGGAGGACGAGGTCTCCGAGCGCGGCGTGCGGATCGCCGAGCTGAGCGCTGATCTCGACCAGGACCGCGCGCGGATCCTCGACCTCAAGACGACGATAGCCGCCCGTGCGGAGCGCATGGAGGGCCTGCAGGACCAGCTGGACTCCCGCCGCGCCAAGGTTGACGAACTGACCGCCGAGGTCGGCGAGCGTCAGGCGGAGATCGCCCAGCTGCGGAGCACGATCAGCGAGCGCGAGGAGCAGCTCGCGTCGCTCCAGTCGGAGGCCGCCGCGCACCGGGGCCGGATCGACGAGTTGTCGTCCGACCTAGGCGCGAGCCAGGCGCGGATCGAACATCTCCAGGCCTCTCTGGGGGAGCGCAATGAGCAGATCGCGGCGGGCAAGCGCGACATCGCTGCCGGTGAGGAGCGCATCCGCGCCCTCACGTCCGAGATCGAAATCGGGCAGAGGGCGCAGCTTTCGCACGACGAGATCGTGAACGAGAAGGTGGGGCAGATCGACGATCTCCAGCGCGAGCTGGGCTCCCGCCAGGAACAGCTCGATGAGGCCCGCAGTCTGGTCGAGACCCGGACCCGGGAGGTCGCCGATCTGAGTGCAAGCGTCTCCGCCCGCGAGGAGGAGATCCGGTCTCTTGAGAGTGACCTGAGCGGCCGACGTCGGCGCATGGAGCGGATGGTCACGGAGATGCGGACCCGGGATGAGCGCATCGCCGGTCTCCAGCGGTCGATCAGCCAGCGCGAGGACGGGCTCCGCCGGGCCGAGGATGCCGCGCGGGGGAGCGTGGACGAGATCGACGGTCTGCGCGCGGCGGTGACGGCCGGCGAGGAGCGCGTCGCCGAGCTGTCACGCAGCATCGATCAGCGGGATGCCCGGCTGGCCGATGCTGAGGCGGAGCTGGCCGATCACAACGCCCAGCTGGCGGCCGTCGTCGCCGATCGCGACCAGAGCAACGCCATGGTGAGCCAGCTCGAGGATGCGCTCGTCGATCGCGATCGGCGCTACCAGGAGGCCGTCGCGCGCTCCGAGGCTCTGGAGCGCCGCCTCGCCGAGGGACGAGATGAGCTGGAGTTGGCGCGGAGCGTGCTCGCGGATCACACCGAGCGCGTCAGCGAGCTGCAGAGTCGTCTTTCCCAGCGTTCGCTCGACGACCCGATCGACGTCCTGCCCGAGGGCGACACCGACGCCCTGCGGGCGGGCGGCAAGGACGGGTCCTGAGCATGCGGGCGACGGGACTCCGCACGTGGTCCCGCGCGGTTCAGGCGTAGCCGAGCTCGTCCAGCCGGTCCTCGTCGAGCCCCATGTGGTGCCCGAGCTCGTGGAGAACCGTGATCCTGACCTGCTCCCGCAGGGCCGCATCCCCCGGGAAGTGATCGACGAGGGGATGGACGTAGATGGCGATGCGCGGCGGTGGCCCGGGGAGGGCGGGGCCCAGGGCCGGTGGAGCGCCGATGTACAGGCCGTAGAGGTCGGGCATGTCCGCGGGGGAGCGCTCCTCGACGACGACCGCGCACTCGGCGAGAGCCTCGACGAACAACGGCGGGATCGTGTCGAGCACGGCGGCGACCAGATCCTCGATCTCGGCCCGCGTCCGGCGGGGTGGTGTTCCGGGGTTTGTCATGATTCAGACGAGCCAGGACTCGCGGCGCAGCGCGGAGTCCCAGAACATCCATTCATAGCGCGCGGAGATGCGAGCATGAGCCGCGGCGGAGTCCGCCACGGCGTCGGTGAGCCCCGCGAAGGCACGATCGGCGACGTCCACGACGGCGCTGACGGCCCGCCCGAAGTCCTCGTCGGCGTACGTCTCGATCCAGAGGCGGTAGCGGGCATCGGGCGAGCCGCGTCCCACGAGCACGCGCCCGACCTCCCAGTAGATCCAGTAGCAGGGGAGGATCGCGGCGAGCGCGTCCGCTTCAGCTCCGAGCGCGCACGTCGCCAGGAGAAACGACGTGTAGCCGCGGCACGCGGGCGACTGCTCGGCTCCGTCCAGGTCGGTCGCGCTGATGCCGAGATCGCCCATCAACTCGTCGTGGAGGGCCCGCTCGACGTCGATCGCCTCGGTGGCGTGGGAGCAGAACATGCGCAGGTCGGCCGCCGCGCCTGATCGGGCGGCGCAGAGGGCCAGAGCGCGGGCGTAGTCCGTGAGAAAGAGCGCGTCCTGGATGACGTACTGACGAAAGGCGGTGTCGGGAAGGCTCCCGTCCGTGAGGCCGGCCAGGAAGGGGTGCTCGAGCACGCGCTCGTACACGGGCACGATCGCCGCCGTCAGTCGTGCGTCCACGCCCCGGCCCCCGTCGATCCGGTGATGTCGACCGGTCCGGCTCCGGCACCGAACGGCAGGCCGGCCGCCACGGCAGCGGTCGCCGCCCGCTTCGCCCCGACAGCCGCCTCGCGGAGCGGCGTTCCCGCCGCGAGCAGCGCAGCGAGAGTCGACGAATGGGTGCACCCGGCGCCATGGGTGGTTCGTAAGGGCAGGCGCTCGCCGGGGATCTCGAACCGCCCCGAATCGTCATGGAGCAGGTCGAACGCCGACGCCCCGTGGCCGCCGGTGACGATGACGGCGCAGCCGTGGCGCTCATGGAGGGTCGCGGCGAGTCGCGCCGGGTCATCCTCGGAGATGCCGGTGAGGGCCTGGGCCTCCATCAGGTTCGGCGTGATGACGGTGGCGCGCGGCAACAGCTCGCGGACGATGGCCTCCTCACCCCCCGAGGCCATGAGTGGGGCACCCGATTCCGCCCGGAGCACGGTGTCGACGACGACCGGGACCATGTCCTCGGCGGCGAGGTGCTCGTCGAGAGCGGCGCAGACCTCACCGACGAGTTCGGCTGTCCCGAGCATTCCCGTCTTCACGCCGTCGATTCCGATGTCACCTGCGACGGCGGCGATCTGCGCCCGAACCAAAGGCAGGGGAGAGGGCTCGACCGCGGAGACTCCCCGGGTGTTCTGGGCGGTGAGCGCCGTGACGGCGCACATGGGGAACCCGCCTGTCGCCGAGATCGCCTTGATGTCGGCCTGGATTCCCGCGCCGCCGCCGGAGTCGCTGCCCGCGACGGTGAGGACCCGGGGCCGCGCGCCCATGAGCCGCCGACGGAGATCGGCCGCCACGGTGACCGGGTCCGGCGCCTCGCACACGGCGCGGACGACGACGATGCGCTCGGCGCCGAGGGCGCCCACACGCAGCACGCGATCGGGGTCGATCCCGCCGATGGCAAACCACGGCAGCGCCGCCCGCCGGGCCGCGTCGGCGACCGCCACGGGGCCGACCGCGCGGCGACCCGGCTTGGTCGGGGTCTCCCAGACCGGTCCAACCGCCGCGTAGTCCGCTCCCTCTACCGCCGCGGCATCGAGCTGTGCGCCGCCGCGGGTCGAGCGCCCGATGATCAGATCCCGCCCCTTGCCGGACCGCAGGGCCCGGACATCCGACCCGCTCGCGTCCTCCTGTCCGAGGTGCACGCCGTCTGCGCCGCAGGCGAACGCGAGGGCGGGGTCGTCATTGACGATGAAGAGAAGACCGGCGGAGCGGGCCGCGACGGCGCAGCGGCGGGCGGCCTCGGCGAGTTCCTCAGCGCCCAGGCTCCGGTCCCGGAGTTGGATGATGTCGACGCCCGCGCCGGCCAGCGCCGGTATGGCGTCATCGAGCGGCCTGCCGTTCGCCAGGGTGGCGGCCGAGACGACGTAGACGCGTGCCCGGGCGAGATGTGCCTGTCGCTCCTGCGGCGTCACGACGGCTCCAGATCCGGCAGTCCGGCGTCGGCCGTCGACGCCCGGCCGTGATGGACGCGGGCGATCCGGCCGGCGCGCCGGGCCAGTCGGCCGGCGGTGACGGCACCCGCGATCGCCTCCGCCATGGCCTCTGGGTCCTCGGCGCGAGAGATGGCCGTGGCGACGAGCACGCCGTCGCAACCAAGCTCCATCGCCTCGGCGGCATCGGAGGCCGTGCCGATACCGGCGTCGAGGATGAGCGGAACGGACACGGCCTCCCGGATCAGCCCGATGGCGTGGGGATTCCGGATCCCCAGGCCGCTGCCGATCGGTGAGCCGAGAGGCATGACGGCCGCGCAACCGACGTCCTCGAGACGCCGGCCGAGCACCGGATCGTCCGTGGTGTAGGGGAGCACGGTGAAGCCGTCGCCGACGAGGGTTTCCGCCGCCGCGAGGAGCTCGACCGCGTCCGGCATGAGCGTGCGCCGATCGCCGATGACCTCCAGCTTGACCCACTGTGTCTCGAAGGCCTCGGCGGCGAGATGTGCGGTCCGGACCGCGTCGGCGGCCGTGAAGCACCCGGCAGTGTTGGGCAGCACCCGGCAGCCGGCCTCGGTGATCGCGGGAAGCAGACCAGCGTCGCTGTGTTCGACTCGCCGTACCGCAACCGTGACCATCACCGTGCCGCTCGCGTCGAGGGCCGCCCGGAAATCGTCCAGGTGGGTGAAACCGCCCGATCCGAGGATGAGGCGCGACCCCAACCCGACCCCCGCGATGCTCAGATCCTCGTCCATCTCAACCTCCTGCCGCCGCGCGCACGATCTCCACGCGGGCATTCTCACCGAGGAACGTCGAACTCCAGCGCGTGCGCGGGACGATCGTGCCGTCGACCGCCGCCGCCACACCCGGATCAGACGCCGAAACCCCGACGAGACCGGCGGCCTCAACCAGGCTCGGGCGGCCATCCAGCTCGCGGGTCTCTCCGTTGACGACGACCCTCATGTGGCCGCTGCCGTTCGTGGGACCGTCGGGGTGAAACGGGCCGGGTCCCACGCGGAGATCGCGATGGGCTCTCCGGCGACCGCGGCGCAGGCGGCGGTTCCGACGAGCGGTGCCAGAAGGATGCCGTGGCGGAACCCCCCGGTCGCCCAGATCACGTCGTCGGCATCGCGGCCGAGCGCCGGGGCGCCGTCCGCCGGGGCCGGGCGGACCCCTGCCGAGGTCTCGACGATCGGGAGCTCACTGAGGCCGGGAACGGCCCGGAACGCATCCTCCAGCAGGCGGTGGACGTCGCCGGCCAGGGCGTGCCGATCGGTACGCTCCTCCATGGTCGCCCCGATGACCACCTCGCCCGAGGGGCGGGGAACGACGTAGACGTCTCCGGTGCGGATGATGTGGCGACAGGGCAGGTCGGTCACGGAGTCGGCACGGAGCCGGATGATCTGCCCCTTCACACCGCGGAGGGGCACCCGGTCCGAGAGTTCGGCCGAGCGCCAGCCTGCCGCCAGCACGACCCGGCCCGGGTGGAGAGTCCCGGCGTCGTCGTGGACGCCGCGGGCTCGTCCGTCGACCATGTCGATTCGCGCCGCGGCGGCGCTCAGCCGCTCGACGCCGGCTCGCTCGGCGCGCGCGGCCAACGCCGTGATGAGCCGGCGCGGGTCGACCTGGTGCTCGTCCGGGAGATGTATCCCGCCGCCGACGCCGGGACCGATGCCCGAATCGAGCGCCCGCAGGGCGCGGCCGCCGAGCCAGCGGTGGTCGTCGTCGGGGCGGGTCATCTGCTCGGCGCGTCGTCGGAGCGGCCCGATCTGCTCTCCGCCGATCGCGACGTGGATCGTCCCGGAGGGGTGATAGCCGGTGTCGGATCCGTCCGAGGAGAGTCCCGCCGCGAAGTCCGGCCAGGCCGCCGCCGCGCGGAAGAGCTCATCCCGGAGGTCGGGTCGCCCCGGTTCGGTCTCCGACCAGGGGCCGAGCATCCCCGCGGCGGCGTGTCCGGCGGCGTGGCGGCCGTCGTCGAGCAGGCGCACGGCGTGCCCGGCCTCGCGGAGGGCAACCGCCGCCGCAAGGCCCCAGGGACCGGCGCCGACCACGACACATGACCCGCGGGCGGTCACGCTCCCGGGAGGAACGCCGCCTCCACAGCGTCGGCGGCGTCGGTCGGCGTGTCGAGCAGCCCGCGATCGAGCATCCAGTCGGCGAACTCCTGCCACGATTCTTCCGGCCGCGCCTCGGTCGCGCTGAGGACCACCGCTGGGCGCCCTTCAGGAGCGATGAGCGGCGCCGTCCCCTCGACCTGGACGGCGACGAGCTCGCGGTCGAGATCGGGATTCGCCGCGAGCAGGGCGTCAACGGCGGATCCCGGGTCCCGGCGCAGGTCGCGGTGGCCGGCCGCCAGCCCCGCCAGCACGTCCCGGATGAGCTCCGGGTCGCGCGCGACGAGTTCCTCGCCGGTCACCAGGACCAGCTCCGCGTAGGGAGGGACGCCGTGCTCGTCGACCCGGAAGGCCTCGACGGGAATCCCCCGGGCCTCCAACTCCGGCAGCTCGATGTTCCAGTAGGCCCCCGCGATGGCGTCCACCTTTCCGGCCGCGATCGCCGGACCGAGTTCGAAGCCGACCGTCTGCAGGTTCACGGCCTCCGGGTCCCCGCCGTCTGCCTCGACAACCGCGCGGACCAGCGCGGCTTCCGTCGGGAGCCCCGTCACGCCGACGGTCGCTCCGGCGAGGTCGCGCGGACGCCGGATCCCGCGGTCGGTCCGTACGATCACGCTGTTGAGTGGCACGCGGATGAGGGCCGCGACCGCCACCACCGGAATCCCCTCGGAACGGGCTCGTAGGACCTCCGGCTGGTACGAGACGGCGAAGTCCGACCGACCCGTCGCGACCTCCTTCAGCGCCGCGGCGGGATCGCTCGGCACCGTCGTCGCCAGGGCGACGCCACGCTCGGTGAACCGGTTGCCGGCCAGTGCGCTGTAGAGGCCCGCGTGATCCGCGTTCACGAACCAGTCGAGAATCACCTCGGTGTCGCGGGGCGCGTCTGCGGAGGTGGGCGCGTCGTCGTCGCCACAGGCGACGCCCCCGGCGAGAACCAAGGTGAGCAGAGCGAGGATGCGGAGTGTGGTGGTCATGAGGCCCGCCTCCGGCGCGTGGATCGGTGGCGCCACGGCATCGCCAGGCGCTCGGTGAGCGAGATGAGCCCGAACGCGACGACGCCGAGGACGGCGAGCCAGACGACTGCCGCGAACGTCAGCACGGTCTCGAACTGGGCCGTGGCGAACTCGGTCAGAAAGCCAAGCCCGCGATCCGCGCCGACGTATTCCGCGACGACGGCTCCCGTGACGGCGAAGACCGCCGCCAGTCGTAGGCCGGAGAACAGGGCGGGCAGCGCCGCGGGGAAGGTCACGCGTCGCCAGATCTCGAGCGGGCCGGCCCCGAGGGAGCGGGCGGCGGCCGTGAGCTCGGGCCGGCCGGCACGCAGGCTGTCGACGCCGGTCACGACGATCGGGAAGAAACAGAAGATCGTGACCACGAGCAACTGTGCCGCGCCGTATCCGACCCAGATGCCGAGGAGTGGTGCGACGGCGAGCACCGGGACAGTCTGGCTCGCGATGATCCACGGATAGACCGTCCGCTCGACGACTCGGGAGGCGCTGATCGCTGTCGCGAGTGCGAGTCCCGCCACCGCGGCGAGGGCCAGGCCGATGATCGCGGTCTGGAGCGTGGCCTGGGCGTGAAACCACAGGCGATCGTGCTCGGTCGCCAGCGTCCCTGCGATGTCGTGAGGGGCGGGGAGCAGCCACACGGCGGGTTGCATGACGGCGACGGCCGCCTCCCACACGACCAGCCCGAGCGCGGGGAGGATCGCCAGAGGCGCGAGACGTCTCAGCAGCGATGACCGGATCTCCGCCCCGGCGGTCGGCGTGAGCTCGCGGCGCTCCCGGGTCGTCGCGACGGTACTCATGCGGGGACGACCCGTCCGCCCAGGGCATCCATCAGAAGATCGCGGGCGACGGCCCGCTCCGGCGCCCATTCCGGCGAGCGCCGCCGCTGGCGCCCCGCGCTCACCGTCAGCTCCGCTACGTTGCGCGCCGGGCGGTCGGAGAGCACGACGATCCGGTCCGCGAGATCAAGCGCCTCGTCGAGGTCGTGGGTCACCATGATGACGCTCGGACGGTGCTCGGCGTGGAGGTCCGAGAGAAGAGAGTGGAGGTCCGCCCGGGTGATCGCGTCCAGGGCGCCGAACGGCTCGTCGAGCAGCCAGCCCGGCGCTCGGGCGACGAGCGTGCGCGCAAGGGCGGCCCGCTGTCGCATGCCCCCGGAAAGGGCGTGCGGGAAGTGATCCTCGAACCCCGCGAGCCCCACCCGCCGGATCATCCGTCCGGCGCGCTCCGCGGCGTCGGCGGAGTCCGCACCCGCCAGCTTTGCCCCCCAGGCCACGTTCTCGGCCAGCGTCCGCCATGGAAGGAGCGCGTCCGTCTGCGGCATCAAGGCGAGTCGGCCCGCCGCCGCCGCGGTGCCGTCGACGAGCGCCCGCCCGTGGTCGGCCGACCGGAGCCCGGCGAGGCACTCGAGAAGGGTGCTCTTGCCGCAGCCGGACGGACCGACGACGCAGACCAGCTCGCCGGGCTCGACCGCGAGCGCAACACCGTCGAGCACCGGGAGGGGGCCCTCTGCCCCGGGGCGGCTGAGGACCAGTTCGTCGGCCACGATCCTGGGAGCGCGCGCGCCGATCTCAGAGGGCATGGAGGTAGCCGCCCTGCCCGAGTTCGATCGCACGCCCGCCGGTGGTCAGGGTGGCCCCCGAGCCGAACGTGACCCGGCCGACCGGGATCAGCGGCAGAGCCGCCTGCGCGGGCAGGTCCGCGGGCCCGGCCGCAAGCAGCTCGTAGTCCTCGCCACCGGTCGAGGCAAAGGCCGCGGGATCGATGCCCAGGGCGCCCGCAATCGCATCGACTCCGTCGGCCCGTGGCACGCTGTCCGCGTCGATGATGAGCCGGCAACCTGAGGCGGCGGCCACCCGGCCGGCGTCCAGGGCAAGCCCGTCGGACACGTCGATCATCGCTGTCGCCCCAGCGCGAGCCAGCCTCCGGCCGGCGTCAACCCGCGCCTCCGGGCGCCGGTGGCGGGACACCAGGGCGCCGGCCGCATCGCCGGCCACCGCCGCCGCGACTTCGCTTTCCAGGATGTGGAGGCCCGCCGCAGAGGCCCCGAGCGGTCCGGTGAGCCACAGGTGATCACCCGGGGCCGCGCCATCGCGCCGCACGGACCGGTCCCCGTCCGGCAGGTCACCGATCGCGGTCACCGCCAGGCTCGTCACGGATCCGCAGACGAGGTCGCCCCCGACCACCGGCGCCCCGGCGCCCGTGCCGACGGCGGCGAGACCATCGAACATCTCGCCGACGTCCGGGTGCCCGGGCGCGAGCGTCAGCGCCACCAGCAGGGCCCGCGGGCGGGCGCCCATGGCCGCGAGATCCGAGAGATTGACGGCGGCGGCCTTGGCGCCGATGTCGGCGGCGGGTGAGGTGGAAGCGCGGAAGTGGACTCCCTCGAGGAGGACGTCGGTCGAAGCGACGACGACTCCGTCGAGCGCGAGCTCCGCGGCGTCGTCACCGATGCCGTTCACGACGTGGTCGGCGGACCCGGCGCGCTGCCGGATCTCCTCGATGTACGCACGCTCGTCGATCAGCCACTCCCTCGCGCTGGTATTGCCCAGGTCAGGTTCGAAGGGTCGGGGCCGATACGCCCCCTCTCAGCCGCGTCGCAGCTCCCCTTGGCGGGCGTGAGGCTAACAGGGGCGAGGGCTACGCTGTCGCGGTGCGGTCTCTTGACGCCTTCTGGGACGCGGCCCGGACCTTCGGCGATGCCGTGGGGTCGATCAGCGTCGTGCCCCTGCTGATCGGGCTGACCTTCCACCTGTGTGGGATCGGGTTCAAGGCCGCGGGCTGGCGCGCCATTCTGCGGGCGGCAATCCCACGGGGGCGGGTCCCCGTAAAGCCCGTGGCCCTTGCGATGTACTCGGGCGTCGCGCTCAACGGCGTCCTGCCCGCACGCGCGGGAGAGGTGCTGCGCCTCTTTCTCGTGCGCCAGCGCGTCGCCAACACGACATACCCGATGCTGGCATCGTCGTTGCTCGCCGAGCTGCCGTTCACGACCACGATGTCAGTCTTGTTGATCATCTGGGCCAGCCGGAGCGGCGCCCTGCCGTCGCTGCCCGGGTTGCCGGCGTTCGAGGTGTCATGGATCGCAGCGCACCCGACGGCGGTCGGTGTGACGCTCATCCTCGCCGTCGGCGTCATCGGCGTGGCGCTCATCCTGCTCGGCCCTCGCCTCTCGCGCTTCTGGGAGCAGGTCGGCGCCGGTGTGGCGTGCCTGCGGCAGCCGGGGATCTACCTGCGCACCGTCCTGCCCTGGCACCTTCTCTCATGGGGATCAGGTGTGGGCTCGGCCTTCTTCTTTCTCGAGGCCTTCGGCGTGACCTCGTCGCTGAACAACGCGCTGCTCGCGATGGTCGCCGCGGCGATCGCCGGCGGCATCCCTCTGACGCCGGGAGGACTCGGCGCGAAACAGGCTCTGCTGCTCGTCCTGCTCGCGGGGCAGGGGACGACCACGGCGGTCGTGGCCTTCAGTATCGGGATGGAGGTCACGATCATCGTCGGACAGCTGGTCGCCGGGCTCGTCGCGTTCGGCGTGCTCACCAAGGGCTTTCGCATCCGTTCCGCGCTCGCCGAAGCCCGACGGGACCGGCAGGCTGCCGCGAGCCCGGAGGCGCCGCCGCCGGATTGAGCGGCGAGGAAATCGGGCTCCGGGGGCGAAGTCATCGTCCGTGGGTCTCCGCATGCTCCTCGCCATCCCTGCCGTCGGGCTCCTCGCGCTCGCCGTCCCGGTCGCGGCCGATGGCGCCCCGACCGTCACCGTCCGCTCCGGCGACACCCTCGCCGAAATTGCCGGCCGTCACGGCGTCAGTGCATCTGCGCTTGCGCGCCACAACGACATCCGTAACCGCGCCCACATCCGCATCGGCCAGGTGCTGAAGATCCCTCGGCCCTGGACCCGGTACCGCGTCCGCCCCGGAGAGAGCCTGGGCGCCATCGCACGTCGTCATGGAACCTCGACGGCCGCTCTCACGCGCCGCAACCGCATCAAGGATCCCTCACTGGTGCACGCCGGGCAGACGATCCTGGTCCCGGTGAAACGGGCGGAGCGCGCGGCGCCCGCCGGAGCGTCGCCGGCGGTGACCGGGCGTCGCATTCCGACCGGATGGACCCGGTACCGCGTCCGGCCCGGGGAGAGCCTTGGCCAGATCGCCGTCAACCGGGGCACGACGAGCGCACGCATCGCGCGAGTGAACGGCATCGGCAACCCCTCTGCGATCCAGGCGGGGCGGATCATCCGCGTGCCGCGGAAGGCCGCCACCCGGGCGACGCCCGCCCGGCGGGCGTGGGTCCGCTATCGGATTCGTGCCGGTGAGAGCCTGGGGGTGATCGCCGCCCGTCGCGGGACGTCGAGCGCCGCCCTCGCGCGGCGCAACGGGATCGACAACCCGTCGCTGATCCGCGTCGGCCAGGTCATCCGCGTGCCCCGGGGGACGCCGGGGCCGCTCGGCCGTGCCGACGGCGGGCTTCCCTCTCTGTCGGTGACCGCTCATCCGCGGGTCGCGCAGGCGGCCGGGAGGTCGGACGTCGTGCGTCTCATAAACGCCACGTCGCGTCGCTACGGGGTCGACCCCCGGCTCGCCCGGGCGATCTCCTGGCAGGAGAGCGGCTACCAGCAGAGCGTCGTCTCCTCGACCGGCGCGGTGGGCGTCATGCAGCTCATGCCGGGTACGGCGAAGTGGCTCGCCCAGGATGTGGTGGGGCGTCCGCTCAACCCGCGGAGCCTCGCCGACAACGTCGAGGGGGGCGTGGCCTATCTCGCGTGGCTCACACGCCGCACGAGCCGTCGCCACGCGATCGCCGGTTACTACCAGGGCCTCCGGTCGATCTCCGAGCGCGGCCTGTACCGCGACACGCGCCGCTACGTGGCCAACGTCGAGGCGTTGATCCGGCGGACCTGAGCGCGCGCGGCATGGACTAGGCTCGAGCTCGATGGGTCTTGACATTCCGGTGGACGTGATTCTCAGTGGCGAGGGCGCTGAAGGGATCGCGGATGAAGCCGCCGCCGCTGAGGAGGCGGGCTTCGGTCGTCTCTGGGCGGCCGAGCTCCAGCGCTCGGCGACGATTCCCCTGGCCGTCGCCGCCGGAGCAACGTCCCGCATCGAGCTGGGAACGGGGATCGCCCTGGCGTTCACCCGGAGCCCCTTCGTGCTCGCGCTCGAGGCCCTCGACCTCGATGAGATCTCCGGGGGGCGGATCTGCCTCGGGCTGGGGGCCGGCGTCCGCCGCCTCAACCGGTCCTGGCATGGCGCTGAGTACGACCCGCCGATCGCGCGCATGCGTGAGCTGATTGCGGCCACCAGCGAGCTGATCTCGGCGATGGCCGAGGGGCGCGACGCGGCGTCTCCCGGGGAGCACTACGACATCTCGGTCGTCGGGTATCGCCGGCGGACCGCATACCCCCGGAGTGCGATCCCCATCTGGCTCGCCGCGGTGATGCCCGGCATGGCCCGTCTGGCCGGCCGTCGTGCGGACGGGTTTCTCGACCACCCCGTGACAACCGCCGAATGGCTCAACGACACGCTGCTGCCGGCCATCGACGCGGGCGCCCGGCAGGAGGGGCGGCCCCCGCCGACGGTGTCCGGAGCGCTGATCTGTGCCGTCGATGACGACGATCCCGAGCGTGCCCGCCGGGCGGCCGCCTGCACCGTCGGCTTCTACGCGACCGTGCGGACCTATGCGGACCTTTTCGCCCGAGCCGGTTTCGGGGACCGTCTCGGTCCGATACGGCGGGCGTTTCTCGCGGGGGACGGTGCGGCCCTGGCGGACGCGGTCGGGCCCGAAATGACCGCTCGCTTCGCGGCGGCCGGGACCGCCGCGGAGGTGCACGGTACGGTCCGCGCCTACGTGTCCGCGTGCGATCGGTGCGACCGCCTGTGGGCCACCCCGCCGCACCACCTCCAGTCCTCTCGGGACACCGCCGACTGGCAGGCCGGCATCCGGAGGGCCCTTGGCGCCCGATCTCGCTGAGTACCGCCGCAAGCGGGATCTTGCGGAAACGCCCGAGCCGGCGCCGGGCCCGGGCAGCGAGGCGGCGGGCAGCCGCTTCGTCATCCAGCGCCACGACGCCCGTTCCCTGCACTTCGACCTGCGACTCGAGGTCGACGGGGTTCTCGCGAGCTGGGCGGTCCCGAAGGGCGTTCCTCTCCGCGAGGGCGTCCGGCGGATGGCGGTCCGGACCGAGAATCACCCGCTCGACTACCTGGAGTTCGCGGGCGTCATACCCGAGGGCCAGTACGGAGCCGGCCGCATGACCATCTGGGACACGGGAGCCTATGAGACCGAGCTCCGCACCGATGATGAGTGGAAGGTCATCCTCCACGGCGAGCGCGTCGACGGGCATTACCACCTGGTCCGCACCGCGCGGGAGCCCGGTGGCGACGACTGGCTCGTCTTCCGGGCGCGGGCGGGCGCGGGCGGTCCTCCGGACCTGCGATCGGCCTTCGCGACCCTGCGGCCGATGCTGGCCTCGTCCGCCCCGAAGCCATTCGACGACGACGAGTGGTCGTTCGAGCTGAAGTGGGACGGATACCGTGCTCTGGTCCTCATCGACGGGGATGGGGCGCTCCTGCGATCTCGCAACGGTAATGACCTCGGTCCGGCGTTCGGCGAGTCGAAAGACCTGCGGCGGACCGTCCTCGTCCAGGAGGCTGTCATCGACGCCGAGCTCGTCGTGCTCGACGCGGAGGGGCGGGCTGATTTCGAAGCGCTCCAGCGTGGGTCGGGTGACCCCGTCCTGATGGCCTTCGACCTGCTGTACGAAGACGGGCGCTGGCTCACCGATCGACCGCTCCATGAGCGGCGGGCCCGCCTGCGCGCAATCCTCGCGCCTGAGGCCGCGAGCGCCCTGATCCTCTCCGACGAGGTCATGCGTGCGGGGACCGCGCTCTTTGCCGCCGCCCGCGGTCAGGAGTGTGAGGGGATCGTCGCCAAGAGGATCGCATCGCCCTACCGGCCGGGGGAGCGGACGTCGGACTGGGTCAAGATCAAGGCGCGCCGCGAGGGAGAATTCGTGATTGTGGGCTGGATCCGGGGGGCGGGAGCCCGGCGATCGGCCGTGACCTCGCTCGTCGTCGCCGAGCGGGACGGCGAGGAGCTGGTCCTGCGTGGCCAGGTCGGCTCCGGCATCGACGCGGACGCCGAGCGGGTGCTGCGAGAGCGCCTCGAACCGCTCGCCGTCGATTCCCCCCCGGTGTCCGGCGACGTTACGGGTGACGTGCAGTGGGTCCGTCCTGAGGTCCGCTGCGACGTCCTCTACGCCGAGCTGACCCGGGACGGGCGCCTCCGCGGTCCGGTCTGGCGGGGGTTGGCCGGGGCCGACCAGGAGCCGCGGCGGCCGCGACCGAACCGGGTGTTCGGGGCATCGGGGGAGGAGCAGGTCCTGCGGGACGGCGGGCGCGAGATCACCCTCACGAATCTGCGAAAGACCTTCTGGGCGCGGGAGGCGCTGACCAAGGGCGATCTGCTCGCTCACTACGCCCGGGTTGCGCCCGTGCTGATTCCCCACCTCGAGGGCCGCCCGTTGATCCTCAAGCGCTATCCCGACGGCGCCGACGCGGCCCCCTTCTTCCAGCACAATGTCCCTGACAACGCACCGGACTGGCTGGGCACGGCCGAGCTCGCCCGCAGCGACAAGGAGGGGTCGGAGCCCAACCGCTACGCGATGATCGATGACCCCCTGGGGCTGCTGTGGGTGATCAACCTCGGGGCCATCGATCTGAACCCGTGGCAGAGCCGCGCGGACAGCCCCGATCTGCCGACCCACGTGCTCTTCGATCTCGATCCGATGGAGGGGCTGGCGTTCGATCGGGTCGTCGAAGCGGCGCTCGCGGTCGGAGAGGTTCTCGACGCGGTCGGTCTCCGGGGCTATCCCAAAACGACGGGCGGCTCGGGGATGCACATCTTCGTTCCCCTGGCGCCCGGCCCGGACTACGCGACCACGCGCCTGTTCGCTCACGCCGTGGGCGAGATCCTGGCGCGTCGCCACCCGGGGCTCGTGACCACCGAGGTGCGCAAGGCCGCCCGCGGCTCACGGGTGTATCTGGATGCCAATCAGAACGGCCGGGGGCGCAGCATCTCGTCGGTGTACTCGGTGCGGCCGCGACGCGGAGCCCCGGTCGCCATGCCCCTGCCGTGGGACGAGGTCGCGCCGGGCCTCGACCCCCGGGACGGAACGATGGCCGCCGTCGCCGCGCGCGTCACCGAGCACGGCGACCTGTTCGCCCCGGTGCTCAGCGATCTCCAAGCGCTGGGGCCCGCGGTCGAGCGACTCGGCCGCCTCTGACGAAAGTGCGCGCTGGGGTAGGGGACGCGCCGCCGGTGGCGAAAGTAAGCCCCGATGCCACCTGACGCACACGCACTTCTCGAGCGCCTCCGGCGCGATTTCGACCGCTTCAGCCCCGCCCAGCAGGCGCTCGCCCGCTACCTGGCGGATCACATCGCGGAACTGCCGCTCCTGTCGGCTCACGAGATCGCCCGCGCCGCGCACTGCAGCCCGGCCACCGTCGTCCGCTTCGCCCAGTCGCTGGGCTACAGCGGATACCCACATCTCCAGACGACGGTTCGCCAGTCCCAGCGGCCCTCGGCCGTCACGTCCGGCGCGCCGGCCCGTGGCGACGAGATCGGCCGTGCGATCGCCGACGAGCGGGGGGGCCTCGACGACGCGCGGACGCGCCTCCAGAGCCGCGGCCTCGGGCCGGTCGTCGCGGCGCTCCGCGACCGCTCGCCGCTCATCCTCGCCGGCGAGGGGCACGCCCGCCCGGTCATCGCGCTCCTCGAGGAGCGTCTGACGCGCAACGGCCGAGCGGTCGCCGTGCTGGGTTCGCTCGACGGCCCTGAACGGGCCTGGCTCGACTCGCTGCCCGCACGCGCGGGGATGATCGCCGTCGGCGTGGGCCGCGAGAACCGCGTGGCGGAGACCGCCTCGGCGGCGGCGCTGGCGGCCGGCCTGCCGGTCGCCGCCCTGATCGACTCCACCCTCTCCACGCTTGCCCGTATCCCGCTGGCCCGGATCGTCCCCGCGGAGATCAGAGGTGACGCGCCCAGCCTGGTTCCCATGGTCGCCGTCGCGCAGGCGCTGGCGACCGGCCTGACCCGCCGTCAGGCCCCGGCGCAACTCGCCGCGGTCGGCGCCTGACACTCGCGTCTGAGAGGGTCGGCTGGAGACCCCGGTCGGCTATGATTCCCCCGGAAACCTGAGAGAGGGACGCGGTGGAGTCACAGCAGCCAGCCAACGGGACGACCGGCACGTTCGGCGTGAAGTCGGGTCTTGCCAAAATGCTCAAGGGCGGCGTCATCATGGATGTCACGACCCCTGAGCAGGCCGTCCTGGCCCAGGAGGCCGGCGCGTGCGCGGTGATGGCTCTCGAGCGCATCCCCGCGGACATCCGTTCCGCCGGCGGCGTGGCCCGCATGAGCGGCCCCGAGATGATCGCGGGCATCCAGGAGGCTGTCACCATCCCGGTGATGGCCAAGTGCCGTATCGGTCACTTCGTCGAGGCGCGCGTCCTCCAGTCGCTCGACATCGACTTCATCGATGAGAGCGAGGTCCTGACGCCGGCGGACGAAGCGAACCACATCGCCAAGTCCGAGTTCACCGTCCCGTTCGTGTGCGGTGCAACCGATCTCGGCGAGGCACTGCGGCGCATCGGCGAGGGCGCGGCGATGATCCGGACCAAAGGCGAGGCGGGGACCGGCAACGTCGTCGAGGCGGTGAGACACATGCGGTCGCTCGTCGGCGGCATCCGCCGCTTGGGTGCGCTCGATGAGACCGAGCTCTTCTCGGCCGCGAAAGACCTCCAGGCGCCGCTCTCGCTCCTCCAGGAGGTCGCGCGCACCGGCGCTCTGCCCGTCGTCAACTTCTCGGCCGGAGGCGTCGCCACGCCGGCAGACGCCGCGCTGATGATGCAGCTGGGCGCTGACGGGGTGTTCGTGGGCAGCGGGATCTTCAAGAGTGAGAACCCGTCCGCAACGGCGCGCGCCGTGGTCGAGGCCGTCACCCACCACGCAGACCCCGATGTCGTGGCGCGGGTGTCGCGCGGCCTCGGCGACGCCATGCCGGGGCTCGAGATCGGAGCCCTGGCTGACGAGCAGCTGCTGCAGACCCGGGGCTGGTGAGTCCGCGGCGGGCACCGCGACGGCCGCGGGTCGGGGTTCTCGCGGTTCAGGGTGCCTTCGCCGAGCACGCTCAGGCTCTGTCGCGGGCGGGCGCCGGGGTGCTCGAGGTTCGACGCGCCGACGCGCTCGGCGACGTCGACGGACTGGTGATCCCGGGGGGCGAGAGCACGACGCTCGGCCTGGTCGGTGGCGAGTCGGGCCTGCTGGCAGCGGTGCGGTCGGCTATCGATGCAGGGTTGCCGGTGTTCGGAACGTGTGCCGGGCTCATCATGCTGGCCGATGAGGTCCACGGTGGGGCACCACCACTCATCGGCGGGCTCGGCGTACGGGTGCGGCGCAACGCATACGGACGCCAACGCGCATCGTTTGAGGCTCCCGTCAGCATGCCCTCGATCGGTCCGGACCCCTTTCCCGGGATCTTCATCCGCGCGCCGTGGGTCGAAGCAGCCGGGCCGGGCGTCGAGGTGCTCGGCGAGCTCGGGGGGCGTATCGTGGCGGCACGGCAGGGCGCGATCCTCGCCACGGCATTCCATCCGGAACTGACAGCAGACCTGCGAATTCACCGCGTCTTCATCGACGGTCTACGGTCGGCGGGGAGGTCCCGCGAGGCCGACGCGGAAGGGAGAACGTATGTCCGGTCACAGTAAATGGTCGACCATCAAGCGGAAGAAGGGCGCGGCCGACGCCAAGCGCGGCCAGCTCTTCTCCAAGCTCTCACGGGCGATCATCGTTGCCGCGAAGGAGGGTGGTCCGGATATCGAGGCGAACGCCGCTCTGACCGCCGCGGTCCAAAAGGCCCGCGACAACTCGATGCCGAAGGACAACATCGAGCGCGCCATCCAGCGCGCGACCGGTGGAGACGGCGAAGCCGACTACGAGGCGATGGGCTACGAGGGGTACGCGCCGGGGGGCGTCGCGGTCTACGTGACCGCCCTCACCGACAACCGGAATCGGACGGCATCCGACATCCGTCACGTGTTCAGCAAGAACGGCGGTTCGCTCGGCGAACCGGGAAGTGTCGCCTGGCAGTTCGACCGCAAGGGCGTGCTCCTGGTCGAGCGCGAAGGTCGGGATGAGGACGAGGTGATGGAGGTCGCCCTCGGCGCCGGCGCCGACGATTTCGAAGAGGACGGTTCGATGTGGCAGGTCACCTGCGACCCGGGCGACTTCTCCGGCCTGCGCGCCGCGCTGGACGAGGCCGGGATCGCCCCGGCGTCGGCCGAGCTGACCATGGTCCCGAAGGAGACCATCGCCCCCGACGAGCCCGAGGCGCGACAGATCCTGAGACTGATCGACGAGCTCGAGGACGTGGATGACGTCCAGGACGTCTACGCGAACTTCGACATCTCCGAAGAGGTCCTCGAGGCGGTGGCCGGCTGATTCTCGGGATCGATCCGGGGCTCGCCTCAACGGGCTTCGCCGTGGTGGACGGGCGCCCGGGGAGCCTGCGGTGCGCCGAATGGGGCATGCTCCGCACCTCGCCACGCCAGGAGCAGGCGGTGCGCCTGAACATCCTCCACTCCGGCATCACCGACCTCACCGACCGGCAGGACATCGAGACCGCGGCGATCGAGTCCTGGTACGTCCATCCGGTGAGCCGCAGCGCCATGGCGATGGCCGAGGCCCGCGGCGCCATCCTGGCGGCGCTGGCGGGAGCAGGCATCCCGGTGACCGAGTACCCGCCGACCACGATCAAGAAGGCGGTCACCAGCAGCGGCCGCGCCGATAAGGGGCAGGTCCGGACGATGGTGACCGCACTGGTCGGACAGGCGCCCGAGAACGATCACGTCGCCGATGCGACGGCGGCCGCGATCTGCCACTTCGCCAGCGGCGGACTCGCCCGCGCCATCCGCGCTCAGCGCTAGCGTCGTTCCATGATCCGCTCGGTCCGAGGACGTGTGACCGCCCTCGACGTGGAGGGCGCTGTGGTCGAGGTCGGCGGGGTCGGCCTGCGCCTGCGAACGTCCGCGACGACGATCTCGGCGCTGCCGGATGTCGGATCCGAAGCTGACGTCCTGACGCACCTGGTCGTACGGGAGGACGCTCTTGATCTCTACGGTTTCTCCACGGCGGCGGAGCGCGAGGTCTTCGAGGCGCTCATCGGGGTCAGCGGCATCGGCCCCCGGCTGGCCCTGGCGGTGTGCGGGCTCGACAGCGCCGACGCCCTACGGCGTGCTGTTGCCGGAGGCGATGCGGCCTTCCTGCAGACGGCGCCCGGGGTCGGCAAGCGGACCGCGGAGAGGATCATCGTGGAGCTGCGCGACCGGCTGCCCGGCGGTGAGACCGGCTCGTCGGCCGATCCGAACAACGGCGTCGGCGAGGCCCGGGAAGGTCTGCTCGGGCTGGGCTTCGCCCCGGATGAGGTCGCCGCGGCACTCAACGGGGCTCCCGCCGAGCTCGACGGGGCCGCGCTCGTACGCCATGCCCTGACGAGGTTGCGCCGATGACCGACCCGGCCGATCGCCTCACCGCGGCGGCCGAAGCGGCCGGGGAGGACGAGGTCGAGCGGACCCTGCGCCCCGCGACCCTCGACGAGTTCATCGGCCAGGAGGGCGTGCGGGAGCGCATGGGCATCTTCCTCGAGGCCGCGCGGCAGCGCGACGAGGCGCTGGACCACACGCTGCTCGCGGGCCCCCCGGGTCTCGGTAAGACCTCACTGGCGGCGATCGTCGCCCGTGAGCTCGACGTCGGCTTTCACATCACCAGCGGCCCGGTCTTGGAGCGCAAGGGGGATCTGGCGGCGGTCCTCACCGCGCTCGAGCCGCGCGACGTGCTTTTCATCGACGAGATCCACCGCCTCAACCGGGCGGTCGAGGAAGTCCTGTATCCGGCCATGGAGGACTTCAAGCTCGACGTGATGCTCGGTCAGGGTCCGGCCGCACGGACGCTCCGCTTGGATCTGCCGCCCTTCACGCTCGTCGGGGCGACCACGCGGACCGGTCTGTTGACGACGCCGCTGCTCGGACGCTTCGGCGTCGTCCAGCGCCTCGAGTACTACAACCGCGAGGAGCTGGCCGAGATCATCCAGCGCTCCGCCGGACTGATGGACGTCGAGGTCAGCCCGGAGGGCGCGCTGGCGATGGCCGGCAGGGCCCGGGGGACGCCGCGGATCGCGAACCGCCTCCTGCGGCGCGTGCGCGACGTCGCGCAAGTCTCGGGCGCCCGCGTGATCGATGACAGCGTGACACAGGAGGCGCTCACCCTCCTGCGCGTCGACAACCTGGGCCTCGAGGACATCGACCGCCAGATACTCGAGCGCCTGATCGTCACCTTCGAGGGGCTGCCGGTGGGTCTCGGGACGCTCGCCGACGCGATCGGCGAGGCCTCCGACACCATCGAGGATGTCTATGAACCGTTTCTGCTCCAGGAGGGCCTGATCAAGCGGACGCCGCGCGGTCGGGTCGCGACCCCGCGGGCCTACCGCCATCTGGGTCACGAGCCGCCGTCGGACGACCAGGCGAACCTGTTCTGAGGCGGCCGGAGCCGGACCCGACGGGTTGTGTGGCCGCGCGATACCCCGTGCTAACGTCGCCTGTCTTTTTCCCTGTGACCCACTCCTGCCCGTTGAGCTGACGCCCCGTGGACGCCTCGCTCCTGATCATCTATTTCGCGATCTTCATCGGCCTGATCTGGCTGGTGGCGATTCGCCCCCAGTCGCGCCGCCGCAAGCAGCTCGACTCGATCCTCAGCGCCCTCGCCCCCGGGGATGAGATCGTCACGGTTTCCGGGATCTACGGCACGGTGACCGAGGTCGAAGACGGGGAGACGATCCTCCTGGAGATCGCCGAGGACACCGACATCCGGATCGCCAAGGCTTCGATCGCCCGCGTGGTCCCACCCGAATCCGACGCTCCCGAAAGCCCCGAGGCCACCTAGGTGAGCCCGTTCAAGCGCTCTCTCCTGCTGCTGGCCGTTGTCCTCGGCCTCGTGGCGGCCTCCCTGGTGGCGATCGCGATCCGGCCGACCGTCCTGGGGCTTGACCTCCAAGGAGGGGTCGAGGTCGTCCTGCAAGGGTCGCCCACGCCCGAGGCCGAGGTCAATGCCGAGGCCCTGGACCGGTCGATCGAGGTCATCCGTGGCCGCGTCGACGCCTTCGGCGTCGCCGAGCCCGAGATCCAGCGCCAGGACCCGGACCAGATCATTGTCGCGCTCCCCGGCGTCGAGGGAGACGATCAGCAGCAGGTCGTGCGTGACCTGGTGCGCCCGGCCCAGCTGATCTTCTACCACTTCGATGAGAGCGGAATCTCCGGCCAGACGCCCCGGGAGCCCGAGGCGTTCGAGCGGCTCTTCGACGCGGTCGAGGAGGCGCAGACCGTCCGGCGCCAATCCGATCGGGGCGCCGAGCGCTACTACCTGTTCGGGAAGTCCCCGGAGCGGGCCCTCCTCGTCGGTCCCGAGACCGATCGCGACACCTTCGATGAACGGGTGTCCGACCGCTTCCCCAACGGGAAGCCCGGGGGGAGCGTCGAGCGGACGCTGCCGGCCGGGTTCGTGACCATCTTCGAGGAGCAGCCGATCGGGACCGGTGGCGCGACGGCCACCCGCTGGTTCCTCCTGCACGACGAGCCGCGGGCGTTCGGCGCGGACATCACACGCGCCGTCGTGGCGATCGACAACTCGGGCATCGGCGACCCCGACCCCGTGGTCAACCTGTCCTTCTCGGACAAGGGCGAAGACGACTTCGGTGATCTGACGCGTGACGTCGCGCAAGCGAGCCTGCTCAACGGGTCTGCCGAACGCTTCTCGGCGGTGCTCGACGGCGAGATCGTCAGCAACGTCACCGTCGATCCCAACCGCTTCCCGAACGGGCTGCGCAGCGGCGGCAGCATCGAGGGCAACTTCAGCCAGAGCGAGGCCCAACGCCTCGCCAGCCAGCTGAACTCCGGGGCGATTCCGATCGAGCTCAACGAGATCAGTGTGAAGTCCGTGTCCGCGACGCTCGGCAAGGAGTCCCTCAGACAGGGCCTCGTCGCCGGCGTGGTGGGCCTGATCCTCGTGCTGCTGTTCCTGCTGGCCTACTACCGCGTCCTCGGGCTGGTGGCCGCGCTGGCGCTCCTGATCTACGCGGCGCTGCTCTTCGCGGTCATCGAACTCGTGCCCGTCACGCTGACGCTCCCGGGTATCGCGGGAATCATCCTGACCATCGGTATCGCCTCGGATGCGAACGTCGTCATCTTCGAGCGCGTCCGCGAGGAGTCGCGTGCCGGCCAGGCGCCGCGGGTCGCAATCCTCAACGGCTACAAGAAGGGAATCGGGGCGATCATCGACGCCAACGTCGTGACCCTCGCGACGGCCGCGATCCTCTTCCTCTTCGCCACCGCGGGCGTCAAGGGCTTCGCCTTCACGCTCTTCGTCGGTGTGCTCCTGTCATTCTTCACGGCCGTCGTTGCGACCCGCGCCGTCTTCGGCGTGATCGCTGACACCCGCGTTCTGCGCGATGACCGCTTCATGGGGCTCAACATGAAGCAGCCCGGCTGGGACATGGACTGGGTCAAGCGCTGGAAGCTGTGGCTGGCGATCAGCTTCGTCCCGATCATCGTCGGGATGGGCTGGATCGGGGTCAACGGTCTCAATCTCGGTCTCGACTTCGAGAGTGGGACCCGGCTGACGATCCAGTTCGAGGAGCAGCCGTCGGAGGAGGAGGTCCGGGACGTCTTCAGCGACCTCGGCTACACCGCGAAGGTCCAGGCGACGGAGGTCGCCAGCGAGGGCGGTGGCCCGGCCGAGACCGGCTATCAGATCACGACCGAGACCCTCCAGACCGAGGCGCGCGCCCAGGTCACGTCGGCTCTTGAGGAACGCTTCGGCCAGTCGACAACCGATGAGTTCACGCTCGTCGGCCCCACCTTCGGCCGCCAGATCATCGACAAGGCGATCACGGCGATCATCCTGTCGTTCATCGCCATCGCGATCTATCTCTCGGTGCGCTTCGAGTACAAGCTCGCGTTCCCGGCGATGCTCAGCGTCGTCCAGGACGTCCTGCTGTCGGTGTCGATCTATGCGTTCACCGGGCGGGAGGTCACGGCCGCGACGGTTGCCGCGCTGCTCACCGTGCTCGGGTACTCGCTGTACGACGTGGTGATCGTCTTCGACCGCATCCGGGAGAACGTTCCGATTCTCCGCGGCCGCCCCTATCGTGACGTGGTCAACCGCTCGATCCGCGAGGTCCTGTCGCGGTCCCTGATCACGACCTTCACGACGCTGGTGCCGATCATCGCGCTGTACTTCTTCGGTGGTGAGACCCTCCAGGACTTCGCGTTCGCCCTCGGGGTGGGGATCTTCAGCGGTGGCGCGTCGTCGATCGTGATCGCCGCGCCCCTCGCCGCGCTCTGGAAGGAGCGAGAGGGAGCGGCCCGCGCCAAGCCGACCGCCGAGGAGAAGCGCCGCGCGCTGATCGCCGCGGGCGGTGATTCGGACATCGTCGACGAGGAGGCGCTGACCCGCGCCGAGATGGCCCTCGAGTCCGGCGAGGCCGGCGATCCGGACGCGGTCAGCGGTCTTCTGGCCGAGGGCGAGGAGCCGCTACCGCCCGACGGCGATGACGACCCCGAGCCGGACGGCGGCGCGCCTGCCCGCCCGGATCCGGATGACCCTTCGCCCGAGCCCCCGGCCGCTGCCGACGACGAGCCCGACGGTAGCGAGCGCCCGAAGCGTCGCGCCCGGGGCGGGGGTAGCGGTCACCCGCGCCGCCACCAGCGGGTCCGGCGCAAGCGGTAACGCAGCTCCGCGGAGCCTGCCTGTAGCCTGACGCCGTCCGCCGGCCGGGAATCTGAGGGAGGTGGCGACCGTGCTCTGGACAGCCAAACGGGTCGCGTTCTCCGACGTGCGCGCGGTCGCAGATGCGCTCGAGTGCCCCGAGCCGCTCGCCTGGACGCTCGTGCGACGAGGCTTGGGCGACCCCGACGCGGCGCGCGAGTTCATGGCCTCCGACGGACCGTTGAGGCCCCCGGAGACCCTCGCCGGTGCCCCTGAAGCCGCCGCCCGGCTGGAGCGGGCGCTCGAGCACGACGAGCTCATCGCCGTCCACGGGGACTACGACTGCGACGGCGTCTGTTCGACGGCGATCCTGACGCGCGCGCTGCGCGCGCGCGGCGGGAGAGTCCGCACGTTCCTGCCGAGCCGCTTCGTCGAGGGCTACGGCGTCGCGGTCCAGACCATTGACACGTTCATCGAGGAGGGGATCGAGCTCCTGGTCTGCGTGGACTGCGGGACCAGCGCCGAGGAGCCGATCGCGCGCGCCCGGGCTGCGGGGATGGACGTGATCGTGGCCGACCACCACCTCGCCGGCGGGCGGCGGCCGGACGCCATCCTGGTGAACCCCGCCCTGGGTCGGCCTCCCGATGACGCTCCGGCCGCGGCAGGCGTCGTGTTCACGATCGTGCGGGCTCTGGCGGAGCGGGACGGTTCCGGTGTACTCGCCGCGCCACCGGAGGACGAGCTGGATCTCGTCGGCCTCGCGACCGTCGCCGACTCCGTGCCGTTGGTGGGTGAGAACCGCCGCCTGGTCGCCCGTGGTCTGGCCGCGATCCGCGAGCGCCCGCGCACCGGTATTGCCGCCCTCTTCCGGGCAGCCGAATCGGATCACCGATGGGCCAACGCCCGAACCCTGGGTTTCACCCTGGCGCCGGCCATCAACGCCGTGGGCCGACTGGAGCGTCCGGATCGCGCGCTCGACCTGCTCCTCAGCACGGATGCCGGGACCGCCGACCCCCTCGGCCGTGATCTCTGGCGCCTCAACAGCGAGCGGCGGGAGATCGAGCGGCGTATCACCGAGGAAGCGATCGCGCAGATCGAGGCCGCCCCACCCGAACAACGCGAGGCCGCAGCCCTCGTGGCTGCGGGGGACGGCTGGCATGAGGGCGTCGTGGGGATCGTCGCCTCCCGTCTGGCCGAGCGCTTCGCCCGCCCGTCGGTCGTCATCGCGATCTCGGGCGATGAGGCCAAGGGCTCGGGCCGCAGCGTGCCGGGCGTCGATCTTCACGGGATCGTGGCGGGGGCGGATTCTCCGCTCGAGGGGTGGGGCGGACACGAGGGGGCCGTGGGTCTCCAGCTCCCCGCCGAGCGCATCCCCGACTTCCGGAGGGAGCTCTCGGCCAGCGCAGAGGGCCATCGCGCCCAGATCGAGCGCTCGCGGATCCGGACGGTCGACGCCGTCGTGGGCGGGTCCGACCTCACCCTGGGTACGGCCGAGGCCTTTGAGGGCCTCGCGCCCTTCGGGCGAGGCAATCCCGCCGTCCGCCTGGCGATCCCGGGCGCGCGGATCTCGGACGTGCGCCGTGTGGGTGGCGGGCGTCACCTCCAGCTTCGGGTTCACTCTGCGGGCGCCCACGCGCGCGCGGTCGGCTTCTCGCAGGGCGAGCGCGCCGCGTCGCTCGACCCCGAGGCCCGGCACGACCTGGTGACCGGCTTGGAAGTCGAGCGCTGGCAGGACAGGGTCGGCGCCCGCGTCCAGATCCAGGGGATCGCCGCCCTCGCGGATGATCGTCCACCACACCCCCCGCCCGCCGACCTGGCGCCCCGGCCCGTGGCCGAGCTCATCGATCGCGGTGCGGAACCGATCCCGGCGGCCGGCGCCGGCGAGCCCCGAGAGCTCATCGACCTTCGGGGAGAGGACGCCGGTCTCACCCGGATCGTGGGTCTGTCGGGAGCGGATCGGGGCGTGGTGGCGGTCGTGGCTGATGCGGCTCGCCGGGCCGGCGCGCTCAGCGGCGTTCTGGCGCCCGACCGGCTCGATGTCGAGCATGTGGTCGTCGCTCGCGCGGGCCACTCCCCGGACACCGTCACCAGGGCGCTCTCGCCGGCGGCGGGAGCGGTCTTCGCGCTGATCGAGTACGAGTTGCTGCCGGAGATCGCCATTCCCGACGACGTCCACATCGTGGCCCTCGATCCGCCCGCCGAGCCAGCTCTGGCGGATTGGCTGGGTCGGCGCGCGGACGGCCACTGGCTCCATCTCGTCTGGGGCGGGGACGAGGCTGCGTTCGCCGAGTCGGTGATCGACCGTCGGCTGGACGTGACCGCGACGGCCCGTCTGCTCTGGTCCGCGCTGCGCGATGGGCCCCGCCCCGTCGACGACAGCCTGATCGCTGGGGCGGGCGGCGATCTCCTCGCCCTCGGGCGGGCGGCCGCCGTCCTGCGGGAGTTGGGACTCGTGGCCGTCGAGGCCGATGGCACCCTCCGCCTGAATCCCGGGTCGGGTCCACGGGAACTCGAGGAGTCGGCGGTCTTCCGGGCGCTGCGTGGACGCCTGTCGGCCGCCCGCGCTCTCCTGGCCCGCCACCGGACGCTCGATGTGCGGGCCTCGGGGGACGGCGCCGGGGTGACGGCGTGAGCGGGGGCGATACCATCCACGAGATGTCGAGCCGTACTGAACTGGGCCCCACCGCGGGCAGCTCACCCCCGGGGGTCGATGAACTCGTCGGCGAGGTCGAGCGCCATCACCCGGGCACCGACGGCGATCTGATCCGCCGGGCCTACGCGTGGGCCGACGCGGCCCATGAGGGTCAGCGTCGTCACTCGGGTGAGCCCTTCATCACTCACCCCCTGGGTGCGGCGCGGATCTGCGCCGATCTGGCACTCGACGCTCCGGCGATCGCCGCGGCCCTGCTGCACGACACCGTTGAGGACACCGACGCCACGCTCGAGGCGGTCGAAGGGGAGTTCGGGGCCGAGATCGCCCAGCTCGTCGATGGCGTCACCAAGCTCTCGAAGCTGGCCTTTGACAGCCGCGAGGAGCACCAGGCCGAGAACTACCGCAAGCTGATCATTGCCATGGCGAAGGACCTACGCGTCCTCGTCATCAAGCTTGCCGACCGTCTTCACAACATGCGCACGCTCGGCTACCACAAGAAGGACAAGCAGCTCCAGAAGGCACGCGAGACGCTCGACGTCTACGCGCCTCTCGCGCACCGCCTGGGTATCTCGTCGCTCAAGTGGGAGCTCGAGGACCTCTCGTTCGCCGTCCTCCATCCGCGTCGCTACGCCGAGATCCAGTCCCTGGTGGACCAGCGCCGCACCGACCGGGAGCACTTCGTCGCCGAGGCCGGCGAATACCTGGAGGAGCGCCTGCGCGAGGCCGGAATCAACCTCATCGAGATCTCCGGTCGGGCGAAGCACTTCTACTCGATCTACGACAAGATGACCCGACGGGGCAAGGAGTTCAACGAGATATACGACCTCACCGCGATGCGGGTGCTGGTCGACTCGGTGAAGGACTGCTACGGCGCCGTGGGCATCGTCCACAGCCTCTGGCAGCCCATGCCGGGGCGCTTCAAGGACTACGTGGCGATGCCCAAGATCAATCGCTACCAGAGCCTCCATACGACCGTGATCGGCCCCGGGGGCAAGCCGCTCGAGATCCAGATCCGCACGATCGACATGCACCGGATGGCCGAGTTCGGAGTGGCGGCCCACTGGCTCTACAAGGACCCCGGTGCGGACCCGGCCGAGGAGCTCCCGTGGCTCGGGGGCATGCTGGACTGGCAGGAGGAGACGACCGATCCGGCTGAGTTCCTCGACACGCTACGGTCGGACCTTTTCCAGGGCGAGGTCTACGTCTTCACGCCCAAGGGCGACGTCCGCAATCTGCCAGTGGGCTCGACGCCGATCGACTTCGCCTACGACGTCCACACCGATGTCGGTCACCGCTGCGCGGGCGCGAAGGTGAACGGCCGGATCGTGCCGCTCACCTACGAGCTCCAGTCGGGCGACATCGTCGAGGTGCTCACGGCCAAATCGCGGCGCGCCCCCTCGCGGGACTGGCTGGCGCTGGTCAAGACCGGCAAAGCCCGATCGAAGATCCGTCAGTTCCTGACCCGGGAGAAGAGGGAAGGGGCGGAGCACACCGGGCGTGACGCCCTCAAGGAGGCGTTCCGCCGGGCCGGCCTGCCCTCGCAGAAGGTCGTGAGCTCGTCGCTGCTCGCCGAGATCATCAAGGAGATGGGCTTCAGCAAGGCCGCGGACTTCTACATCTCCCTGGGGCTGGGCAAGAGCTCCACCGAAACGGTGGTCAACAAGGTGATGCAGCGGCTCAAGGCCGGCCAGGAGGTCGAGGACAGTGCCCCAGCCGGGCGGACCGCGCCCCGACCGCGCTCGGCGACCGCGTCCAGCTCGCTCGGTATCGAGGTCGATGGCCTGGCAGACGTGCTTGTCCGGATGGCTCGCTGCTGCAACGCGGTCCCCGGCGATCCCATCGTGGGCTACATCTCGCTCGGCCGGGGCATCACGGTCCACCGTGAAGACTGCCCCAACGTCGGCGCCCTGCGCAAGAATCCCGAGCGTTTCACCGACGTGACGTGGTCAGGTGGCAGCCAGCAGGCATTTCGCGTCGACATCGCCGTCGACGCATGGGACCGCCCCCGGCTGCTGGAGGACGTCTCACGGGCCTTCAGCGAGCACGGAGGCAACATCATCACCGCGTCCTGCCGGGTGGACGGGGAGATGGTCCATGACCGTTTCCTCGTCGAGGTCGGCGATCCGGAGACACTCCGCGAGATCGTGGGCTCGCTGCGCCAGCTGGAGTCGGTGTTCGACGCCTATCGGCTGTCGCCCGGTAGTGGGTGACCGGCCCCGCCCGGCGCCGCCGGACCGACTGATAGCCTCGCCCGCCGATGGTCGACATCGGGCTCCTCGTCCCCATTGCCGCGCTCGTCGCCCTTTTCGGCGTGATCGCCCTCGGATTCCGCTCCTTCATGGTGGGGCGCGCCCTGCGACGCCTCGAGGAGCAGCTGCAGCAGGGTGGCGGATCGGCCGCTGACGCCTCGCTCGAGCGGGTCCGCCAGCTCCAGGCTCGCGCCGCCCTGTCGACGGGGACCCCGTCCCCGGCCCGAAGCATCACACTCGGGCTCGTGACGATCGCGGTTCTCGCGATCATCGGCGTCGGCGGATGGTTTGTCCTCGGTCGTGACGGGGGCGCCTCATCGCCCGAGCCGCCCGCCGCCGAGGAAAATCAGAGCAGTGGCAGTGGTGACGACGAGCCGGCCCTGCTCGCCGGCGAAGGCGATCCCGCCAGCCCCACGCCGGGCGGTGGCGACCTCGAGAACCCGCCTCCGCTCGTGGACAAGGGTCAGTACACCGTCGCGATCTACAATGCCACCAACGTCAACGGTGCCGCCGGAGACATCACGGCGCCACGGGTCGAGTTCTTCGGCTATACCGTGGGGCCGATCGGCGACTCACCCGACAGCCGTCAGGACCTGGAACGCTCGGTCGTGATGTGGCCGGAGGGCAAAGAGGACGTCGCGCTGAACGTCGCAAACGATCTGGGAGTCACGGTTACTTCTCCGCTCGACGGGGCGTTCACCGAGAGCGAGGTCGGCAGCGCCGACGCGATCGTCTTCGTGGGCTTCGACCTGGCCGGTTAGTCCGACGCAGGCTCCCCCCAGCCCCCTCCGCCCGGGGTCTCGATCCGGATCACGTCGCCGGCCCGGATGCGCCCTCTCCATTTCGCCCCGATCACCTCGCCGTTGAGGCTGTTCTGCCCCGGCGTTCCGGGGCGGCCGCCCTCGCGACCGGGAGGACCCTTCTCGCGGCGCTCGGTGATGAGCGACGCTTCCGCGTCCACGAGCAGCCTGATATCGCGCCGGACGCCGTCGCCGCCCCTGTGCTGACCGGCGCCCCCCGTCCCCCGGCGGATCTCGTAGCGCTCGATTCGCAGGGGGTACGCGGTCTCGAGGCTCTCGACAGGCGTGTTGAGCGTGTTGCTCATCGCGACGTGTACGCCTGAGGGCCCCGCCCCCGATGGGCCAGCACCCTGGCCGCCGCCGAGGGTCTCGTAGTAGGTGAAGTCACCGTTGCCGATGGTCAGGTTGTTCATCGTGCCCTGACCCGCGGCGGGGGCCGCGACCGCCCCGGCCAGGGCGGCCGTGACCACGTCCACGATCCGGCTCGAGGTCTCGACGTTCCCACCCGCCACCGCCGAGGGCGGACGGGCGTCGATGAGACTGCCCGGCTCGGTGATGATCTCCACCGGCGCGAAGGCACCCGCCGAGGCGGGAATGTCGGGGTCGGTCAGGCTCCGGAGAACGAACCAGACCGCGGACCGGGTGACCGCGAGCGGGCAGTTCAGGTTGCCCGGACCCGCGGGCGAGGTCCCCCGGAAGTCGACCGTGAGGGCGTCTCCGGCGATCCGGGCCGCCGCTCGGATCGTCAGCGACTCATTCGTGACGCCGTCTCCCTCGAGGACGTCGTCGGCGACCCAGGTTCCATCCGGCAGCTCGGCCAGGGCGGCACGCATGCGGCGCGCGCTGTAGGAGTAGACGGCGGCGAACGCCTCCGCGATGCGCGCGGCGCCGTGACGGGAGGCAACCTCGGAGATCCGGTCCTGGGCGCGGGCGTGACACGCCAACTGGGCCCGGAGATCGCCTCGCCGTTCACCGGGCGTACGCGTGTTGGCGAGGATGAGGTCCATGACGGCCGTCTCGGGCCTCCCGTCCCGCACGAGCGGGACGGGAGGTATCACCAACCCTTCCTGGAGCAGCTCCCGCGAGCCCGACGGCATGCTGCCCGGGCTCATCCCGCCGATGTCGGCGTGATGGGCCCGCGACACCGAGTACCCCATGATCTCTCCCGCGAGGACCATCGGCGCGATCAGGGTGAGATCCGGCAGGTGGGTGCCCCCGCGATAGGGATCGTTGACCGCCCAGACGTCCCCCTGCGCGGCTCCAGCCGCCATCACCGCAGCAACAGCTTCGGGCATGGCGCCAAGATGAACCGGGATCGATGCCGACTGCACGGCCAGCCGGCCCTCGGCGTCGAACAGTGCGGTGCTGCAGTCGCGGCGCTCCTTGATGTTCGGGCTGTAGGCGGTCCGGATCAGGGCCGCCGCCATCTCCTCGGCAACGCCACGCAGCGCCGCCGACATCACCTGGAGGGTCACCGGATCCACGGGGTCAGGCCTCCCGCTCGAGAAGAGTTCCGCCGGTGTCCGCCGGCGACGCCGACCAGCGGTCCCCGATCCACAGGCTCGCTCCGTCGATCCGCCGGCCGGCCGGGCCGCGCGCCGTGACCCCGGGCTGACCCGTCAGCGCCGGCATCGCCCGATCCCGCTCGATGTGAACACGGAGGGAGACGACCTCGACCGCCTGCCCCGGGTCCGCTGAGCCATAGCGCCGGGCGTAGGCTTCCTCAAAGTTCGCGAGCAGGGCTCCGGCGTCACCGTCGGCCCACGGTACCGTGAGAGTGAAGCTCTGACCGAGGTAGCGGCAGTCCGCCTCTTCGCCGAGATGTCCGCCCGGCACGGCGTCTTGCGCCCGGTCGCGGAGATCCCTACGCACCCGCCCCAGTTCCTCCGACGCCCGAACGTCCAGGAGCACGGTCTGGACCAGATCGCGCCGTATCGGTGCGGCGGCGAGCCCCGCCGCGGCGAGCATTCCCGCCGCCGGTGGCACGAGCACGCGGGGGCACCCGAGCTCGTCGGCGACCGCGCAGGCGTGGAGGGGCCCGGCGCCGCCGAACGCGACGAGCGTTGCCTGCCGGGGGTCCACGCCTCTCTCGACGCTGACGGTCCGGAGAGCGGCGACCATCTCCTGGACGGCGACGGCGATGATCCCCTCGGCGCAGGTCGGGGTATCCAGCCCGAGTTCGTCGCCGAGCCGCCCGACCGCCGCCTGGGCGGCGTCAGCATCGAGCGCCACTTCGCCGCTGAGAGGGTCGGACACATCGATGCGCCCGAGGACGATGTTCGCGTCGGTGACCGTCGCGTCACCGCCACCGCGTCCGTAGCCCGCGGGACCCGGCCGGGCGCCGGCCGACCTCGGCCCCACCCGCAGGGCGCCCCCACTGTCGGCCCAGGCGATGCTGCCACCGCCGGCAGAGACCGTCTCGATGTCGAGAACCGGGAGGTGGACCGGGTGGCCGGCGATCGTCGATCCGGGGGCACGGCCGGGCGCTCCATCCATGACCAGGGCGACATCCGTCGATGTTCCGCCCATGTCGAAACTGAGGATCGTCTCCTCGCCCGCGGAGCGGGCCAGCGCCGCCGCCCCAATGACGCCACCCGCCGGCCCGCTCAGGACGGTGAGGGCCGCGTGCTCGGCGGCGGCGCCGATGGGCAGAACGCCGCCGTTCGAGAGCATGATGTCCGGGCGAGGAAGCCCGGCCGTGTCGCAGGCCTCCCCGAGTCGCCCGAGATACCGGCCGACGACGGGCGTGAGATAGGCATCCACCGCGGCGGTCGAGATGCGTTCGTATTCGCGGATCTCCGGAATCAGCTCCGCTGAGCCCGTGACGTGGACGCCCGGGAGGCGGCGGCGCAGGGCGTCGGTGAGTCGCCGTTCATGCTCGGGATGGGCGAAGGAGAACAGAAGACCGACGGCGACCGACTCCGGGTCGCGTTCCGCGACGGCCTCCACGACCCGGCCAATCTCCTCCTCGGCGAGGGGAATGAGCACCCCTTCGGCGCCCACGCGCTCGACCACGCCCACGTGCTCCTGTGGGCCGACCAGCGGTGGCGGGTGGCGGTCGGACAGGCGGTAGAGGTGGGCACGATCCTGGCGTCGGAGCTCGAGGACGTCGGTGAAGCCCTCGGTGGCCACGAGCGCCGTCTGTGCACCACGGCCCTCGAGAAGGGCATTCGTGCCGACGGTCATGCCGTGGGTGAGGCCCGTGACGGATCCGGGGTCCCGCCCCGCGTCACCGAGGGCGCCGGCCACGGCATCGAGGACTCCGCGGGACTGGTCGTCCGGTGTCGTCGGCACCTTGGCCGTCCGCACCTGTCCGCCGCCGAGGACGACCGCGTCGGTGAACGTGCCGCCGACGTCGACACCCACCACGATCGGCTCGGGTTGGTCGCTCGGCCCGCCTATCATGCGCTCCGATGGTACATCGGACCCGGACGACCCCCCTGAGACGTGTCTGCATCGCCGCTGCGCTTCTGCTGAGCCCTGCCTCCGCGCTGGCGAATGCTCCGAATCACGATCTGCGCGAGTCACCTCGCGTCCTCGACACGGTGCGGGGGGGAAACCCCGGCGCCGCGCCGACGTCGTGGTCTCATCGCGGGGCCGTTGCGCCCCGGCTGGTCGGTGGCCGCTGGCGGGTGGTGTCCAACAGCATCCTCGTGTCGCCGGAGTTCGCGATCCCGGCGTCCGGGGCCGCGGTCGCGGTACGGCACCGAGCCGCCGCCGGGGCCCCGGTCCTCGATGTCCGCCGCGACGGCGGCGGACTCCGCGCCACGCTCGAGCCCGCGCGCCGCGAGCGCCTGAGCTGGGTCTGGCTGCGACCGTCGGATGGGCCACTCCTGCGTCTCGCCTTTGACCCCGTGGCGGCCCTGGGTCGGAGCGTGGACATCGGCCGGTTGGGACCGGTCGCCGCGCCGATCCCCGGCTGGGCCGTGACCCGCGGAGCACCGCGGGTCTCCCGGGCGGGCGGGCGGCGGGTGATCGTCGCCCGAGAGCGGGTCGAGATTCTCAGCCGCCGCTTCGCGACCGGACCGGGCGCCCGGTTCATCGAGGTCGAGGCACGAGGCAGCGGCCGGGTGCGGGTCCGCGCCGCGGGGCGCATGCGCACGTCCTCAGTCGCCCGCGGCTGGCGCCGTCTGCGCGTACCGCTGCCGCCCCGGGCCCGGCGGGGGCGCGTCCGGGTGATCGCGATTCCCGGTGCGCACGACATCCAGTTCCGCGTCATCGGACGGGTCGTACGGACCACCGCCATGCGGGGGCTCCGGCGCAGCGGATCCGCCGTGACCGGCCGGATCGTCCCGCGGGGAGGACGGCTGCCGGTCATCATGCGCGATGCCCGTGGACGGGTCGCCGGGCGGGTCCGCACGGGCCCACGGGGCCGCTTCAGTCTCAGTGCACCGGCGGGGCGGTTGACGATTGTCACGCCGGGAGACGCCGAGCGACTCAAGGGGACCTGGGCGGTGCCGCGCTGACACCGCCGGACACATCAGAGGAGACGCCGTGATCACGCTCTACCAACTGGAACGCTGCCCGTGGTGCGCCGCCGCACGTCAGGGCCTACGCAACGTTGGGGTCGAGGAGTACACGATCATCAACGTGCCCTATGACCGGGACGACCGGGATGTCGTCGAGCGGGTGTCAGGGCAGCGCCTGGTGCCGGTCCTGGTCGACGGCGACACCGTGGTCCAGGACTCGCGTCAGGTCGTCAAGTACCTCTACGAGACCTATGGAGGCCCCGAGCGCGAGCGATCGATTCGGGAACTCGCCGCCGACATCGCGGCTGGCGGCAGCAGGGCCTAGGGGACGACCGCCCGGGGGTAGGCGCCCGGGAACCTTCCCTGGAGGGCCCGCGCCTGCATGGCGGCCTGGTCGCGAGTGGTGTAGGTCCCGCTGAACACGACGTAATAGCCGTTGTTCAGGCTCGAGTAGTTGTCAGATCTGAGTACGCCGGCGCTGCGACCACTTGACGCCAAGCCCGCCTCGAACGCCAGTGCTTCGTCCCTGCTGGTCGTCGACTTCACGATCGCGGTCCAGCCGCTCCGGCCGTTTGGCCAGTCATCGGTGCTCCTGGCTGCGCTGCCCTCGGAGGTCGTGACGGTCCGGGTCGTGGTGACGGTCGTGGTCGCGGGCGGCAGGGTTCCCGAGGCGCTCGGGAGCGTGGTCTCCGGGATACCCGTCGTCGATGGGGCAGTCGTTGCGGAGGGCGTGGTCACACCGGGTACCGTGGCCGTGGGGTCGACCGACGTCACACCGGGTACCGTGGCCGTGGGGTCGACCGACGTCACAACGGTCGGAGTCGGTACGGTCGTGGACGGCGGAGCGGAGTTGGTGCTGGTCGCGTCGGTCGGCGGGACCTGAGAGGTCGCCCCCGCGGGGGAGCCACTTCCGCCATCCCCGTCGGTCGCGACCGCGAACCCGATGGCGCCCGCGCCCAAGCCGGCGATGATGAGCCCAGCGGCCAGCAGGCCTGTCGCCCGGGTCGCGGTGCACGCCGGGGGTGCGGCCGGAGTGGGTTCGCCGCAGTTCAGGCAGTAGGCCTGGGCGGGTCCGAGCTCCCCGCCGCACTCGGTGCAGGTGAGGGGCGCGTCGGGCTCGGAGTCGGGAGGTGCGGGCTCGCCGTCAGAGATCGGGGGGAGGTTTTCGTCCTCGGTCACGTCGGCGGAAGCCCTTCAATCTCCATCGTCATCCCGGCCGGGTCTGACATCGGACCGAAGGGAACCCCGCAGCGCGCGCAGAACTGGGCCTCGGCCATGAAAGGCGTCCGGCAGTTGAGGCAGTGGCCGGCCTCGATCGGTCCTCCCGAGCGCCGCGCCCGACGCTCGCGGCCGAGAGTCTCAAGACGCCAGTCCAGGAGTTGGATCTGGTGGTCGATCTCATCGATCTTGCCGCTGCGGCGCTCGAGAAGGCCGGGGTCGATGCCGCCCCGACGATGGAGGTCGTGGACGAGGCCACCGAGGTGGAACAGCGCCTCCTCGCGCTCGCCGACCAGGCGCTTCCGGGCCCGGCGGATCTTGCCGCGGCTCATGGGCGTCGGTGGTGTGTTCGACGCGGTGTCCTGCTCGTCGGGCGCAGGCGGATCTGTGGGTTCGGTGGTCATCAGCCAGATTCGTGTCGGCCCACGGCCAGTGCGCGACCGGGCACGCCGGGAGCCTAGCGCTCGTGCGGGATTTCGTGCGACAGCCCGTCGGCGGCCGCCCGTCAGGAGTCCGTGAGCGGCTCCTGCGGCGGGAGGATCTCGAGTCCCTGGGCGGAGCGCCGCCCCTCACTCCAGTGGATGTCGACCGCATCGCTGCGGAGGTCGCCGTACACACCGATGCCGGCCAACAGCATCAGCCGACGCCCAAAACCCACTCGCGGCCGGGAGCGCAGGGGCGTCGAGAAACGCAGCCAGCGGCCGTCGACGCGGTAGTCGACGCCTTCCTGGCGCGGAACTCCGTTGACGAAAACCTCAAAAGGCGCCTCCGCGTCGGCGGGAAGGGCGACGCTCCAGAAATCACCTGCGCCGGGCGCTACCGTCGGCTCGGTCATGAGCCAGAGCGTAGCCGCCCGCGGGCCTTCCCGATGCCGACCCGAGTAGCACTCCTCGCCGGAGTCGGCGCCCCAGTCGAGGGCCTGCTGGCCGACCTCGAGTCACTCGACTGCGAGGTGACCGTGACGGACGCGCTCGCGACGCCAGGCGAGACGGCCGAGGTACTCGTCGTCGCCGCCGACGGGGAAGGGGGGTGGTACGCGGTCGACCGACTGCGCCACGACCCTCGGCCCCTGCTCGTCGTGTCGGACGAGCCGCGGCGGCGCATGATGTCCCTGTCGGCCCGCGCCGGCCAGGCGATGATGATCTCGGGCGCGGGCGGCCCCGCGGCCCTCCAGGTCGCACTGAGCATGTGCGCGGGCCTGGAGGCGCCGCGGGACTGAGCCCGGGCTTCAGGCGGCCGAGCGGTCCTCGGAGGCGCGGGTGCCGGCGTCGACCAGGACGACCCGGCCGTCGGTCGTAACCAGCCATCCCCACTCGCCGTCCGGAGCGCGTGGCGGCTCCTGGGAGGGTGTCGGACCGGATGCGCCCGGTGCCGCTGTGCTGTCGGTAGAGAACATGTGTTCGATACTACGGGCAGCTTCGGACGGATGCGTTCCCGGTCGCACCGGAGCGGCGCGCTGTGAGAAGGTGGGAGCAATGGGGCGCAAGTTCGCATGGTTCGGCGGTGGGGCAGTCGTGCTCATCGCCGTCGCCGTCGGGGTTCTGTGGTTTCTGCTTCAGTCGAGCGGCGCGGCCACGGTCGACAACGCTCTCGAGGACTTCACCGCGGCCCCCGCCGCCGCCGCTGAGCCGCTGGACGGGGCGCCGGCGCCGGGGGTCTACACCTACGCCGTGACCGGAGATGAGCGCATCTCCCGCAGCGCTCTGGGCATCTCACGCAGCGTCACGGGCGAGGCGCCGTTCATCATCCGGACGGTCGACGGAGGATATGAGACCGAGTTGCGCTACTCGCAGGACCACACCGAATGGGTTCGCTACGCGATCCGGGACGACGGCGCGTCGGCCATCTGGGGCCAGAGTGAGGTCAAGGCACTGGGGATCGGCGACCGGCGTCCGC
>JAHEIS010000140.1 GCA_024639225.1 Actinomycetes bacterium | reverse complement strand
CGCGGACGGCGGTGAGCGAGCTGCGCAGGAAGTTCATGACCGACACCCCGGGAACCTCGACCGGGTACTGCATGGCCAGGAACAACCCGGCGGTCGCCCGCTCGTCCGTCTCCATCTCCGTCAGGTCCTCGCCGGCGAAGGTCGCGGTGCCGCCGGTGATCTCGTAGCGGGGGTGTCCGGCGAGTGCGTAGGCCAAGGTGCTCTTGCCCGAGCCGTTCGGGCCCATCAGCGCGTGGACCTCACCTTGGGGGACGTCAAGCGTGACGCCTTTGAGGATCGGTTTGTCCTCGACGGCGACCTCGAGGTCTTTGATCTGGAGAATGGGATCTGACACGGCGGCGGTGGGCTCCTGGTCGGGTTAGCAGGTTCTCAGCGGTCGAGAATGGGGTGGGGGCAGCTGGGTGTCGGGGTCACGAGAACGCGGCCGTCGCGGACCTCGACGGGAAACGTGGGAACGGCCCGGGTCGCCGGCGGCGTGAGCGCCGCGCCGTCGCTCAGGCGAAAGGCGGCACCGTGCCGTGGGCATTCAATCCTGCCCTCATCGATCCAGCCACCCGACAGCGACTCCAGCGCGTGGCTGCATGTGTCGTGGATGGCGAAGACCTCTTTGCCCTGGCGGATCAGCGCGACGCCGGTCTCGTCGACCGTCACCAGTCGGGCCTCGCCGTCGGGCAGCTCGTCGAGCGCGGCGACATCGATCGGGGCGGCGCTCAACGGACCTTCTCCACGACGGCCGCCTCGAGCTCCTCGCGCAGCTCATCGAAGCCGATGTGCTCGAGCACCTCCTGGAGAAAGCCGATGACGATCAGCCGTTTGGCGACGTCCTTCGGAACGCCGCGCGACTGCAGGTAGAACAGGTGCTCATCGTCCACGCGACCCACTGCGCCGGCGTGGCTGCAACGGACGTCGGCCGTCTCGATCTCCAGGAAGGGGATCGTGTCGGCGCGGGCGCCGTTGCTGAGCACGAGGTTGCGGTTGGTCTGGTACGCGTCGGTGCGTGGCGCGCCGGGCGGAACGATCAGATTCCCGTAGAAGACCGTGTGGGCCTGGTCCTTGAGGGCGCCCTTGTAGAGGAGGTTCGAGTACGAGTCCGGTGCTTCGTGCCGGGAGACCACGCGGTGCTCGAAGTGCTGGCGGCCGTCGGCGAAGTAGAGGCCGAGCGCGCGAGCATCGGAGTGGGGTCCGGTGCAGTGGAGAAAGGGCTCGGCCCGGACGATGTCGCCACCGAGGCTCACAACGACGGAGCGCAGCTTGGCGTCGGCCGCGCAGTCGCCGTGGATCATGAGGTGGTGACGCGCTCCCGCGCCCCAGCCGCCGACGGCGATGTGCTCGAGCTCGCCGCGCGGTGCAACGTACAGCTCGACCGCGGACGAGATCTGGACGGGCCCGGGGAGGTCCGCCGAGGCGTAGCGGTCGATGACCGTCACCCGCGCGTCCTCGCCGACGATGATCAGCGTGCGCCCGAAGACCCGGCCGGTCGCACCGGTTGCCGAGGTCAGCGTCTCGACCGGCAGCTCGACCTCGGTGTTCGCGGGCACGTAGACGAAGGTTCCCGCCTCCCAGCGAGCGGCGTTGAGCGCCCCCGCGTGATCCTCGACGCCGACCATCTTGTAGAGATGCTCGCGCACCAGATCCTCGTGCTCGCTGAGCGCCGTCCCGAGGTCGGCCACGATGACGCCGTCGGGCACAGACGAGATCTCCGGGTCCGCCGGCGCCCCGTCGACGAGGTTGAACCGCGCGGCCCGCTCGCCGCCCGGCGGCTCGACTGTCGCGCGCGTTCCGGGCGCCTCGGGCTCAGAGCCGTTCAGACCGAGGTCCGCCGGCGGCGTGAAGCGCCACTCCTCCTCGCGGCCGGTGAGCGCGGGCAGTGCGCTCAGAGCCTTCTCGGCGTTCTCACGTGCCTCGGTCGCCCAGGCCGGCGCGTCAGCCACGGATCCACTCCGTCGGGGTCGAGTTCTGGGTGGGCATTCCTCTGGGACTCCTCATCGCGACGACCGGCCTCTCCCGGCCGGGGCGCACTCTAGACAGTGGACGGGACCCGGGGCCCCGGTGGCGGCGACGCCCCGGGGGGCGCGGTCATGCGGGTGGCGTCAGCCGATCGAGCCTTCCATCTGCAGCTCGATCAGACGGTTGAGCTCGACCGCGTACTCCATCGGGAGTTCCTTGGCGATGGGCTCGATGAAGCCGCGGACGATCATCGCCGTCGCCTCCTCCTCGGAGAGTCCTCGGCTCATGAGGTAGAAGATCTGCTCCTCGTTGACCTTGGACACCGAGGCCTCGTGGCCGATGGTGGTGTCCTCCTCCTCGATGTCCATGTACGGGTAGGTGTCCGAGCGGCTGTCGTCATCCAACAGCAGGGCGTCGCAGACAACGCTCGACTTCGAGCGGGTCGCGCCGGGCTCGACCTTCACCAGACCGCGGTAGCTCGTGCGCCCGCCGCCCTTGGAGATCGACTTGCTGAGGATCGTGCTCGTGGTGTCCGGCGCGGCGTGGACCATCTTGGCGCCGGCGTCCTGGTGCATCCCCTCGGACGCCATGGCGACCGAGAGCACCTCACCGTGAGCGTGGCGGCCGGTCAGCCAGACCGCCGGGTACTTCATCGTGAGCTTCGAGCCGAGGTTGCCGTCGATCCATTCCATCGTGGCGCCCTCTTGGGCCTGGGCCCGCTTGGTCACCAGGTTGAAGACGTTGGTCGACCAGTTCTGGATCGTCGTGTAGCGGCAGCGCGCGCCGGGCTTGACGATGATCTCGACCACGGCCGAGTGGAGCGAGTCGGAGCTGTAGACCGGTGCGGTGCAGCCCTCGACGTAGTGCACGAACGAACCGGGCTCGCAGATGATCAGCGTCCGCTCGAACTGCCCCATGTTCTCGGCGTTGATCCGGAAGTAGGCCTGCAGCGGGATCTCGATCTCGACGCCCTCCGGCACCCAGATGAACGACCCGCCGGACCACACGGCCGAGTTGAGGGCCGCGAGCTTGTTGTCGCCGGGCGGGATCACGGTGGCCCAGTGCTTGCGGAAGAGCTCTTCGTGCTCGCGCAGGGCGGTGTCGGTGTCGCAGAAGATGACGCCCTTCTTCTCGAGGTCCTCCCGCATCGAGTGGTAGACGACCTCGCTCTCGTACTGGGCGCTGACGCCCGAGAGGTACTTCTGCTCGGCTTCGGGGATGCCCAGCTTGTCGAAGGTGTTCTTGATGTCCTCCGGCACCTCGTCCCACTCACGCCCCTGCTTTTCAGACGCGCGGATGAAGTAGTAGATGTCCTGGAAATCGATCTGCTCCAGGTCGCCACCCCAGTCGGGGAGGGGCTTGCGCTCGAAGATCTCGAGCGCCCGCAGGCGGAACTTGGTCATCCACTCCGGCTCGGACTTGAGGAACGAGATCTCCTTGACCACGTCGGGGTTGAGCCCCTTCTTGGGCTCGAAGACGTAGTTGGCCGGGTCGTGCCAGCCGAACTTGTACGGGCCGAGGTCGATATCGGGCGGCTTGGTGGTGGTCACCGGAGTCCTCTCAGGTCGGCGGGCGTCGCAAGTGCATGGGCCGTTAGCGCTCCGCGCGTTATTCTAACCGCCATGACCGAAAATCGCCCGGGCGGCGGCCTCGCCGGACCCGCAGACTCTACCCGCTCGACCTGGCCGCGCGAGCGCGCCTGTAGGGTCTGACGGCCATGGCTGACGCGTCCGCGCCACGACCGGCCCGCAGGCCGGATGCCGAGGCAACTGAGGCCGAGATCGCCCGTCTCGTCTCCGCCCTCGGGGATCGGACGCGCCGTCGCGTCTATTTCGCGGTGACCGGCGCCACGGACGCGCTGAGCAAGGAGCAGGTCGCCGTCGAACTCGACATCGACAAGCGCCTGGCGGGATTCCACCTCGACAAGCTCGTCGGTGAGGGTTTTCTCGAGGCGGAGTTCCGGCGCCACTCCGGCGCCGGTCGTCCGGCCAAGTTCTACTCGCCCGGCCCCGCCGAGGTGGCCGTCCAGATCCCCGAGCGTCGCTACGAGGTGCTGGCCGGCCTGCTGCTCAAGGCGAGCCGCGAAGGCGGCGGCCAGGAGGATCTGGAGCGGGTGGGCTACGAATTCGGTCTGGCGGCGGGCTCGGACGCGCCCGGGGGCTCGGCGCCGAGCACGGCGCGCGATGCCGCGGAGCGACTGGCACGGATGCTGTCGGACTTCGGTTTCGCTGCCAGCACGTCCGGCGACGGATCCGTGACGGCGTGCAGCTGCCCCTTCGAAGACCTCGCCTTCGCTGACCCCGAGCGCGTCTGCGGTCTCGATCGCGCGATCTGGAGGGGCTTTCTCGCCGCGACCGCCCCGGCCGCGGAGCTCACCGAGCCAACCGCCCGGGCGGAGGGCGACGAGGCCTGCCGGGCCGAGGTGCTGGCGGGCTAGCTGTTGCTGCTCTCGGCGGTGATCTGCCGCGCGATGGACTCCTGAAAATCAGCCGAGGTAATGGAGTCAGGCGCGAAGTTCTCGCGCGTCAGGCCCGCCTCGAGCTGGGCTCTCAGCCTGTTCGCCTCACGTACGGCGGCCTGGGCGATCTTCTGGTTGATTCTGAGCTGCTGGGCGCTGACCGCAACGGCGCCCCCGCGGCGGGTCGGCGCGGGCCTCAGACGTGTCCTTGAGCGCGGTTGTGGCGAGCCCAGCCCGGACTGCACCATCATCGATCCGGGCGGCAGGACCTCCCATCCCAGCTCGCCGTCCCGGATGTCACCGCCAGTGAGGCCGCCTTTGAAGCGTGTTGAGAGTGCTCGCGCCCGTCGGACCGCCGCTTGGTAGATGCGCTGATTCGTCCGGAGTTGGCCCGTCGAGACGGAGAAGCGGCCGACATTCGTCGGATTGAGTTTCTCGACCTCGAGGCCTCGCAGGGTCGGGGGCGGTGCGATCGGTCCGTCGCCGGCCCGACCGAGAACGATGTCGCTCAGATTCTTGGTGCCGATGCTTCCACCGCAGATGTCGCTGGCGATGATCCCGTCGTTGAGCCATGCCTCAATGGCGGCCAGACGCTTGAGTGCGGCTTGACCGATTCGCTGGTTGATGGCGAGCTGCCGGCGGGTCAGCCGAACCTCACCCGA
>JAHEIS010000139.1 GCA_024639225.1 Actinomycetes bacterium | reverse complement strand
CGATCGCTACATACGTCGCGACGGCGGCCTTCGGTTCGGCGGGCGTCGGGCTGGCCACCGGGGTCGTGACGCTGCTCGTATTATTCTTCGGCGAGATCACGCCGAAAAGCTTCGCGGTGGCCAACGCTCCGCGAATCGCGCGGGCGGCGGCGCCGATCATCGAAGCTCTCTCGCGGGCGCTGTTCTTCCTTGTCATTCCCCTCGAGGCCCTCACCCGAGCGCTCCTGCCGACGCAGGAGGGGGGCGCCCCCCGCATCACCGAAGGCGAGATCCGCTCGCTGACCCAGCTCGGCCACGCCAGCGGCGCGATCGAGGAACACGAGCGGATGCTGATCGAGCGGGTGTTCACGCTCGACACGACGCAGGTCTGGGAAGTCATGACGCCGAGGGTGGAGATCGTCGCCTGGAGCCAGGCGCGGCGCCTGGCCGATGTCGCGCGAGAGCTCGCCACCGTTCCCTACAGCCGGATTCCCTTGTATGGCGAGTCGATCGACCACATCACGGGCGTGTTGTACGCTCGTGACGCATATCAGGCGCTGATCGCCGGTCAGCGCGACGTCGCGCTGCGGCAGCTCGCCCGGGAACCGCTGTTCATTCCCGAATCGGTGACCCTGATTCAGCTGCTCCAGGACTTCCAGGCGCGTCGCATCCACATGGGCATCGTGGTCGACGAGCACGGCGGCACGGACGGGCTCGTGACGCTGGAGGACATCCTGGAGGAGATCGTCGGCGAGATCATCGACGAGGTGGACGTGCCGGAGGAGATGATCGTCCGCGTGGATCGCAACGAGATCCTGGTGAGCGGCGCCGCAGATCTCAAGGAGATCAACCACTTTTTCAACGCCTCGTTTCCGCTCCTCGAGCACCGATCGCTGAACGGCTATCTGCTGCAGGAATTCGGGCGGGTGCCCGAGCCGGAGGAGGCTCTCGAGCGGGAGGGGATCCGCATCCGGGTGCTCGCGGCGACGGGCACCCAGGTCGTGCAGGCGCGGCTCACGCGCGAAGCCGCGCGCTCTGGATCGCGGCGGCGCGAATCCGACTCGCTGGCTTCTCCGGGCAACGGCGAAACCGATGGAGAGGAAGCGGGCTGAGACGTGAAGGTCATTGTCGTCGGGGGAGGAATCGCCGGCTGCACGGTCGCGCTGGCGCTGCGCAGGCGCGGAAGCGAGGCCGTGCTCGTCGATGTACCAGGACTGGACGGCGCCGCGACTCCCGCGTCGGCGGGCATGGTGGCGCCACTCTACGAGACCGATCCGGCGGAGCCCACCTTCGGGCTGGGCGTCGAGAGCCGCGCCCGGTACCCCGGCTTTCTGGCGAGCGTGAACGAGCTGGCGGGCGGTGATGTCGCTCTCGAGGATGGCGGCATGCTGGTCGCCAACCTCTGCAGCGCCGAGGATGGCGAGGCGGCGATGCTCGCCGAGTCCTTGCGGGCGAAGGGCCACACGGCCGAGATCCTCGCGGCTGCCGAGGCGGCGCGCCTCGAGCCGTCGGTCGCTCGAGATGCGAGATCCTTCCTGTGGCTTCCGAACGCGGTCCGGGTCGACTGCCGCCGTCTCCTGGACGCGCTTCGCCAGGCGTGCCTCGCGTCGGGTGTGGATGCCGTGGACGGGCGCGCGGCCGGGGTGTTGGCCCGCGGAGAGAGGGCCCGGGGTGTCCGGCTCGAGGATGGTCGCACGGCCGAGGGCGACGGGGTGGTCGTCGCCGCGGGCTGCTGGAGCGGCCGCCTCGACGGTCTGCCCGGTCGCATTCCGGTCCGGCCCATCCGCGGCCAGATGCTGCGGCTCGAAGCGGAGAACCTCCCGGGCGGCCCTCTGCTGGCCGACCACGCCGGACGCTACCTGGTGCCGCGGCCGGGTGGAGCGCTGGCAGGTAGCACCATGGAGGAGGCCGGATACGCGGCGGACGTGACCGCCAGCGGCGAAGCGGCGATCCGAGAGGCCGTCGGTCGCTTGTGCCCGGCCGCGGCGGCGGCGCCGGTGACGGAGTCGTGGGCCGGGCTGCGACCCGTGAGCGAGGACGGCCGGCCCGTCGTGGGTCCGGACCCCAGGCTGCAGGGCCTCCACTACGCCACGGGCTACGGGCGGGCCGGCATCCTGCTCGCGCCGCTGCTCGCGGACGCCGTGGCCGATCTGGCTCTCGGCTCGGAGCCGGAGATCGCCTGGGAGGCCCTGTCGATCGACCGCTTCAGGCGCTAGGAATCGGCCGCTTCAGGCGCCTGGAAACAGCAGGTCCACGTACCAGCGCGTGAGGCTGTCGCCGACCAGAAACGTGATCGCCGCTCCGATCGCCAGGAAGACCCCGAACGGCACGAGCTTCTGCGTCTTCAGGCTGATCGGCCCGAAGATGATCGACCCGGCCAGCGCACCAAGGAAGATAGTCAGCATCGCCCCGACGGGTCCCAGGAACGCGCCGACCATAGCCATCATCTTCATGTCCCCACCACCCATGGCGGGCTTCTTGAAGATGCGCTCCCCGAGGACGCCGACTGCGAGCAGCACTCCGAACCCGGCCGCGGCCCCGGTCACCGATTGGAGGGGCGTGACGGGTCCGGGCAGTAGGGACAGCGCGAGTCCGGCGGCCAGCCCTCCGATGCTGAGCTGGTCCGGAATCAGGTAGTGGCGCGCGTCGATGAGGGCGATGGCGAGCAGGATGCTGAAGAGGATGCTGCCCGTTAGCGAACGCCAGCTCGGCCCGTACAGCACCGCCAGGCCGACCCAGATCCCGATCACGGCCAGCTCGATCAGCGGATACTGCCACGAGATGCGCGTGCCGCAGTGACGGCACGTTCCGCGCAGAGCAAGAAAGCTGAGCACGGGCACGTTGTCGTACCAGGCGATGAAGCATCCGCACTCCGGGCAATGCGAGCGGGGACGAATCACGCTGCTACCGGCCGGAAGGCGGGCCACGCATACGTTGATGAACGAGCCGATCGCGGCGCCAATCACGCCCGCGTAGGCCAGGAACACGAAGTAGTACGGACTATCCGGTTGCACCCGGCTCTCCGAACATGCGGTCCATGAGCACCGCGCCGGCGACGCTCACGTTGAGCGACTCCGCGCGCCCGGCCATGGGCAGCGCCACGCGGCGGTCGGCCGCGGCCAGCACCGGCTCCGACACCCCGCTTCCCTCGTTTCCCAGACAGAGTGCCGTGCGGGCGGGGATTGGATCATCTCGATCGAACGGCACGCCGCGCGGATCGGCCGCCCACAGGCTCACGCCGCCGGCGTCGAGGCGGGCCTTCGCGTCGGACCAGGTTGACCCGAGAATGGGAACCCGCAGACTGGAGCCGGCCGCGGCGCGCACCGCTTTGGGGCTCCACGGATCGACCGTACCGGCCAAGCACACCACGCCACCCATCGCCATCGCCTCCGCTGTTCGCACCAGGGTCCCGAGGTTGCCCGGGTCCTGCACGGCGTCCAGCAGGAGGATGCGGGCGAGGTCGAGATCCTGCCAGTCCCGGGCGGGGATCGGCGCGACGGCCAGCACGCCTTGCGGCGTCACCGTGTCCGCGAGCTCGGCCAGCGCCCGGGTCGATACCTCACGGACCCTGGCGCCGGATTCGCCGAGCCGCTCCACGAGGCGGGCCACCGCGTCATCGGCGGCGGCCGGCGACCAGATCGCGAGCTCGACGCGCACACCCGATGCGGCGAGCTCCGAAACGACCCGCGTGCCCTCGGCGAGAAACAGCCCCGTTTCCGCCCGGCCCTTGCGGCGGTGAGTGGCCCGTATGAGCCGGGTCTCGGAACGACTCGGTGTGGCGATGGCCTCCCCTCGCATGTGAGTGCTGGCCGTGTGTTTCCCGGCGTGAAGCGCACCGGACCGACAGCTATATATCATTTGGAAGCGAGGCCCGCATTTCGCGTCGCAGTCGCAGTGGACCGAAAGAGAGGAGATTCGCCAATGGACCGTAACTCTGCCGCACCGCCAGTGGCGCTCACGGTCGCGGGCAGCGACTCCGGTGGTGGTGCGGGCATTCAGGCCGACCTTCGGACGTTTCATGCCTTCGGCGTGTTCGGGACGTGCGCCGTCACGGCGGTCACCGCGCAGAACACGCGCGGCGTCGATGCCATCCACAAGATCCCGCCCGACATCGTGGCGGCCCAGATCCTCGCGGTGGGCGCCGACCTTCGACCGGCGGCGTGCAAGACGGGCATGCTGGCCGATGCGTCGATCATGGCCGCCGTCGTGGCGGCGCTTCGCGCGGCGGGGATCGCGCCCGTCGTGGTCGACCCCGTGATGGTCGCGGCCAGCGGCGATGCATTGCTGGAGGAGGACGCCGTCGCGTGTGTGCGAGACGAGCTGCTGCCTCTGGCGAGCCTCGTCACTCCCAACCTCGACGAAGCGGAGCTGCTCGTCGGTCAGCCCGTGCGTGACGAGTCGCAGATGCGGTCGGCCGCCGAAGCCCTGGTGGAAGCGGGCTGCGGCGCGGTTCTCGTAAAGGGTGGCCACCTGGGCGGCGACGAGGTCGTCGACGTCTTGTTCGACGGCACCGAGTGGCGCGAGTGGCGATCGCCCAGGTTGCCTTCGCGGAGCGGCCACGGCACCGGCTGCACGCTGTCCGCGGCGGTCGCGGCGGGCCTGGCGTCGGGCAGGACGCTCACCGACGCCGTCGACCGGGCCGTGTGGTTCACCCGCGAGGCGATTCGGACCGGACTCGGACTCGGAGGGGGCGCCAGTCCCCTGAACCACTGGGTCGATCCGACGGCGCTCCCCTAGTATCGCTACCGAACGATGCGAAGAATCCAGCTATGGCCCGAGGAGCCTCGCCCGCGCGAGGACCGGATCGAGGTGCCGGTCGTGCTCGAGAGGGCCCGCGGCAAGCCGGTGCGACTCTTCTTCCGTCTGCCGATCGAGCATCGTCCGAGCCTCACGCCGGCGGCGGACCCCTTCGTGCTCGCGACCGTCTTTCACGTCATGAGTTCCGGCGCCGATCTCGAGGTTCACGGGACGGTTTCGCCCTCGCTGCTTCGCGGTCTCGAGGAGTTCCAGGCCGTCTGGTGTCGCTGGCTGCCCGATCGCTACCGGCCCTTCGAGGTCGTGGCCGAGACGGAGCGGGAGGCACCGCGGG
>JAHEIS010000042.1 GCA_024639225.1 Actinomycetes bacterium | reverse complement strand
GCACCGAAGGACCGGGTCAGTACGGAGCCGTGCCCGCGGGTGCGCGCTGCCGAGCCGTCGATCCGCCTGCGCAGAGTTCATCGAGGAGCGACGAGATCGCGCTGAGCCCGGCCCAGCTGGCCATCAACCAGCGGATCGGGCAGGCCGCGATACGACGCCTCGCCGCCGTCGAGCGTTGGCTCGCCGCGGGAGTAACGGGCGCGGACATCTGCGGCGGCAGCCTCGCAGCGGCCGACTTCGCGGGCATCGAGTTCTCCAGCGCCGAGCCGACCGGCATCGCCCCGCCGACACCGCGGCGGTTGCGTGTGCCCAAGGCGACGGGCAACCGCGCGACGCGCTTCAGCGTGACGCCGGGACAGCTCTTGATCAACCAGCGCATCTACCAAGCCGGCCTCCGCCGGGCGCGCGCCCTCGCCGCCCGCTTCGACGGCGGCCTGACCGGCGGCGACGTCGTCGACGGCACCATCGCCGCGGACCGGCTCCGCCCGGGCCTCGACGTCGCGAAAACGGGTGCCGCACCCCGGGTCGGCCCCTCGCGCGGCCCGGACGCGAAGGTCGCGCGCAGCACGGCACGCCTCCGGGCGACGGCCGCCCAGCTGAGAACGAACCAGCGCATCGCCCAGGCGGCGGTCCGCAATGCCAACCGCCTGATCACGACGATCGAGCGCGGACTGACGGGCGGCAACTTCAAGGACGGCACGCTGACCGCGGCCGACCTCCGCCTCCCCTAGCTCCTATTCCGCTCACGTAGCGGGCCCGCCGACCAGGCGACCCCACCGGAGCAGGGAAAGGACGGGGCTCGTCGCCTCGCCCTGACCGATGACGCCGCGCAGGCACCGTTCGCCGTGAGCGAACGGCCGCTCACTGCGGGCGTTCTGACAGGAGCCCGGACCGTGCCGGGACGGGCCAAAGAACCGTTTGCCGCGAGCGAACGGCCGTGCCCGGCGCCGCTCGGGCTCCGAAATAGGGCGTACGGGATTTGAACCCGTGGCCTCCCGGGTGAGAGCCGGGTGTCCTAGACCCCTAGACCAACGCCCCCTACTGCGGCGATGGCCGCGGTCGCGCAGTTTAGCGAGCCGCGGCTCCAAAGGAAGGGGCTAGCCCTGCTGTCCGGCCGTTCGCCCGAAGCCCGTGCTCGCCAGGCGGTCCTTGAGCCTGCTGATGACGTCGACCGGCCCCGGATCCGTGCCCTGAAGCAGACCAAGGTAGATCGAGGTGTAGTCGCCGAGCATCACCAGGTCGAGCATCCGGGCGAGGGCGGTCTCGCCGTCGGCGACGATGTTCATGACGCCCTTGACGTCCTGCTCGACGAGTTCCTTGGTGTACTCGAATCGGCGCTGGTTCTGGCGGTGCTGGCGCTCTTCGCGCAACATGAGGATCCGGGTCACGGGACCGATCGGGCCCATGCCCTCCATGCCGACGATCTCGTTGTGGTCCAACTCGGGCAGCGCCGCCCAGTAGCTGGGGACCTTCGCGTTCTCGTTGAACTGACACTTCCACCGCATCGCAACCGGCGCGGTCAGCTCCGCGCCCCAGATCACCGGCATCGACCCCTCGAGCGTCGCGGCGAGCTGCTTGGCGGGATTCTCGGCCTGGGGCACTTCGGGGCCGTACGCGGCGACGGCAGCGGCGACCGTCTCGCGCGCCTCCTCGAGGTCCGCGCTGATGTCGGGGATGATCTCCATCCGCTGGAGGATGATGACCAGCGGCACGAGCATGTGCAGGAGCGCGGAACGGGGCTGAAGGCCCGGCGGCACCGGAACGATCGGGACCTCTCGCTCCTCGTAGTAGTCGCGCAGTTTGCCGCCCGAAGTGATGCAGACCGCAGGCGCGTTGTAGTCGAGAACCTGCATGCCGCAGGTGAGCGTCTCCTCTGTCGTTCCCGAGTAGGAGCTGAGGATCCCCAGGGTGCTCTCGCCTACCCAGCCAGGGACGTAGTAGTCACGGATCACCTGGGCGGGACGGCGGACCCTCTCCCGGTAGGCCCCGAGCACGAGGTCGCCGGCCGCCGCGGAGCCTCCCATCCCGCAGATGGCGACGTTCTCGATGGCGTCGGGCGGCCATGGGATCTCCGTGCCCTCTGCGGCGCTGCGGGCGGTGTCAAAGGCGTCGACGGAGGCGCCGGCCACATCGAGCAGACCGTGGGAGTCCAGCTCCATGGCAGCGGAACTGTCGAGATCGGGCAACGTGAACTCCTGGCGGTCGGGACGGGCGTTGCCGTCCATCCTCTCACGCCGGTTTCCACCCCGGGACCACGGTACCGCCCGTCTCGACGGTCGTCGCCCGGACGACTGCATCGGCGCCGACGGTGGCCCCGTCACCGACGACGACGTCCGGACCGATGACCGCGTTCTCGCCGACAACCACGTCGGCGCCGACGATCGCACCCTCCAAACGCGCGCCCGCGCCGATGGTCGTGCCGCGGCCCACGACGGAGTCCGTGACGGACGCGCCGTCGGCGATCGTGCAGTCGGCGGCGAGCGACGATCCCGAACCGACAGTGGCCCCGGGGTCAACGGCGACGCCCGCGGCCAGGTAGGGGCCAGGACGCGGGGAGTCGGAACGGACCGCGCCCGCGAGCACGTCCATCGACGCCTGCAGATAGGAGGCGGGCGTCCCGATGTCACGCCAATAGCAGTTGTCGGGGTGGCCGAAGAGGCGTCGCGTCTCGGCGATGGCGGGGAAGGTCTCCCGCTCGACAGAGACCTTCCGGCCCGCGGGGATCATCGCCAGGGCCTGGCGCTCGAAGATGTAGGTGCCGGCATTGATCAGGAACGGCTCTCCGGGGCGCAGCTCGTCGGCGGCCGGCTTCTCGACGAACTCCTCGACCGAGCGGTCCTCGCGGAGCCGGACGAGACCGAATGCGCTGGGGTCTTCGATCGGGGTCAGGGCGATACTCGCCAGCCCGCCGGCAGACACGTGGGCGCGCTCCATCTCGCCGAGGTCGAGATCCGTGAGGATGTCGCCGTTGAGGACGACGACCCGCTCGCCGGCGAGCTCGCTCTCCGCGTTGCCGATGGCGCCGCCCGTGCCCAGGGGCTCGGGGTCAACCACGTAGCGGATCTCCAGCCCACGGGTGGAACCGTCGGCGAAGTGTTCCTCGATCGCGTCGGGCCGGTACCCGCAGGAGAAGACGATCCGGGAAATGCCGGCGTCCCGCAGCCGATCGACCTGGTGCTCGACAAACGGCCGGTCGACCAGATCGACCATCGGCTTCGGCCGCGTGTCGGTGAGTGGGCGCAAGCGCGTGCCCTGCCCCCCCACCAGGATGATCGCGTCCATGCGCTCGGCCCCGGGCCTAGCTTTCGTTGTGATCGGGGATGATGCCGATGCCCTCGTAGGTGAAACCAGCCGCCCTCAGGGCCTCATGGTCCAGCATGTTCCGTCCGTCGATGATGAGCGGCACCTTCATGCGCGAGCGGAGCGCCGACCAGTCCATCTCGGCGAACTGCTTCCACTCCGTGACGATCACCGCCGCGTCGACGCCCTCGAGCGCCGCCTCGGGGCTGGCGGCCATCTGGACGCCGAGCATGCGCTCGCGCGCCGCATCCATCGCGATCGGATCGAAGGCGACGACCTGTGCCCCCTCACCGGCGAGGCGCGCCGCCAGGACCAGCGCCGAGGCCTCACGGATGTCATCGGTCTCCGGCTTGAACGCCAGCCCCAGCAGAGCGATCCGCTTGCCCTCCAGTGAGGAGCCGAGGTGCTTCTTGAGCTTGCTGACGACCCGGCGCTTCTGGAGTTCGTTGACCTCGATCACCGAGGTCAGGAGCTGGAAGTGGTATCCGGAGTTGCCCGCGAGCTGCTTGAGGGCCGAGACATCCTTGGGGAAGCAGCTGCCGCCAAAGCCGATGCCGGCCCGCAGGAAGGCCGGACCGATACGGGAGTCGGTGCCCATGCCCTCGGCGACGACCGAGACGTCCGCGCCGACCTCCTCGCACACGTTGGCGATCTCGTTGATGAAGCTGATCTTCGTCGCCAGGAAGGCGTTGGAGGCGTACTTGATCATCTCGGCGCTCGGCACGGTTGTCCGCTGGACCTCGGCAACGAGAGGCTCGTAGAGCGAGGCGACCCGGTCGCCGTGGCCGCGGTCGTAGTCGCCGATCACGACGCGGTCGGGATCGAGGAAGTCGTCGATCGCCGCACCCTCTTTGAGGAACTCGGGGTTGGAGACATAGCCGACGTCCTCCATGCCGCGCGCGTTCAGCTCGCTGCGGACGCGCTCGCCCGTGCCGACCGGCACAGTGCTCTTCATGATCAGGATGTGGCGCGAGTCGGCGCCGGTCCGCTCCAGTTCGTCGAGCACGGTCATGACGCGCGAGAGGTCGGCGTCGCCGGAGTAGGTGGGGGGCGTGTCGACGGCGATGAAGATCATCTCGCTGTTCTCGAGGGTCTCCTCGAGCGACAACGTGTAGTTGAGGCGGTCGGAGTGCTCGGCCATGAGGTCCCTCAGACCAGGCTCGTAGATGGGCGTGTCGCCGCCGCGCAGGCGGGCGACTTTCGCTTCGTCGATGTCGCGGAGCGTGATGTTGTTGCCAAGCGACGCGAAGCACACGCCGGTCACCAGACCGACGTAGCCCACGCCGATCACGCCGATGTTCTGTCCACTCACGTACCGTCTCCTTGGATGTCGTCGCGGGGCGTCCTGCCCCGGGGATTTCGCGCAGCCCGTCTAGGGCGTCGAGCCCTCGAGTTCGATGCTCACGGCGGTGTCCGTGACTCCCGCCGCCAGCTTCGCCCGCTTGAGCGGACGCGCCGACTGCGCCATCGCCCACATCTGGTCAGGCGTCAGCGCGTAGTCGAGGCTGTTGGAAATCCAGTAGGTCATGCCGTCCTTCTGCCACGCCAGCCGCTGCATGTTCCGGCCGTCATAGAACGTTGAGTATTCTCGCCCACCACGCGTGATTTTCCCCGTCCGTCCGTCGAGGATCGGCGGGTCTTTCATGTTGGTCTGCATCATCCCGAAGTACGTCCGGTAGCCGACGGACATCGTCAGCTTCACGGCCCAGGGCTTGCCTTTGTCGTCGATCCGGTAGGGAGTCACGCGACGGACGCTCGCCCGCGACGGCAACTTGAGTGGAGCCATCGTGGCGAGCGGCGTTCCCTGCTCGACGCGCCGCAGCACGTCGACCAGGCTGGTCGTGTTCATCATCGGCGGCGGGGCGGCATCACCTGAGGAGATCGCCTCCGGGGCGGGCGCGGGCGCATCGAGCAGCCCGCCGGTGAAGTCGTTGCCCACGAGCACCAGGAGGTCGGCGTTCCCGGTCTCGCCGTCTTCGGCGATCGAGATCCCCGCGGCCGGTCCCAGTCGGGCCTGAATCCGCTTGGCGGCGGCCTTCGCGCCCTCGCGGTATCGCACGATGCTGTTCGCCAGGTCGTTGCGACCCGCATTGCCGCGGTCGGTTGCGTTGAAGCCCGCCTCCCGCAGCAGCTCCGCCATCTCGGCGGCCCCCAGCAGACGGGTGCCCGCGTTCCGGACGATGATCTTCGCGTCCTCGCCACGAACCGGCTCGGGCTCGTCGGCGGCCACGTTCAGGAACTCGGGGTCGCGCCACTCGTTGACTTTCTCGCTCACGATCGAGGGGTACGTCAACACGACCGACTGCTGGGCGCGGATGGCCGTGTCACCGGTGATCGACGTCCGCGCGATCCGGTCCTCGGGCAGGGTGAGCGCGAGTTCGGCGATCGACAGGAGCGTGTCGACCTTGCGGATACTGGTTTCGGTGTTCTTCGCGAAGATCTCGGCGAAACTGTTGAGGCGGGTGAGGTTCCCGAACTGGTTCGTCTGGCGCTTGAGCTCCGACAGGAAGAGCTGCTGGCGGGCGATCCGCGCGAAGTCCCCATCCGTGTGGCGGTAGCGCACGTAGTCGAGGGCCTGAGCGCCGTCGAGCCGCCGGTACCCGGCCTCGATGTCGATCTCGTCGTAGCACTCGGTGCCCGAGCAGCCGACATTCGAGTGGAAGTAGCGACGGTCCACGTCGATGAGCACTCCGCCGACCTCGTCGACCAGGTTGCTGAAACCGTTGAAGTCGACGTTGATGTAGTGGTTGACGTTCTGACCGGTCAGCGCGGTGACGGTCTCGATGGTCTTCTCCGCCCCGCCGAGCCCGTAGGCGGCGTTGATCTTCTGGAGACCGAAGCCCGGGACCGAGACATAGAGATCGCGCGGGAAGGAGAGCAACGAGATGAAGCCGCGGTCCCTGTCGAGGCGCATCAAGATCAGCGAGTCGCTACGCCCGTTGTCGCCCTCACCGCGGCTGTCCGATCCGATCAGCAGGACGTTCACCGGCTCGCCGGGCAGCGCCGGGCGGGTGGCCTCGATGGCGGCCTGCACCTCCGGCGTGTCGGGGCTGGCGCTGGCGAGCGCATCCTCGAGCACGGTGTAGCCGGACATGATGACCCCGACTGCGAGTGCTATCGCCATCCAGACGCCCCATCCCGCGATGGCCAGCCAGGGCCGACGGCGGCCCATCACCCGAAAGTAACGCGCGCGGCTGTGCGAGAGGGGCTGCGTCGAGGACGGCGGCAGACCCTCGGGTGGTGGCGGTGCGTTCACGCGCGGGCCCCCGACGCCCAGGTCGTCGCGAAGCTCTCGAGAGCACGGCGATAGTCCGAGAGGGATTGGATCTCCACGTGTTCGCCGACACCATGGTGCCCGCCTCCCCGCGGCCCGAACTCGACCGCCGGGATGCCTTTGCCCAGGAACGCGCCGACGTCGGATGCGCCGTGGCGGCCGACGGCCTCGGCCCCCGGGGATACCGCCTCCGCGGCGGCGACCAGATCCTGAACGTACGGGTGGTCGGTGGGAACGTCGGCGGGTCGGCGCTCGAGCAGGACGGTGATCTCGGCGCGAGGGTCGAGGCTGCGGATCTGGCCGAGGATCTGCCGCGGGTCCTGCCCCGGGACATAGCGGATGTCGACGTCGATCGCGCAGCGGCCGGGGACGGAGTTGAGGGCCTCCCCCCCCGTGATGCGGCTCAGGTTCACCGAGGGCCGCGAGAAGAGGTCGGAGGACGTGCTGGCAAATGGGAGATTCATGACTCGCTCGTAATAATCGACCGCGCGCAGGATGGCATTGTCCCCCAGCCAGGGCGTGGAGCCGTGCGCGGCGGTTCCGGGAATCACAATTCTCGTCATGAGCACGCCTTTTGCCTGTACTCCGACGTCCATGTCGGTCGGCTCACCGCAGATGACGAAGTCGGCTCCCAGGCCGCGCTCCACCATGATCTCCGTGCAGTTGGCGTCGTCGCCGGGCGCGTCCCCCCCCAGGTCCGTCCGCTCCTCGTCGGGGACGATGAGAAGCGAAACGCCCGCGAAGGGGCCCGGCTCCGGGATCCCGGCGATGACGAGCATCATCACGGCCAGCGCACCCTTCATGTCATAGGCGCCACGTCCACGGAGGCGCCCGTTGTCCCGAGTCGGCTCGAAGAGCTCGGCCTCGGCGGGAACGACGTCGAGGTGTCCGCACAGCAGAAGACGCCGCGGGCCGGTGCCGCGCTGGGCGAGGAGAACCTCACGCCCCTCCGCCAGGTGCTTCCGGCGCACGGGCACGCCCCGGGCGATGAGCCACCCGTGAATGAGCTCGACGCACGCGGTCACACCGGGCTGGTGGGAGCTGTCGAGGCGGATCAGTTCCTCAGCGAGGGCGCACTCCTCCATCGCTCTCAGGATAGCCGCGTCGGGGCCGGACTCCGGGCCTCTCACGGCCCGGCCGTCGCAACGTCGATCGAGGCGACCCGGTTCGCCAAACTCCACAGCCCCCAGACGGCGAGCGCCACCGCCCAGACGAACAGAGCCGGACCGAGCCCGATCAGGTCGGCCAGGATCCCCGCGCCGAGCGAACCGATCCCGATGCCCCCGACCACCGCGACCTGGTAGAGCGCCAACATGCGCCCGATGAACCGCTGCTCGGATCCGAGCTGGATCGCGGTGTTCGTGACCGAGAACATCCAGATCCAGAATCCGCCGCAGACGACCATCGCCGCGATCGTGAGGCTCAACCAGGGAGAGAGGGCCACGACCGCGAGCCCGACCGAGAACGCGGTGGTCGCCACGGGCAGCGCGAGCGAGCGACGCAGCCCGCGCCCGCTGAGCCGCTCCAGGAGGACCGCGCCGAGGACGCCGCCGCCGCCCATGGCGCTGAGGAGCGCGCCGAGACCGATCTCCCCACCCTCCAGCCGATCAGCGATGACGGGTGCCAGCTCCTGGGCCGGTGAGGCGAGCATCGCAAAGAGAGTCATGCCGATCAGCAGTCGGCGCAGGGCCGGATCCGCGGCCGCGATGCGCAGGCTCTCCCCTGCGCTTGCCGGTCGGCCCGGATCCGGCGCCGGCACCGGTCCCACCCGGGCGAGCGCCCAGACGAGCGCGGTGAACGAGGCCGCGTTGATGGCGAAACACCAGGCCGGCCCGAGCAGGAAAAGGGCGATGCCGCCGATCGCCGGACCCAGCAGGCGGGCGACGTTGATGCCCGCCGCGTTGACCGTGACCGCCTGGCTGAACTGCGCGCGCGGCGCGAGAAGCGGGATCAGAGCCAGCATCGCGGGCAGCCCGAGAGCGAAGCCGCACCACATCACGAGAGTCAGCGCGTAGATGACGCCGACAGAGGCAAGACCTGCCCACGTCGCGATCGCGAGCGTGAGGGCCGCGACCGCCTGCGCGCTGAATGTGACAAGGCCGACCGCGCGTCGGTCGAAGCGGTCCGCGAGGCGGCCGGCAGGGCCGGCGAGGAGAATGCTGGGGCCGCGGGCAGCCAGCGCCAGCACGCCGACGGCGGCGGCGCTGCCGGTCAGCTCAAAGATCAGCCAGCCGGAGGCGACGATCTGCAACCAGCTGCCCGCATTGCTGGCGAGGCTGCCGAGCCACACCTCGCGGTAGCGGCGGAATGCCAGGACCGGCGGCGCCAGCCGCCAGAGGCCTGCGACAGTCGCCGGCTCGCGCCGGAAGGGCTCCTCAGTGACCGCTGTCGGGGTCCGAGACCCGCAGGCGGTTCTGGGCCCGGGCCTTGGCGGCCTCGGCCACCGCGCGGTCAGCCTCGGCGTCCTCCGGCAGGGAGGCCAACCTCTCCTCGGCGTCCGTCAGATCGGCCTGGGAGCGGTCGCGGTCGATGTCATCGGCCCGCTCGCCCTGCTCGACGAGGATGAGCACGCCGTCGCCCTCGACGGACATGTAGCCATCGGTCGTCGCGAACCGGATGAGGGTCTCGTCGGCATCGGCGAGCCGCACGCGGGTCTCGCCCACGCGCAGGAAGGCCTCGAGCGGGGCGTGGCGGGCGAGGATCGCCACGTCGCCCTGGACGCTCGGGGCGATCACCATGCGCACGGGCTCGTCGTACAGCACCCCTTCCGGGGTGATGATCCGGACGGGGATGGTCGCTTTTTCGGTGGGCGCGGAGGTCGACATGGAGGCCTAGCTTTCGTCCTTCATCGAGGCGGCCTTCTCCATCGCCTGGTCGATGCTGCCGACCAGGTAGAAGGCCTGCTCGGGCAGATCGTCGTGGCGACCTTCGACGATCTCCTTGAAGCCGCGAATCGTCTCCGACAGCGGCACGTAGGTACCGGGGATGCCGGTGAAGGCCTCGGCGACGTTGAACGGCTGGGAGAGGAAACGCTCGATCCGGCGGGCGCGGCCGACGGTCAACTTCTGCTCGTCGGTGAGCTCGTCGACACCCAGAATGGCGATGATGTCCTGGAGGTCCTTGTAGGTCTGCAGCGTCTCCTGGACGGCGGTCGCCGTGTCGTAGTGCTCGTCGCCGACGATGTCGCGCGACAGCGCGCGGCTGGTCGAGTCGAGCGGGTCGACCGCCGGGTAGATGCCCTTCTCGGCGATGGCCCGGTTGAGCACCGTGGTGGCGTCGAGGTGGGCGAACGACGCGGCTGGCGCCGGGTCGGTGAGGTCATCGGCAGGCACGTAGATGGCCTGCACCGATGTGACCGAGCCGGCACTGGTGGACGTGATCCGCTCCTGCAGGTCGCCCATCTCGCTGGTGAGGGTCGGTTGGTAACCGACGGCCGAGGGCATGCGGCCCAGCAGGGCCGAGACTTCGGATCCCGCCTGCACGAAGCGGAAGATGTTGTCGATGAACAGGAGCACGTCCTGACCACCCTCGTCGCGGAAGTACTCCGCCATCGTGAGGGCGCTCAGAGCGACCCGCAGACGGGCTCCGGGCGGCTCGTTCATCTGACCGTAGACCAGGGCGGTCTTGTCGATCACGCCCGACTCGGTCATCTCCCGCCAGAGGTCATTGCCCTCTCGAGTGCGCTCACCAACGCCGGCGAACACGGACAGACCACCATGCTCCTGGGCGAGGTTGTTGATGAGCTCCTGGATCAGCACGGTCTTGCCGACGCCCGCGCCGCCGAAGAGCCCGATCTTTCCACCCTGCAGGTACGGGGCCATCAGGTCGACGACCTTGATGCCGGTCTCGAAGATCGTCTCCGATGGGTCGAGGGCGTCGAAGTCCGGAGCGGGACGATGGATCGGCCAGCGCTGGGTGTCCTCCGCCAACTCGGCGCCCTCGTCGATCGCGTCGCCGAGCACGTTGAAGATGCGGCCGAGAGTCTGCTCGCCGACCGGCACGGAGATCGGAGCGCCGGTGTCGATGACGTCGGCGCCGCGCGGCAGGCCGTCGGTCGTGTCCATGGCGACCGCGCGCACCCGGTCGTCTCCCAGGTGCTGCTGGACCTCCGCGATCAGCGGCGGACCCTCGGCCTCACCGGGGCGGACGATCTGCAGAGCGTTGTAGATCGCGGGCAGGCCGTCGGGGAAGTGGACGTCGAGGACGACTCCCTGGATCTCGACGATCTTTCCGATGCTCTGAGCGGTGGTGGCCATGGTGGCGGGTTCCTTTTCGGTTACGAGAGGGCGTCCGCGCCCGAAACCACCTCAAGAATCTCCTGGGTGATCGCGGCCTGACGGGCCCGGTTCATCTGCAAGGTCAATGAGTCGATCAACTCGCCGGCGTTGTCAGTGGCGTTGCTCATCGCGGTGCGCCGCGCGGCGAGCTCGGCCGCGGCGCTCTCGAGCAGCGCGCGGTAGATCGTGATGTCGACGTAGGTCGGAAGCAGCCGCTCGAGGAACTCCTGCGGGTCGGGCTCGAAGTAGGCGACCCCGCCGCCGGTTGTCTCCTCGGCGTCGGGCTCAGCCTCACCGAGACCGGCGGCGCCGCGCGGGATGGGCAGCAGCTGCTCTGTCGTCACGGTCTGCTCGATGACGGACTTGAACGCGTTGTAGACGATGTCCACGCGGTCGACCTCGCCCGAGGTGAAGCGCTCGACGAGGTACTCGGTGATGCCAGAGGCGTCGGAGAAAACGGGGTCGGTGGAGAATCCCTGGAAGTCGCGCTCGACGTCCAGCCCGCGGAAACGCAGGGTGCCGAGACCCTTCTTGCCGACGGCGACGTAGCTCACTTCGGACGCGCCGGCTCCGGTCAGCTCGTCGGCGGCCTCGTAGCCACGACGCAGGATGTTCACGTTGAAGGCGCCCGCGAGTCCACGGTCGCCGGTGATGGTGACCACCAGGGCGCGGCCGATGTCCTCACGCTCCTCGAGGAGCGGCAGGCTGGTGATCGTCCCCGAACGGTCCGCCGCCTGGGCGGTGAGGCGGCGCATTCCGCCGGCGTAGTCACGCAGGTTCTCGATCCGGTCCTGGGCACGGCGCAGACGCGCCGAGGCGACGAGCTCCATCGCCCGCGTGATCTTGCGCGTATTGCGGACCGAGTCGATCCGCCCCTTGAGCTCCTTGGTGCTCGGCACTAGGCGGCGCCCGACTCCTGCGGCTCCGCCGCGGCCGGCGCGTCCTCGACGACGCCGATGCGCTTCATCAGATCGCCGAAGAACGCGTCCAGCTTGGCCTGCAGCTCATCGGAGAAGTCGCCGTCACGGATGTCGGCGAGCATCGAGCCCTCCTCGCGGAGCGCGCTGCGGATCTCTTCGTTGATCGCGGGCACCTGCTCCGGCTCGACGGCCGACAGGTGACCCCGGTCCGCCGCGAAGAGGACCGCGACCTGCTCCTCGACCGGCCACGGCTGGTACTGGGGCTGGTTGAGGGCGGCGACCAGGCGCTCGCCACGGGCCAGCGTGCGCTGGGTCGCCGCGTCGAGCTCGGAACCGAACTGGGCGAACGCCTCGAGGTCGCGGTACTGCGAGAGCTCGAGTTTGAGCGGTCCGGCGACCTTCCGCATGGGCTTGACCTGGGCGGCACCACCGACGCGGGAGACCGACAGACCGACGTTCACGGCCGGGCGGACACCCGAGAGGAAGAGCTTCGACTCCAGGAAGATCTGGCCGTCGGTGATCGAGATCACGTTGGTCGGGATGTACGCCGAGACGTCACCGGCCTGGGTCTCGATGATCGGCAGGGCTGTCATGGAGCCGCCGCCGAGATCGTCGTTGAGCTTGCAGGCGCGCTCCAGCAGACGGCTGTGGAGGTAGAACACATCGCCGGGGAACGCCTCACGACCCGGCGGGCGCCGGAGCAGCAGCGACATCTGGCGGTAGGCGTCGGCCTGCTTGGAGAGGTCGTCGTAGATGCAGAGCGCGTGCTGGCCGCCGTAGAGGAAATACTCGGCCATGGCGGCCCCGGAGTACGGCGCCAGATACTTCAGGGGCGCGGAAGATGATGCGGTCGCGGCGACGACGGTGGTGTACTCCATCGCCCCGGTCTCGCGGAGCTTCTCGACGACCGCGGCGATCGTCGATGCCTTCTGGCCGATCGCGATGTAGAAGCAGTGGACGTCGCCACCCTTCTGATTGATGATCGTGTCGATCGCGATGGCGGTCTTGCCGGTCTGGCGGTCACCGATGATCAGCTCGCGCTGGCCACGGCCGATCGGGATGAGGGCGTCGATCGCCTTGATGCCGGTCTGGAGCGGCTCGGACACCGGCTGGCGCTGAATCACGCCCGGCGCCTTGAACTCGACCGGGCGACGGTGGTCGGTGGTGATCGGGCCGCGGTCGTCGATCGGGTTTCCCAGGGGGTCGACGACCCGGCCGAGCAGGGCCTCACCGACGGGCACCTCGATCACGCGGCCGGTCCGCTTGACCGGGTCGCCTTCCTTGATCGAACTCTCGTTACCGAGGAGCACGACACCGACATTGTCCTCTTCGAGGTTCAGCGCGAGGCCGGCGACGCCGCCGGGCAGCTCGAGCATCTCGAGGGCCACGGCTGACTCGAGCCCATGCACGCGGGCGATACCGTCACCCACCTGCAAGACGGTGCCCGTCTCCTCGGCGTCCACCCCACCCTCGTACTGGGCGATCTGCTCGCGCAGCACCTTGGTGATCTCGTCGGGTCTCAACTCCATCGGTGTGTCCTTTGGCTACGGGGTGGCGAGAGTGTCATCAGGAGGGCGGTGCGACCGGCGCGGCCACCAGCTCTTGGTGCAGGGAATCGAGTTGGTGGCGGACCGAGCCGTCGACGCGCACGCCGCCGACCTCGAGCACGAGGCCGCCGATCAGATCCTCGTCGATGTGTTCGATGAGATCCGCGTCCCGGCCGGTCACCTCCTTGATCCGGTCGGTGATCGTGCGCCGGAGATCGTCGTCGAGTGGGATCGCAGTGACGGCGTTGATCTCCACCCGGCCCTCGGCTCCGGCGACGCGCTCGGCGTAGGCGTCGGCCAGCGGGCCGAGCTCGGCGATCCGCCCACGGTCCACGAGGAGGCTCAGGAAGTTGCCCACAAGCGGCGACGTCCCCGTCGCCAGCCGGGTGATGATGCCCTTCTTCGTCTCGGCGGGCAGCTTCGGGTCCGCGAGGGCTGACGACAGCTCGTCGTTGTCGGCAACCGCGGCCCGGAAGGCCTCGAGGCCCTCGGCGACCAGAGCGACCTCTCCCGTGTCGGACGCCGCTCCGTAGAGCGCGTTCGCGTATGTCGAGGCGACGCTCAGCTCAAGCGTCCTTCAACCGCGACAGATCAGCCTCGGCGATCGCCTCTTCGATCAGGCGACGGTGCCCGTCGCCGTTCAGCGACTGCCGGGTCACCTTCTCGGCCGCCAGCATGGCCAGCTCGACCGCGTCGGCTTTGACCGTTTCCTGCGCGCGGCGGGCTGACGCGGAGATCTGGGTCTGGGCGTCGCTGATCACACGCTCTTTCTGCTCCTGGGCGGCCGCCATCACTTCCTGACCCTGGCGCTCACCGTCCTTGCGACCGCGCTCGCGCAGCGAGTCGGCCTCCTTGCGGGCGTCCTCGAGGTGCCGGCGGGTGTCGGAGGCGAGCTGTTCAGCTGCCTCGCGGTCCTGCTCGGCCGAGTCGAGGTCGGAGGCGATCTTCTCGCGCCGGGCGATGATCACTCCGCTGACAGGCCCGAAGACCTTCCACTTCATGATCGCCAGCGTCGTGAAGAATGCAATGAGGGTCCAGATCATGAGGCCCGGCGAGATGCTGATGAGAGGGTTGCCCCCCTCCTCCTCGACGGCCGTCAGAATCGGGATGATGGTGAGTAGATCCATCGCGGACGGGGACTACCCGATGAAGAACGCGACGAAGCCCATGAGCAGGGCGTAGAACACGATGGCCTCAGTCAGGGCGAGGCCCAGGAACATGAGGCCCATGATCTCGCTCCGCATCTCGGGCTGACGGGCGACCGCTTCAACGGTCTTGCCCATGAGGTAACCGACGCCGGCACCCGGTCCGATCGCTCCGAAGCCTGTTGCCAGGCCCAGGGCGATGACCTTCGCCGCATCCTCGATGTTGCCTTCGACTGCCACAGTTTCTCCTTGGTTGTTAGTGCGGTGGCTCCACCGCGTAGCCGATGTAGATGCCGCTGAGCATCGCGAAAATGTAGGCCTGCAGGCCCGCGACCAGGACCCACTCGAACAGCCAGAAGGCGACGCCGACCGGCAGGGCGATGAACCCGACGACGACACTCCCGAGCAGGATCGGGAAGCCGGCCGCCATGATGATCAGGAGGTGACCCGCCAGGAGGTTGGCGAAGAGCCGGACAGAGAGGCTGACCAAGCGCAGCAGCTGGGACAGGACCTCGAGCACGAAGATCACGGGCTTGATCGCGGCCGGCGCCTCCGGGATCAGCGTCTTCACGTAACCGAGGGGGCCGTGGGCCTTGACGCCTTCGTAGTGGGTCAGGAGAAACACGACGATCGTCAGAGCGAGCGTCACGCTGATGTTCGCGGTCGCGGCGTAGAGGCCGACGTCCGGGATGCCACCCGGGAAAGTGCCCGTATGGGGGGCGAACGGCAGCGGGATGAAGCTGATCAGGTTGTTGACCGCGATGAACAGGAACAGCGTGGCGATGAACGGGAAGTACTTCGCGAAGATTTTGTCCGGGAGCGTTGCCCGGCCGATCTGGGACTCGGTGAACTCGTAGGCGATCTCGAGGACATTCTGGGGGCCCCTGGGCTTGAGCGTGACGCCGCTGCGTACGACGAGGAGGCCGAGGCCGGTGATGATCGCCGCCGAGATCCACATGTAGATCACGGCCTTGTTGATCGACATGTCGATCAGGCCGAAGTCGAGATCGACGTACGGGATCAGCTCGAACTCCTCCGCAGGGTCGAACTCCTCCTCCTCCGCGGCCAGAGCGGCCGACGGCAGCATCAGGAGCGTGAGGAGACCGAGCAGCGCGGCGAGGAGCCGACGGCTCATTCGGCGGACTCCCCGGCGGCCGCGGCCTTCTCGGCGGCGGCCAGCTTCGCGCGGACGGAGTAGATGGCGGTGCGGCCGATCAGGTCGAACGTGAATGCGAAGATGAACACCGCGGCGGCGGTCAGCGCGACCGTCTCATCCACGCGCAGGGCATAGATGAACAGGATGCCGGCGACCAGCCAGGCGCGGGCGATGAACGACGCGCCGGAAACACCCACGGCCATGACGTCGTCGAGCCCCTGGGCGAGCCTGCCCAGCCAGAGGGCGAGCAGCCAATTGCCGATCCAGAGCATCGCGCCGAGGAACCAGCCGTCGAGGGGTCCACCGAGGAGGAGGACGGCGGGCAGCGCCAACGCAACGATGACGAGCCCGATGGTGGCGGCGGTGAACTGCAGCGGCCGAAGCTGCTGTGACGTAGAGGCGGCGACCGTCATCCGCGATTCGGAGCGGGCGTCAGCAGTCTCGAGAGAATGGGGTGGGTTCTTTCGGTGCGGTGGACGTCAGCCGTGCCGGGCCCCGGGCAGCGGCTCCCTGATCGGGCGTCGCCGAGTATAGACGAACCCCCCGGCCCCATCGGGCGGCCCCGGGGGGGGGTTGGGACACCCGTCACCGGGGGGGCGCCGGAGTCTCGACCGGGGGCTCCGGCCGACGCTCCCTCACCAACGTGACGACCGGCGTCCGCCGCCACTTGAGGATCTCCAACCGGTAGATCAGCCAGACCGTCGCGACGACCGCCAACAGGGCGATCGCGCCCAGCGCCAGACGCCCGGCGAGGGTCGCCGCGGCGTCGTCGGCGTGGTACGGAATGATCCGGATCGCTACGGCTACGGCGCCCATCAACGCGCACCAGGCGTACACCACGAGAGCGGTCTTCCGCGGACCCCAGCCGATGTTCGCGAACCGATGGTGGAAGTGGTTGCGGTCCGCGCCGTAGACCGGCTGTCGATACTTGAGGCGCTTGGCGATCACGAAGGACGTGTCGAGGATCGGCAGGGCAAGGATCAGCAGGGGGGCCACCAGGGCGATCGCCGCCGCGCTCTTCATCACGCCGCCGACGGCGATGCCGGCCAGCAGGAAGCCGACGACGAGGGAGCCCGTGTCGCCCATGAAGATCCGGGCGGGGTGGAAGTTGAAGACGAGGAAGCCTGCGCAGGCCCCCGCCAGCGAGGCCGCAATGATCGAGGCCTCAGCCCGGTCGAGCGACGCCGCGAGGATGAGGAACGTGACCGCGGCGATCATTGCCAGCCCGGCGGTCAGTCCGTCGACGCCATCGGTGAAGTTGATCATGTTCACGAGGGCGACGAACCAGATGATGCTCACCGGGTACTGGACCCAGCCGAGGTCGAAGACGCCGATCAGCGGGATGGTGACGTGGTCGATCGTGATGCCCGCGGCGACAGGGATGATCGATACCGCGACCTGGGCCGCCAGCTTGCCGAGCGGGGGCAGTTCGATGATGTCGTCGGCGGCCCCGACGATCGCCATCAGTACCGCTCCGATCACCAGCGCGCGCATGGCGCCGGTGAACGGGAGGAACCAGAGCACCGGCACGAGGAACGCACCCAAGATGGCGAGGCCGCCGAGAAGGGGGGTCGGCATGGCATGGCGTCGCCGACCCGACGGTTCGTCGACCGCCCCGATGCGCCGGGCGAGAGCCGCGACGGGCGGCGTCAGGACGATCGCGAGCACCAAGGCCACGATCGCGCTGATGACGGGAATGAGGGTCGTGGTCATGGCGGGTCGGCGTCGTCAGTCTAGGCTCCGGGCGGCGGCGGCATCAACGCGCCCGGTCTACCGGCGCGGCCGGTTGCGGAACACTCGATGGACCCGGCCGATGACCGCCGCGCGGGCCGCTGCCGGGACGGCCCGACCAGCGGATGCGATGCCCGCGACCCGGCCGGCGGTGACCATGGTCCGGCCCCGTCGCAGGCCGCGGAGGGCGGCCTCCACCACCTCCTCGGCGCTGATATGGGGGATGCGGGGATCGAGGCCGTCGCCGCCCATCGCCCCCCCGAACTCCGTCCGTACCGGGCCGGGACACACGGCCGATGCACGGACGCCGGAGCCGCGCAGCTCCGCGGACAGAGCCCGGATGAAGTGGAGTTCGAACGCCTTCGTGGCGGCGTAGGTCGCCATGAAGGGGACCGGCTGGAAGGCCGCCGCGGACGAGACGACGATCAGGTCTCCCCTGCCCCGCTCGACCATCCCGGGCAGAACCCCGGATGCGAGGTCGGTCACGGCGACCGTGTTCAGGCGGACCATCTCGGCTTCGCGACTGGCGTCAGCCGATGCGAACGGCCCCGTCGAGCCGAAGCCGGCGTTGAGGACGGCGAGATCGATCGGTCGGTCGCCGACCGCGCCGTGAACGGCCTCGAGTCCGGCGCGCCGCGTCAGATCGGCGACGACGCACGTTGTGGAGGTTCCGTGTTCGCGCCGGAACTCGTCAGCCAGAGCGGAGAGCCGGTCTCCCCGCCGGGCGACGATGATCAGCGACCACCCCTCAGACGCGAGGCGCCGGGCGAACGCCTCGCCGATACCCGACGACGCTCCGGTCACCAGAGCGAGTTCGACAGAGGGCCCGGGCGACGCCATGAACCGAGTGTGGGGCCGCGACCGGACGACGCTCAGGCGAGGGTGGCCTCCGAAGAGAGTCGATCCGTGCGACAGAGAGCGGGCGCCTCGCGGCCGCTGCCCGCCCGAGGGGTCAGCTCGATGCGCCGAATTGACGCTCGAGTGCGATTGTCTCCTCGGATTGCTGACGCGCCTCGATCTGGGCCACCATTCCCAGGGCCTCATGCCCGGGCAGCGTGCACCAGATCTTGTGGACGCCGGGGGCGAGGTTCGCGACGATCTCGCCGTTCGCACCGGGCTCCAGCGGGATGACGTTGGCTTTCCCCGCACTGTCCACGACCGCGAAGTCGTGGTCGTCCTCGCCGCGATTGAAGATCCGGAAGGTCACATCGCCCGAGGCGACAACCGTCTTGGAGGGCGTGACGTACCACTCGTCCTCATCGACCGACAGGGCCGTGGGCAGCGCCTCCGGTGGCGGCAGGACCAGGCGGTGGATGCGACCGATGCCCAGGGCGACCGTGCTGGCCGACACGAAGGTGGCGACCGTAAGCATGCCGGCGACGACGCGGCGGCGGCGGAGATGAGAGGCGGAAACAGCGCTCACTTCAGGA
>JAHEIS010000138.1 GCA_024639225.1 Actinomycetes bacterium | reverse complement strand
GTGATGGACGCCCACTTCGTCCCGAACCTCACGCTTGGCAGCGACTTCGCGGTGGCCTTGGCACGGCCGGTGCACGCCGCGGACGGTGCCGTGGACGTCCATCTGATGGTCGAGCGGCCGGCGGCGATGATCGCGGCGTTCGCCGCCGCCGCGGATGCCATCAGCATCCATGTGGAGGCCGACCCCCATCCCCACCGGTTACTGGGCCTTATTCGTGAGCTCGGCTGCGCGGCCGGGCTCGCCCTGAATCCGGGCACGCCGGTCAGCGCGATCGAGCCGCTCGTTGAGATGCTCGACTTCGTGAACCTCTTGGCGGTCAACCCCGGGTTCTCGGGCCAGAGCTTCATCTCGACGGCGCCCGGTCGCGTCGCAGTGGCGCGCGAGCTGCTTCCGGCGGGCACGTTGATCCAGGTCGACGGAGGTGTCGATCCCGAAACGCTCCCCCTGGTGCGCGACGCCGGAGCCGACCTGTTCGTCGCGGGTTCTGCCGTCTTCAACACGGCCGATCCGCTCGCGGCGTACACCGAGCTCGCGGCGCTCGCGCGCGGGTGAGCTTGCGGCCGACTCCGGCGGAGTCGGAACTGCTGGCGCGCGCCCGCCAGCTGGCCGGCAGGGCGGAGGGGCACGTCAGCCCGAATCCCCTGGTCGGAGCGGTGGTCGTGCGAGACGGCGAGGTCGTGGGCGAGGGGTGGCACGCCGGACCCGGGCATTCCCATGCCGAGATCTCCGCGCTGGCAGGCGTCACGGACCCGCGAGGAACGACCGTTGTGTGCACGCTCGAGCCATGCTCGCATCACGGCAGGACACCGCCCTGCACCGCGGCCCTCCTGGAGGCCGGGGTCGGCCGGGTGGTGATCGGCACGCTCGACCCCCTCGAGCGAGGGCGGGCCCAGGGGGTCCAGGTGCTCCGCCGGGCGGGCGTCGAGGTCGCCGTCGCCGAAGGTGAGGACGAGCGGGCCTGCCGCGAGCTCAATTCCGCCTTCATCACCTGGGCGCTGACCGGTCGGCCGGAGGTCACGCTGAAGCTCGCAACCAGTCTCGACGGCAAGATCGCCACGGCGAGCGGCGAAAGCCAGTGGATTACGGGCCCCGGGTCGCGGCGGCGCGTGCATCGCATGCGGGCCGCCTCCGACGCGGTCGGTGTGGGTATCGGCACGGCGCTGGCCGACGATCCCCGGCTGACCGCGCGCGACCTCGAGGGGGAGGTGCGGCAGCCGGCGCGGACGGTCTTCGACTCCCGGGCGCGGCTCCCGCTCGACGGTCGGCTCGTCGCGACGGCAGATCAGACGCCGGTGCTGGTGATCGCCGGCACGGAGGCCCCGAGTGCGCGCATCGAGGCTCTGGTCGCGCGCGGGGTCGACGTGCGCGTACTGCCGGGCACGGCCGCCGATCGCGTGCGGGGGGCGCTCGATCTGATGGGCGAGAGGGAGCTCCAGTCCCTGCTGGTCGAGGGCGGCGCCGGGCTGGCGGCTGTCATGCTGCAGGCCGAGGTGATCGATCGGGTCACGTGGATGCTCGCGCCAATGGTGATCGGCGGAACCGGAGCTCCCGGAGCGGTCGCGGACCCCGGGTTCGCGACCCTCGAGAGCGCGCCGCGCGTGGACGGGATCGCCGTGGAGCGGATAGACGACGATGTGGCGATTTCCGGGCGTTTGAGGCCCCTTGCGACGCTGGGAGGCGACTGAGTGTTCACGGGTCTGATTGAGGACCTGGGCGCCGTGGCCGCGGTCGACCGCGGTACCGGCGGCGCGCGGCTCGACATCCAGGCGGCCGAGGTCCGCAAGGGCCTCGAGATCGGTGACTCCGTTGCGGTGAACGGGGCGTGCCTCACGGCCGTCGCGCTGCATGATGGCGGATTCGCCGTCGACTGCGTTGCCGAGACCCTGCGCCGCACCTCGCTCGGCCAACTGGAGGTGGGCGCGGCGGTGAATCTCGAGCGCGCGCTGAGGGCCGACGCCCGTCTCGGCGGGCATATCGTTCAGGGGCACGTCGACACGACGGGGATCGTGCGCTTCGCTCACCCCGAAGGTGACAGCGTGCTGCTCGACATCGGGGTCGCCCAGGAGCACCTCAGATACGTCGTCGAGAAGGGCAGCATCGCGGTGGACGGCGTGAGCCTGACCGTGGCCGACCGCCTGCCCGACGGGTTTCGCGTGGCGCTGATACCCCACACCATCGCCCAAACCACGCTCGGGGCAGAGCGCGTCGACGAGCGGGTGAATCTGGAACTCGACCTCATCGCGAAGTACGTTGAGGCGCTGACGACCCCCTACAGGGAGCCTGGCACCCCGTGAGCACCCAAAGCGTTCCGTTCGCCTCCATCGACGAGGCGATCGACGAGATCCGCGCCGGCCGAATGGTCATCGTGTGCGACTCGGAGGATCGCGAGAACGAGGGCGACCTCGTCATGGCCGCGCAGTTCGCCACGCCCGAGGCAGTCAACTTCATGGCGACATACGCGCGTGGCCTGGTCTGCCTGTCGCTCACCGAGGAGCGCATCGAGGAGCTCGGTCTCAAGATGATGGTGCGTAACAACGAGGCCGCACACGGGACGGCGTTCACCGAGTCGATCGAGGCCCGAGACGGCGTAACGACGGGAATCTCGGCACCCGATCGCTCGCGGACGATCATGGTGGCGATCGATCCGGAGCGTGGCGCCGGGGACATCGTGAAGCCCGGCCACATCTTCCCGCTGAGGGCCCATGACGGAGGCGTGCTGAAGCGCGCCGGGCACACCGAGGCCGCCGTCGATCTGGCGCGGATGGCCGGCCTCATTCCGGCCGGGGTGATCTGCGAGATCCAGCGCCCGGACGGCACCATGGCACGTGTGGGCGATCTGGTGCCCTACGCGCACGAGCACGATCTCAAGATCATTACGATCGCCGACCTCATCTCGTATCGACGGCGTACCGAGCGCCATATCGAATCGGGTCCGGCGGTTCGGCTACCGACCCGCTACGGGGAGTTCCGCGCGGTCGGCTATCGCTCCCTGATCGATGACAAGCAGCATCTGGCCATGGTTCGGGGCGACGTCGACGGCAAGGAGGACGTGCTGGTGCGCGTCCACTCCGAGTGCCTCACCGGCGACGTGTTCGGTAGCTTGCGCTGCGACTGCGGCAACCAGCTCGATGCCGCGATGCGGATGATCGCCGCCGAGCAGCTGGGCGTTCTGCTCTACATCTCCCAGGAGGGGCGCGGCATCGGGCTGATCAACAAGCTCCGGGCCTATCAGTTGCAGGACGAGGGGCTCGACACCGTCGAGGCGAACCTGGAGCTCGGGTTCCCCCCGGATCTGCGCGACTACGGGATCGGCGCTCAGATCTTGGTCGATCTCGGCATCACGAGCATGCGTTTGATCACGAACAATCCGACCAAGATCGTCGGGCTGCGGGGCTACGGCCTGTCGGTCACCGAGCGGGTTCCGCTGGAGGTCCCGCCCGGAGACGAGAACCGCCGCTACCTCGAGACCAAGCGCGACAAGATGGGGCACATACTCAACGAGCACGAGCTCGGCGATATCGAGGAGACCGATGGCCCGGATTGAACCTCGCCCGCCGCCGCCGAACCTCAACCAGCCGGATGTGCGGGTCGCCGCCGCGGTCGCGGGATTCCATCGGGCCTTGAGCACCCGGCTATGTGATGGCGCGCGCTCGCGGCTGGCGGAATGCGGCCTGGACCCCGAGCGCTTCGACGACTACTGGGTCCCCGGATCGTTCGAGCTTCCGCTGTCGGTGAGGGCGCTGGCCGAAACGGGGCGCTATGTCGCCGTGATCGCCCTCGGGGTGGTGATCAGGGGAGAGACGCCACATTTCGAGTACGTCTCCGACGTGGCCGCGTCGGGGATCTCGCAGGCGGCGCTCGACACCGGGGTCCCATGCGCCTTCGGCGTGCTGACGTGCGACACCATGGCCCAAGCGGAGGCTCGGGCCGGAGGCGAGGTCGGCAACGCCGGCGAGGACGCCGCCGACGCCGCGGTCGTGATGGCCAACCTCATCGGGGGACTCCGGGCACCGGTCGGGTGATTCCGACCGGGTGACCTCCTGTAATGGGTGGCGTGACCGACACGCCGCCTTTTGCTGGCGGTGCGGGTGAGTCGTGGTCTGTGCCGCCTCCCGCTCCGCGACCTGGCCTGCGCTGGTGGAGCGCTTCGCTCTCGGACCTTCCGGGAGTCACTGCCCAGACGGCGATGGCCGCCGCCGGCCTCGGCCTCCAAACCGTGGAGGATCTGCTCTCGCACCTACCGAGCCGGCACGAGCACTACGAGCAGGCGCAGACGATCGCCACACTCGTACCCGGGGAGGAGGCCACGGTCCGCGCCCGCCTGAGGTCGATCACGGTGCGGCCGACCCGCCGGCGCCGTCTGCGAATGGTGCGCGCCCGCGTCGAAGACGAGTCGGGAGCGCTCGACGCGATCTGGTTCAACCAGGACTACCTGGCCCGGGTGCTCCAACCCGACGACTGGCTGCTGTTGCGCGGCAAGGTCGACGCCGGGCGCGGCCGGATCAAGAGCCTGTCGGTCAAGGCGCACGAAGTGCTCGGCCGCGGTGCCTCGGAGGGGCTCCACACCCAGGGCCTCGTGCCGACCTATCCCGGCAGCGAGGCACTGCCCCCACGCCGAGTGCGCGAGCTGGTGGACAGAGCGCGTCCGATGATGAGGGCCGCACCGGAGAGCCTGCCGTCGGCGCTGCGGCGCCGGCTCGAGGTTCCCCACGTCGCCGATGCCCTGCACGCGGCGCACTTCCCGGCGTCATTCGCTCAGCGCCAACTCGGCCGCGGCCGGCTCGTGCTCGAGGAGCTGCTGGTGCTGCAGTTGGGTCTCCTGCTCTTGCGGCACGCGGAGCAGCGGCGCGCGGGGGCGCCCGTGCTCCAGGGAACCGACGAGCTCGTGAGCCGCGTCGTGCGATCGCTGCCGTTCACCATGACCGTGGATCAAGAGCGGTGCCGACAGGAAATCGCCGCCGATCTCGCCAGCAGCACGCCGATGCGCCGCCTACTCCAGGGCGAGGTGGGATCCGGAAAGACGCTCGTCGCGACGCTCGCGATCTGCCAAGCCGTCGAGGCGGGTCACCAGGCCGCCCTGCTGGTGCCGACGGAGACCCTCGCCGAGCAGCACCTC
>JAHEIS010000137.1 GCA_024639225.1 Actinomycetes bacterium | reverse complement strand
CCGAGCGCGGGCGCGGAGTTCCGGATCGCCGCCGCGGGTCCGGCGGTCTCCCTCGGCCTCGCCATCGCCTTCGGCCTCGCGGCGCTGGCGCAGCCCCCCGACGTGGTTGCCGACGCCGTCTTCTACCTCGCCTACGTCAACGCCGCACTGCTGCTCTTCAATCTGATCCCGGCGCTCCCCCTCGACGGTGGCCGCATGCTGCGTGCCGCGCTCTGGGGCCGGACCGACAGCTTCATCCGCGGGACGCAGATCGCCGGGCGGATCTCGACGATCCTGTCCGGACTGATGATCGCCGGTGGGCTCTGGATCTGGCTCGCCGACGAGCGCTTCGGGGGCATCTGGATCGCCGCGATCGGACTCTTCCTCCTCCAGTCGGCGAAGGCGGAGAATCGGGCCATGATCGCCCAGGAGGCGTTCAAGGGGCTCACAGCTCACGACGCGATGTTCCGCCTCACCGACATCGCCGCCGTCCGTCCCGAGATGACGATCGCCCAGATGCTCCGCGCCACATCCGGAGCGAGCAACGCCCCCGGCTTCCCGGTGGTGGGCGGCACCGGGGCCGTCGCCGGGGTCGTCCCGATGCGTGCGGTCGGCGACCTGGACCGAGGCGCCTGGGAGACCACGACCGTCGCTGAGGTCATGGCGAGCGGCGCCGAGCTCGTGGTCACCGCGCCCGGTGACGATCTGCTGGGCGTCGCCCGGGCGATCCGTGGTGGACGGGTCGCGGTCGTGAGCAACGGCGTCGACGTGCTGGGCGTGGTGTCCATACGCGAGGTCTCCGCCGCCCTCGATGTACGCACCGGTGCCGCCCCGTCGACCAGAGAAAGCCCCGACGCGCTCTGACCGCGACCGTCCGGGGCACCGCGCCGGAGACTCGGCTGGATGCCTCACGCGTCAGCACCGGAGCTGCCCCGTGAAGAACACGATCCTCCCGGTGCGATCGGCACCGCGATCGGCCTCGTTCTCGCCGTCGTCGTCTGCTCGTCGCCCGCGCAGCCGACGTGGACTTCATCGTCGAGAGCAGCATCGGCGATGGTGGCCCCGAGGGGGTCGGGATCGGCAGGCTGATCCTTACGGCGATCGCCCTCCTCACGCAGCGTTTTCGGCAGCGCGGCGTCCGGTCGTTCCTCGGCGTGGCGACCGTCCTGCTGGTCCTGTCGTTCATCAGCCCGTTCCAGGCAGCCGAGACCATCGAGACCGCAGTGTCCCTGTCGCTGATGCACATCGCCGCCGCCATGGGAATCGTCGGCGCGCTCGCGCGCGAGATGGCCGCCGCCCTGCGGCTCAGCGCGTGATCGCGTAGACCGCGCCGGCCGCCAGGAGGTTCGGTCGGCGCCTGCCTCCGGGCGCCGCCGGCTGGCCGCGGGCGTCGAGCAGCCGCCGCTCCAGGACGGTCCAGCGGCCATCAGCCAGCAGGCGCTCGAAGTCGCTGATCGTGCAGAAGCGGATGTTCGGGCTGTCGTGCCAGGGGTACGGCAGAGTCCGGCTCGTCGGCATCCGTCCGTGAAAGAGCAGGTCAGCCCGCAGGCGCCAGTGCCCGAAGTTCGGAAACGAGACGACCGCCAGCGGCGCGACCCGCATCATCTCCCGCAGGGCCTGCAGCGGGCGATGCAGAGAGGGCAGCGTCTGCGAAAGCACGACCGCGTCGAACGAATCGTCGGCGAAATCCGACAGGCCCTCATCGATGTCGGCCGAGACCACGGCGATGCCGCGGGCCAGACACCGGTGAAAGGCCTCGGGCGAGACCTCGACCCCCTGACCACGGCAGTCACGCTCGGAGATGAGATGCGCCAGCAGCGCGCCGTCGCCGCAACCGAGGTCGAGCACGCGAGAGCCGCGCGGGATCATCGAGGCGACGATCCCCAGGTCGGGCCGCATGATGCCGTTCGCCCGGGGATCGGTCATGCCTCGGCAACCCCGGCCTCGTCCGCCGCCCGGGCAAGGAACCCCCGGACGGTGTCGTGATACTCCGGCAGCGGCAGCAGGAACGAATCGTGGCCGTGCGGCGAGGCGATCTCGCGGAAGCTGACCTCGACGCGGTGGGCGTTGAGGACCCGCACGATCTCGCGCGAGTGGGTCGTGTCGAAGCGCCAGTCGCTGTCGAAGGAGAGCACGAGGAAGCGGCTCACCATGTCCGCCAGCCGCGGCGCGATCTCCTCGATGTCGGCGAAGGCGTCGAAGTAGTCCATGACGCGCGTCAGGTAGAGGTAGCTGTTGGCGTCGAAACGATCGAGAAAGACCGCGCCCTGGTGGTTGAGGTAGCTCTCCACCTCGAAGTCGACGTCAAAGCCGAATCGCGGCTCGTCGGAGTCCTGGAAGCGCCGGCCGAACTTGGTGCGCATCGACTCCTCCGAGAGGTAGGTGATGTGGGCCATCATCCGGGCGATGGACAGCCCGACCTCCGGTCCCCGCCCGGGGTAGTAGTCGCCGCCCGCGAAGCCCGGGTCGCGCATGATGGCCTCCCGGGCGACCGCCGAGAACGCGATGTTCTGTGGCGTGAGCCGGCTCGAAGCGCACACGATCGTGGCGGCGTCGATCTCCTGGGGGTGATCCAGCGCCCACTGGAGGATTTGCATCCCGCCCAGCGATCCCCCCACGGCGGCGAGCAGACGGGGGATCTCGAGGTGCGCAAGCAGGGCCCGCTGAACCTCGACGAGGTCGCGCATCGTGAACAACGGAAAGCGCAGGCCGTAGGGCTCGCCGGTGGCAGGGTCGACGGACGCCGGCCCGGTCGTCCCCTGGCAGCCACCGAGCAGGTTCGTGCAGATGACGTGGTAGCGCTCGGTGTCGACGGGCTTGCCGGGCCCGATGATCGAATCCCACCAACCGGGCCTCCGCGCCCCGTCGTGAAGCCCCGCGGCGTGGGCGTCACCGGTCAGCGCGTGGCAGATGATGACCGCGTTGCTGCGGTCGTCGTTGAGGGCCCCGTAGGTCTCGTACGCCACCTCGACCGGGCCGAGGTGGGCGCCGGATTCCAGGACGAACGGGTCGTCCTCGGTGAAGAGGACGACCCGTTGGGTGACGACCGTTCCGACCGAGCCGCCCGGTTGGTGCCCGGTCGCCATGGGCTAGCCCGCCTTTGCGAGCGCCTGGTCGATGTCGGCGAGGATGTCGTCGATGTTCTCGATTCCCACCGACAGGCGCACCATGTCCGGGCTCACGCCGGCGGAGGCGAGCTCCTCCTCATTGAGCTGGGAGTGGGTCGTGCTGGCCGGGTGGATCGCCAACGACTTGGCGTCGCCGATGTTGGCCAGGTGGCTCAGCAGCTCCAGACTGTTGATGAAAGTCTTGCCGGCCTCGGCTCCGCCCTTGATTCCGAAGGCGACGAGCGCACCGCCGGCGCCGCCCATGATCTTCCTTGACGCCTCGCGGTACGGCGAGGACTCGAGCCCCGGGTAGAGCACCCAGTCGACCCCCGCATGGCTTTCGAGGTGAGAGGCGACCGCGAGCGCGTTCTCGGCGTGACGCTCCATCCGCAGCGGCAGGGTCTCGACGCCCTGGAGGATGAGGAAGGCGTTGAACGGGGACAGGGCCGCCCCGACGTTCCGGAGCAGGACCGTCCGCACGCGGCCGATGTAGGCAGCCGGTCCGAGCGCGTCGGACCAGACGACGCCGTGATACGACGGGTCGGGCTCCGTGAGGCCCGGGTACCTCTCCTTGTTGGCGACCCAGTCGAAGGTGCCACTGTCGACGACGATCCCGCCGATCGACGTGCCGTGGCCGCCCATGTACTTCGTGAGCGAGTGGACGACGATGTCGGCCCCGTGCTCGAACGGGCGGCAGAGAACCGGCGTCGCGGCGGTGTTGTCGACGATCAGGGGCAGGCCGTGATCGTGAGCAACCTTGGCCCAGGCTTCGAGGTCGACGACGTTGAGGCGCGGGTTGCCCAGCGTCTCGGCGAAGACCGCCTTGGTGTTGGCGTCGATCAGCGCGGCGGCGTCGGCCGGGCTGTCGGCGTCAGCGAAGCGAACGTCGATCCCGTACTGGGGCAGGGTGTGGGCGAAGAGGTTGTAGGTGCCGCCGTAGAGCTGGGAGACGCTGACGATGTTGTCGCCGGCTCGGCAGATGTTCATCACCGAGTAGGCCACGGCGGCCTGGCCCGATGCGATCGCACAGGCGGCGATGCCCCCCTCGAGCTGGGCGACGCGCTGCTCGAGCACGTCCCACGTCGGGTTCATGATCCGCGTGTAGATGTTCCCCGGCTCCGCCAGCGCGAACAGGTTGGCGGCGTGGTCGGTGTCGTTGAACGTGTACGACGTGGTCTGGTAGATCGGCACCGCCCGGGCGTTGGTCGCCGGGTCGGGCTCCTGCCCCGCGTGGAGGGCCAGGGTCTCAGGCTTGTGCTCGCTCATCGGTGTCGCGTCCTCGCGTGTCTCGTGTGGGTCTTGGCGCCGTTGCGGGCGGACGGTAGTCCACCGTCGCGCGGACCGTCAACGGCCCGCCCCGGGAAGTCCGTCAAAAACCTACCGCTTTTCCCGGGTATTCGGGGAGTCGCCGCCGAGCGCCGCGCGCATGACCGCCACCGGCGCCGTGTGGTCAGTCCACTGCTCGAAGGCGTCCGCGCCCTGGTGCAGGAGCATCCCCAGCCCGTCGACGGTCCGCGCTCCACGGGCGGCGGCCTTCGCAAGCCAGGTCGTGCCGCCGGGTCGGTAGACAACGTCGACGACCGCGTGCTCGGGGCCGATGCCCGCGAGCGGGAGCTCGTGCGGCAGGGCGGCGCTCTCGAGCCCGAGGCTGGTCGCGTTGACGACCAGCGCGACGTCGCGGCACGCCTCATCGAGGGCACTCGGCGAGAACGGGACGTGGACGCCGAGATCCGCCGCACGCTCGGGGCTGCGGTTGCTCACGAGTATCCGCGCCCCGCGGGAGCGCAGCGCCCACGCGACCGCTTTGCCCGCCCCGCCCGCGCCGATGACCAGCGCCGTGGCGTCGGTGAGATCGAGCGGCGCGGCCTCATCGAGAGCCCGCAGGAATCCCGCGGCGTCGGTGTTGTCGCAGCGGAAGCCGCCGTCGCCGTCGGGTACCAGGGTGTTCGCCGCCCCGATGGCCTGCACCGCGTCCGACGCGGACGAGCAGTGCTCGATGACGGCGTGCTTGTGGGGAATCGTGACGTTGAGTCC
>JAHEIS010000136.1:2900-5135 GCA_024639225.1 Actinomycetes bacterium | reverse complement strand
ACGACGGCCACGTGCGCGTCGTCCACTGGACCAGAGTCGACATGCCACGGGCCGGATCGAGATCGCCGAGGTTGAGACCGGTGAGCCCGGTCGCGGCCATGCAGAGGAGCGCCTCCTCGAGCTCGCCGAGAGGAACGGGCTCATACTCACTGGACCACGTGAGGACGTCCGATTCGATCTCCATGCCGAGACCCACGCGCCGGCTCTTGCGGTCGAAGACGGTCTGGAAGAAGGGATAGTCGAATGCGTCGTGGAGTCCGGGCGGTATGCCCGTCATCGCGTCGGTGCTCGAACTGTTCATGGTCTCGCCTCCGATGTTCGCTGCCCTGCGCGCCGCGTACGCCCACGCGGTCGGATCGAGTGTGTCAGATCCTCGCTCGCGAGAACCCCTCGGCGATGCCAATGACGGGACGAGCCCGGCTCGCACGGCGGGAACCGGTCGAGCACCAGCTCGCCCGATCGGCCCACCGCGAGAGCTGCTCCCTGTAGACATGCCGCCGATGCCCCGCCGCACCCTCGCCGCACTGCTCGCCGTCTTCATCGGCGGCGCAGCCGGGTCGCTGCTGCGTGAGGTCCTCCCCCCTCTCGTCCCTGCGACCGACCTGCTCACCTCAACGTTCGCCATCAACGTTCTGGCGTGTCTCATCGTGGGGTGGCTGTTCGCCATCCGCCACCGAGTGCACGCCCACGTCATGCATCTCGGAGCGGTCGGCTTCTGCGGAGGCCTGTCCACCTTTTCGTCGTTCGTCGCCGACATCGACGAAAAGCTCGCCGACGGCGCATATGGATTCGCCGTCACGGCGCCGACGCTCGAGATCGTCGCCGGCCTTCTCGCCGCGCTCCTCGGGGAGACGGTCGGGCGACGCTGGACCGTTCGGGACGCGCGATGACCGAGCTGCTGGCACATGTCGCCTTCGCCGTCGGAGGTGGGCTCGGGGCGATGGCTCGTCACGGTCTGTCAGTGGCCGTCACCCACCGCTTCCCACTCGCGACGCTGCTGGTCAACATCGTCGGCAGCTTCGCGCTCGGGGCCGCGGTGGCCATCATCGCGGCCCAGTCGGTGAGCGACGGCTGGGAACAGGCCGCATTCGGCTTCTCTGGCGGCTTCACGACCTTCTCGAGCTTCGCCTACCAGACACTTGACCTGCATCGTCAGGAGACCTTCGTGCACGTCGCCGCGAACATCCTGCTCAGTCTCGTGCTCTGTCTCGCCGCTTTCTGGCTCGGAACCGCCCTCTTCTGAGCAGGGCGGCGGCGAAGGAGGGATGTCTGACAACTCGACGCGGTCGTCGGGCCCCGGAGGCATCCTGATGGGGCGCGCGCCAGGAGCGACCGATGCGCGCGCGGATGGGACTGTCGCGACCCCTTCGCCGGATCCCCTCGGCCCGCCTCGCGGGCGCCGTCATCGCCTGCGGGCCGCCGGGCGACCATCACGGTGGCGCTGATGCCGGCTTCGGCGTCCCGTTACGACCGGCGGGCGGCCCGGGCCACCGCCGGTCTCCAGATCGCCGCGGCCGCGATCAGAGCCCGGGCAGTGCTGGCAGTCTCGCCCTGCCGATCAGAGCGACGCCGCTAGAGCCGACCGTCACGGATCGCCCCGATGACGCGCTCAGCACGCTCGCGGACATCGGCGACATCGCTGAGACGATCGAGGTTGGCCACGGCGCGCCCCATCCGGGCGTTGCCCCGGAGCACGTCGCGGTGTCGGGCGACGAAGTCCCAGTAGAGCGTCGTCAGCGGGCAGGCGTCCTCACCGACCCGCTTCTTCGGGTCGAAACGGCAGCCGCCGCAGTAGTCGCTCATGCGATCGATGTAGGCCCCGCCCGAGACGTAGGGCTTGGTCGCCATCCGCCCGCCGTCGGCCCAGAGCGCCATCCCCATCACGTTGGGCACCATCACCCACTCAGCGGCGTCGATGTACATGTCCGACATCCAGTCCATCACCCGGCGCGGGTGGATGCCGTAGAGATTCGCGAAGCTCGAGAGCACCATCAGCCGTTGGATGTGATGCACCCAGCCGCGCTCGCGCAAGCCGTCGATCGCGGCCGCCAGGCATCGCATGTCGGTGTCGGACTCGCCGGTGAAGACGGGTGGCAGGTGGCGACGATGCCCCAGCGCGTTCGCCTCGACGTGATCCGGCCAGAGCCAGTAGAGCCCCCAGACGTACTCCCGCCAGCCGATCACCTGCCGGATGAAGCCCTCGGCGCTCTGGATCGGCACGCCGCCCTCGCGGTA
>JAHEIS010000136.1:0-2890 GCA_024639225.1 Actinomycetes bacterium | reverse complement strand
ACCGCGGCGCAGACCTCGTCGGGCATGAGCAGGCCGAGGTTGAGGTAGGGGGACAGGACGGAGTGGGCCAGGTGCCAGTCGTCGGTGAGCATGGCGTCCTCGTAGGGGCCGAACTGCGGCAGCGCCTCGTCCACGAAGTGCCGAAGGCGGGAGAGCGCGGCGCGGCGGCTCGTCGCCCACACGCCCTCGGGGTCGTCTCCGGGCAGTCCGTCGGGGAGCCCCGCGATGACCTCGCGGTCCACGTCGTCGAGCTGTGACACGGGCGGGGCGGGGAAGTCCGGCTCGGCCGGCGGCGGCTCGCGGTTCTCCTCGTCCCAGTTCCACCGCCCCTCGGCCGGTTCGTCGGCGCCATCCATGAGCAGGCCAAGGCGCGCGCGGTTCCAGCGGTAGAAGTGCTCCTGCCTCAGGGTCGGCCGCTCCTCTGCCCAGGCGGCGAAGTCCGCGTGATGGCAGAGGAACTGGTTCGAGCGGACGGTCTCGACGCCGAGCCGGTCGCAGAGCGATCGCCCTGCCCGCGAGTTCGGCTCCGTCGCCCGAATCAGGTCAGGTGCGCGCTCCTCCCGGTGGGCGACGACGCCGGCCGCCAGGCTCGGCGCACGGCGGAGGTCAACGGTGAAGCCGGCGTCCTCCAGCTCGCGGCCGAAGCGACGCATCGCCGTGAGAACCAGGTGAACGCGCTGCCGGTGACGGCCGGAGCCGATCAACGCCTCGCTCTCGATCAGGAGGACCGTCGTGTCCCGGGGCGAGGCATCGGCCAGGGCGCCGATCCGGCGGTTGAGCTGGTCTCCGAGTACCCAGACGGTCGTCACGGGGACTCCTGGCCCACCCGGAAGGGGCCCGCGTGGCTAGTCGTCGATCTGCTCCCAGACGAGTTGGCCGACGTCGATGACGAAGCTCACCTTGTGGCCGTGGACCTCGCGCGGCCCGCCGCCGGTGTCCGGACGGATCTCGCCGGTCCCGACGAAGATCACATCGTTCACCCAGGCGTATCTGTCGTCCGGGCTGGTGTGGGTGCCGGAGACGACGATCTGGCGACGGCCTTCGGGGTAGGGCCGAGCGTAGCCGCGAAAGTCGAAGAGGATGTGCGCTCCGTCCTCGGTCTCGATCGCGCCCTGGAAGTCGGGCAGGGCGTTGCCGTCGATGCGCGCCCGCGGATGGTTCGCACCCCGGACGCGTCCGCTGATCTCCCCCTCGGCCCGCCCCTCGGCGATGAAGTAGTAGTGCCCCTCGGAGCCCTTGTCGCCGGAGATCACGCCGCCCCAGCTCTCGGGGTAGGCGAACGTCATGCGGTAGAGCGGTTCAACTCTCATGGTCCGCCTTTCGGGGTCGGCCGTCGGCGTCGCACATCTCCGGATGCCAGCGCGCCATGTGGTCCTTGATGTTGTCCGGCAGCGCGCCCGAGAGATTGTGCTCGTCGTAGAAATCCGGGTCGACGTGGTGGGACTGGGAGACGATCCGCATGTACATCGGATCGAGGTATGCCGGGAAGCGCCCGAATGTTTCGTGGACGTAGGCGACGTACGCGGTCACGAGCTCGACCGTCTCCGCATCGGGGCGTGCCGCGCTGGCCACGACCGACTCGGCGTTGGTGAAGCCCTTGGTGACCTCGGGCGAGTGCCCGGCGTACTTGTGCTCGAGAAAGGCCTTCACGACGCCCTCGGCATCCCCGTGGTAGTCGGGCACGAACGCCTCGTAGAGCCCGTCCCTGCCGATCGGGACGCGCGCGCCGTCCTTGGCCGTCGCGTGACGGAAGCCCAGGCCCGCGCAGTCCTTGCCGCCCAGCACCCACTGGGAGTTGTAGGCGCTGAAGGTGAATCCGCCGACCCCCAGACACTGCTGGGCGAACGCCATGTTCTGGGTCATGAACGCGGCCTCGGTCGCCTTGATGCCCAGCAGCCGCTGCTCGAAGGCGACGATGCCCATGGCCCGGGACGCGTCGAGTCGTCCGGTCTGGACCCAGGGATCGAGGCCCGCGTACCGGCCGCCGTTCGCCTCGTCGACGATGGCGATCCTTTGCGTGGCATCGAGGTAGACGAAGAGGACATTGAGGTACTCGACGGTCATGTCGGTCACCGGGATGAAGAGCGTCGTCCCCGGCGTGTTCGCATTCCAGGAGTTGAATTCGAACAGGCCGGGCGGGCCGGTGGGCAGGTCCGCGCGCCCGTCGCTGATCTGCACGCGCGCGGAGTGATACAGATCGAGCATCTGGGCGATCTGGCCGTTGCGATCCCCCGGCGCGGCCCGCGCGATCTCATCCGGATCCGGGACGAGAGACGGCACGTCGACGAAGTACGTGCCCTCGTCGTTGGTGAAGAACAGCTCAGTGCCCTGGTTGTTGCACGGAGATGGGAAGGCCCGGCTGCTCCAGCGCACGAGCGCGCCGAGGCCGTCCGGGTGGGCGAGATCCCCGAGGGCCAGCCCCAGCACACCGGTTGCTGCCGAGACCAGAAGAGCCTCCTCCGCCGCGGACAGCGGGACGGCCTCGTAGGGGCTCGAGTAATCAACCTCGCCCGCGCCGGTCTGCATCCCGAGCCCGACGCGCCGGCTCCGCCGGCTGGTCAGCGCGTCATAGAAGGGAAACTGAAGGGCGTCCTCAATCCCCGCCGCAAGGGCCGTATCGAGCGCCGGAACCGACTCCTTCATGGAGACCTCACCCGTCGTCGTTCTTTCACAGCATCGCAGCCGCCGGATCAGCCCTCAACGACGTGCGTCCAGCCAGCGTCAGAACTTGCCGCTGTTCACCCAGGTGCCACGTGGCGTGATGGCCTCGGCGACGTCCCAGTGCTCGACGATGAGTCCGTCCGCAACCCGGAAGAGGTCGATCACGGCGGTGTCCGTGCCCCCGAGGTCGACGCGGCTTAGCGCCGCGACGAAGTCCCCACAGCCGACG
>JAHEIS010000135.1 GCA_024639225.1 Actinomycetes bacterium | reverse complement strand
TCGGCCCCCCCGACATGCGGACCCCGATCCAGTACGCCCTCACCTGGCCCCACCGCACGGACGGCTGCGCGCGGCGAATGGACTGGGCGGCGCTGCGACAGCTCGACTTCGAGCCGGTCGACGATGAGCGCTTCCCCGCGGTCGCCCTGGCCGGCGACGTCGTGCGGGCCGGCGGCACGGCCGGCACCGTCTTCAACGCGGCCAACGAGGAGGCCGTCGAGGCCTTCCTCGACGGGCGGATCGGCTACCCGCGCATCGTCGAGCTGGTGCGCGAGACCCTCGCGGGCGTGCCGCCCACTCCCGTCACCGATCTCGAGGATGTCCTGCGGGCGGACCGTGCGGCGCGGGCCGCCGCTCGCGAGGCCGTGGCCGCGGCGGTCGCGTGAGCCGGGCCCGGGGCGCCCGGCCCGTCGCGTGGCGCCCTACGATGCAACTCAGATCGGCTTCCGGTCGATAATCTCCCGGGACGTTCGCCCCGGAAACCCCTCGCCGAGAACCACATGGCCTTCCTCTCCTCCATCCCCGGCATCGCCGCCATCCTGTTCGGATTCGGCGTGCTCATCTTCGTCCACGAGCTGGGTCATTTCCTCGCCGCGAAGTGGGCGGGCATCCGCACCGAGGGCTTCGCCGTCGGTATGGGCCCCGTCGTCGTGTCCTGGCGCAAGGGCGTCGGCCTCGCGCTGGGCTCGACCGAGAAGAAGGTCGTCGCCCTGACGGGCAAGCCCGCGCCGGAGCTGAGCGACGAGGAGCTGCGCGAGCACGGTCTCGGAGAGACCGAGTACTCGCTGCGCTGGCTGCCGCTCGGTGGCTTCGTCCGCATGCTCGGCCAGGACGACCTGCGCCCCGCCGACTCGTCCGAGTCGCCCCGCAGCTACAACGTGTGCCCGGTGAGCAAGCGCATGGTCGTGGTGTCGGCCGGGGTCTTCATGAACCTGGTGCTCGCGCTCGGACTGTTCGTCTGGGCGTTCATGGTCGGGGTCAAGTTCGAGGCGCCGGTGATCGGCGACGTCGGGCCGGCGCGACCCGCGGGCACCACGATGGCGACGAACGCGGCCGCGCTCGGCATCACCGAGCCCGGCCTCCGCGCCGGCGACGTCGTGCTGCGGATCGACGGCGATCCGGTGCGGACGTTCTCCGACCTGCCGATCAAGTCGGCGATGAGCCGACCCGGGCGCCCGCTCCAGGTCGCAGTCGAGCGGGCCGGCTACGACGAGCCGCTGCTCTTCGCGCTCCTGCCCGAGCACGATGCGGCCACCGGCCTGCTGATGGTCGGCGTGGGGCCGGCCAGCTCGACGACCCTCGTGGGGCCGGGGACCGGCGTCGAGGCCATTCTCGAGCAGTACGGGCTCGACGCGGCGGGGGTGAAGCCGGGCATGCGGATGGTGCGTGCCGGCGGCGTGGAGGTCGGCACCGCGCAGGAGCTCATGAGCATCGTGCGGTCGAGCGGCGGGGCGCCGGTCGACACGGCGTGGACCGCCGTCGACGAGACGGGGGCGCCGGTCGGTCCCCCGATCGACGCCCCGCTCGAGCCGGAGCCCGAGTTCGCGCCGCTGGGCGGCTTCGACCGCGGCCTCTTCGGCCTGACGCCCCTGACGCGGGTCGTCCGGATCATCGCGGGCAGCCAGAACGAGGGCGTCCTCGAGGAGGGAGACGTCCTGCTCCGCGTCGACGGCGTGACCGCGCCGCCGCAGCAGGCGCTGCGCAAGCTCATCGCGGCGCGGCCCGGTCGCGACCTCGAGATGGTCGTGCTGCGCGACGGGGCGGAGCGCACCGTGACCGCGCACGTGAACAACAAGGGGATGCTGGAGATCGCGCTGACCCACGCGTGGGACGTGCCGCGGGTGGCGGCGCCGGTGACCCGCCTCCCGGCGGGCGATGCCGCCGCCGTACCGACCCCGGTGGCCGGACTCGACATCGCCCCGGGATCGCGTCTCGTCGCGGTCGGGGACACGCCGGTCACCGACTGGCCGACCTTCCGCGACGCGCTCCGGACGCAGACCGCCGCGCTCGCCCGCGATGGCGCCGGCGGCGCGGTGACGGTGACGTTCGCCGACGACGCCGGGATGACCGCGGCCGTCGTGGTCCCGCTCGACGTCGCCGACGTGCGGTCGCTGCACGAGCTCGCCTGGGGCACCGACCTCGCGTTCGGCTTCGAGCCGATCTACACGACGCTCAGCGCGGAGGGCAATCCCATTCGCGCCGTCGTGATGGGCTTCCAGGAAACGCACAAGATGATCGTCACGGTCTATCTGACGATCGATCGGCTGTTCCGCGGGAGTGTCGGGGTCGAGCAGCTGCGCGGCCCGGTGGGCATCATCGACCTGGGGGCGAAGATCCTGCCGAAGGGGCTGATGTTCTTCATCTTCTTCCTCGGGATGATCAGCGTGAACCTGGCGGTCCTGAACTTCCTGCCGCTGCCGATCGTCGACGGCGGGCTCTTCCTCTTCCTCGTCTACGAGAAGCTGAAGGGGCGGCCGCCGTCGGTGAAGTTCCAGAACATCGCAACGGTCGTGGGGCTCTTCCTGATCGGCACGGTCTTCATCGTGACGTTCTACAACGACATCATGCGGCTCTTCTGACATGGCCGACGCTCCGGTCGCGATCATCACTGGCGCGGGATCGGGCATCGGCCGCTGCGTGTGCACGCGGCTCGCCGGCGCGGGTTTCCGCGTGGCGCTCGTCGGGCGCCGGGAGGCGTTGCTCGTCGAGACGGCGAGCATGCTCGAGGCGCCCGACGCGCTCACGCTCGTGGCCGACGTGAGCGACGCGGCGCAGGCGGCGGGGGTGGTGGTCCGGGTGGTCGAGGCGTGGGGCCGGCTCGACGCGCTGGTGAACAACGCGGGGGCGGCTCCGCTCGAGCCGATCGAGAACACGACCGAGTACCTGCTGGAGAGCACGTTCGCCGTCAACGCGTTCGGCCCCGCGCACATGATCGCGCGGGCCTGGCCGGTGTTCAAGCGCCAGTCGTCGGGCTGCGTGGTCAACGTCTCGACCGTCGGCACCGTCGATCCGTTTCCCGGCTTCTTTGCGTACGCCGCGTCGAAGGCGGCGCTCGAGAGCATGACCCGGTCGATCATGCAGGAGGGCGCGGCGCTCGGCATCCGCGCGTTCTCCATCGCCCCGGGCGCCGTCGAGACGGACATGCTTCGCGGGCTGTTCGACGAGACGATGGTGCCCGCGAGCGCCGCCCTTGCTCCCGACGACGTGGCGGAGGCCATCTGCGACTGCGTTCTCGGACGTCGCGAAGCCGACGCGGGCTCGGTCATCCGCCTCGTCCGCTAACAAGAAGGGGTTTGGGGAGCAGGTGCGAGTTTTCCGAATGTGATGTTCTCCATTTGCTTCCGGGGGCGGCGTATCCGACGCTCAACGGGAAGGGCTTGGAAGCCCGGGCACGCAGTGGGGGCGTGCCCCGTTGATCCGCGGAGCGGAAGAGAGAGTCGAGCGTTCGATGGTCGTGAACGTCAAGAATGCGTCCCGGGCGACCCAGGGGCTGCTGCGCGGCCTTCTGGTGGTGGCTTCGGAGGGAGTGGGCCGGGCCGGCCTGCTCGAGTCGGTCGGACTCGCGCTGGTCCGGCGGGACTCCGCCCCGAGCCCGACGCCGGATCATCGGAACTCGGATGGGCCGACCGACACCGCCGGAGATCACTCGGTCGCGTCGCTGCCGATCGTCGGGAGCATCGCGCAGCTGCGCGGCGTCGATCTCGACCAGGTGGAGATGGTGATCTGTGCGGCACGCCTCATCGACGGCTCCGGACTCGATGCGCTCAACGCCATTCGCGCTCACCGTCCGCACATGCCGGTCATCATCACCGGCGATCGGGTGGACGCCGGGCTGGCCATCCCCGTGATTCGCGCGGGGGCGAGCGACTTCGTCATCCTCGAGGAGGGCGACGCGACGGGGCTCGTGATCGCCGTCGAGAAGTGCTTCGCCCAGCAGCGCGTGCAGCGTGAGAACGACCGGCTGCGCGACGAGCTGAGGCAGTCGCTGGCCGAGCTGGAGATCAAGAACCGCGAACTCGAGCTGGTGATCAACCAGCTCGAGGTCAAGGCCCGGACCGACGCCCTCACCGGCCTCTCCAACCGCCGGTGGCTGAGCCTGATGCTCCAGGGCGCCTGGGCGGAAGCGAGCCGGCATGACATGCCGCTCGGCTGTCTGATGATCGATCTCGACGGGTTCAAGGCGCTCAACGACCAGGCCGGCCATCAGCGGGGCGACGAGGTGCTCCAGGCCGCCGGACGCATCATCCAGGAGAACTGCCGCGAGGTCGACGTCAAAGCGCGTTTCGGCGGCGACGAGTTCTGCATCCTGATGCCGCACACCGAGGCGCACGAGTCGATGGTGGTTGCGGAGCGCATCCGGTCGGCGTTCGCCGAGTACGTGAAGGTGCACGGCCACGCCGGGGTGCCGCTCGGGATGTCGATCGGCCTCGCTCATCGCGAGATGAGCCAGCCCGAGAGCCCGGATGGCCTCATCCTGCACGCCGACGAGGCCCTCTACGCGGCGAAGGCCGCCGGCAAGGGCCGCGTGATCGTGCGCGGCATGGACGGTGTGTTCGCGCCGATGACACGCGGCTAGGGTGCGCCGAACGGTCGCGCTGGCTTGCCGCGTCCGGGCGTCACTTTCAAAGGCGGCAGGAAGCCGCCGCTCGGAGCGCTGTCTTGGAGCTTGACGGCCCGGAGGGCCGTCTAAGAACAAAGCCGGTTCACAGCAGGAATGTTCATTCATCCAGCCGGCAGGATGCCGGCGGCCTCAGCAGGCCCGCGTGAGGGCGGCGAGGGTCTGGCCCGCGGCTCTTCGGAGTCGCGGGCCCACCTTTGACAACGTAGCCAAGAAGCAAGGACGCGGCGTCGCTACCCGGCTCAAGCGCGATCGGAGGCTGGGGCCGCTCGCGCGTGGAGCGGCTGTCCCGCAGGATGCGGGGCAGCCGCGGGTTCGGTTTGCGAGACGGCGGCTGGGCGCGCAACGGGCCCGCGTCCTACGGGCCGGACGGCAGCGCACTCGAACGACCCTGCACCGGGGTCAGACCCCGATCTCTGGCGGAACGCTCTAGAGCGACGCCGCGTCCTGCGGCTCAACCCTCGCCGCCCTCACGCGGGCGTGCTGAGGCCGCCGGCATCCTGCCGGCTGGATGAATGGACAACCTCACAGTGAATCGGCTTTGTTCTT
>JAHEIS010000041.1 GCA_024639225.1 Actinomycetes bacterium | reverse complement strand
GTCCGGGGCCGAGGCGCCTGAGCCGGGGCCGGTCGGGGGGCGGGAGCGGGCGCCGGAACGGCCCCGGACTGAGGCGCCTGGGCCGGGGCCGGGGCGGGAGACGATGGCGCTTCCGGGGCGGATTCGTCGGCCTCATCGGCGGCGGGCTGAGCGTCGTCGGGCTCCGGTTCTCGGTCCGGTCGGGCCGGCGGGGCGCTCGTCGGACCGACCTGCTCGAGGATTCGGATCAGTTCGCTTCCGGGTCCGCTGACGGCCGGCTCGCTCTCAGAGGTCTGTTCCGGTGTGGCGGCTGAGATGTTCTCGTCCTCAGACGATTCCGCGGCACCAGGGGCGGCGGGATCGGGTGCGGCCTCCCGTGCCGGGGTCGAAGCCGTCTGATCAGCGACTGCGGCGTACGCCGACCATCCCCCGTAGGCGATGATCAGCATGACCGCGGCCGCGCCGAGATTTCCGACCGCCGGCGCGATGCGCACGGCCGACAGCCTCCAGACCCCCGTGACGCCGAGCAGGATGATCCCGATGACCAGCGAGGCCGCTTGCGCGAGCAGCCAGCCGGCAGCTCCCGCTGTCAGTCCGTAGGGCAGGAGAATGCCCACGGACGTGAGCACGAGCGCGGCGTTGATCCCGTTCATCGCGATGTAGGCGCGCACGTGGTCGCGCGCGTTCAACAGCGTGTCCACGAGATATCCCGCTCCCGTGAACAACGCCGCGAGCGCCAGCAAGCGGAGCACCGCCGTACCCTCGTCGGCATAGCGCGCCCCGTACACCGACAGGATCCACGGCGCGCCGACCAACACGACGAGGACCATCGGCGTGATGAAGGTGTAGATGTGGCGCGCGGCCTTGTAGAGGTGGGAGTCGACGCTGCCCGTCGTGCGGCTCACCTCGGCGAACAGGGCCTGGCACGTGGTCGAGGGAACGAAGGCGATCGTCGCCGCCACCATCGAGGCGGCCGCGTACCACGCGGCCTCTGTGGCGCCCCGGATCGAGAGCACCATCAGGGCCACGCCGGTGGCGGGGAGGATGCCCAGGATGAGCCCGGCGTGGCTGCCCAACGAGAACGAGGCGTAGCGGCGCAGCAGCGAGAAGCCGCCGAGCCGTGGGAGGCCGCCGCCGAGCTCCCTCCAGAGCATCCGCCCGCCCAGGATCGCCGAGACGACGGCACCCGTCATGTAGGCGACGATCAGGCCGTAGTCGCCCAGCGCGCCGCTGAGCCCGAACGCCACGACGGCTCCCAGTTTCACGAGCGAGCCGGCCAGGTTCTTCTGGACCACCTTGCCGGTCGTCCGAAGCGCCACCATCCCGCCCTCGATGGTCCCACCGACCGAGACCAGGACGGCCAGGATGACCATGGACAGGCCCTCAGGCCCACCCGACTGCAGGCTGAGCGGCTCCGGCAGCAGTCCGCCGAACGCGAGCACGACGACCGTGCACAGCAGGCTGCCCAGCAGGAAGATCGCCACAACGCCCGTGACGGCCAGTTCCCGCGCGTAGGCGCTCGTCGACAGGTGCCGCATCAGGGTGTTCTGGAGACCGAGGGCCGCGACGGTTGCCAGAAGCAGCGACCCGGCGTTCACGCCGGCGAGGATGCCGACGGCCTCCTCCTCGTAGAGCCGTGCGCCCACGACCCAGAAGACGAGCCCGAGCATCGCGAGCATGGCGGCGTTGAGCATCAGCACGAGCGAGCCGCGGTACAGGTGGTCCTCGCGCAGCGCGCGCACCCGTTCGGTGAGCGCGTCGGTCAGCCCCAGCCTCATCGCCTGCTCCCGATCCGATCAGGCGGAGGGCCGGCGTCGCGTGTCGCCGCCGCCAGCAGCTCGCGGGTCGCGCGGGCGATGTCCTGCCAGCTGTGGCCCCGCGAGTATTCGAGAGCCGCCTGCGACATCTCCTCGAGCGCAGGGGCGTCCAGGCGGGCGAAGCGCTCGAGCGCGTCGGTCAGGCCGCCCTCGGGGTCGTAGCGGAGCACCGCATCGTCGGGCAGGGAGCGCAGCGCGGGGTGATCGGGGACGATCAGAGGCCGTCCGTGGTTGAGCGCCATCTCGGCCGAACCGCTGGTGGTGATGCGGCGGAACGGCAGGACGACACCGTCGGCCCGTGCGAAGAGATTGGGCAGCTCCGCGCCGTCGACGAAGCCGGGTTCATAGAGCAGCCGCTCGCCGATCCTCGCCGCGTGGGCCGCCAGGCGTGCGCTCAGGTCGTCATCACGGCACTCGCCCGTGATCCGGATCCGGAGTGGCGTGTCTGGACTCAGCGCCCCCGCCGCCTCGGCCAGCTCGTCCAGGCCCTTGTACTCCAGAAGGCGCCCGAAGAAGAGAACCTCCCGGACGCCACCGTCGGTCCCGGGCGTGCGCAGGTGCGCGGTCTCGTCGGCGGTGACGAACGAACCGTGGGGGACCACCGCGGAGCAACGGGGCCGCCCCAGCTGACCCTCGACCTCTGCCAGAGCTTCGGGGGAGTGTCCGATCACGAGATCGGCGGAGGAGACCAGCAGCCTCCGGGCGGCGATGTCGTCGTCGAAGATCGGGCTGTGGGGAAGGGTGTTGTGCGCCGTCCAGACCACGGACATGTCCAGGCGCCGGGCCACGCGGAGCCAGAGCCGGAACCAGGCGTGGGCGAGGCGCCCGAGCGAGGGGAGGCGCGAGCTGAGTGGCGCGCCGAAGGGGTACAACCAGTGGATGTGGATGACCCTCCACCCGCGGGCGCGGCGGGCGACGAGCTCCAGTGGAAGCAGGAGCCAGTTCAGGGTGGCGGAGGGGGTCAGTTCGGCGAGATAGGCGACCTCGACGCCCTGCCGCCGCATCTGCCCGTACAGGTTCTCCTGATAGGGGTTCGCGTCGCGCGGAATGCTCAGCACTCTCATCGGCGGAGAGCTCCCGCGATGGCTCCGGCGCCATAGATCAGGTGATCGATCACCGTCCGTGCTGGGCCGATGCGCCGGTTCCGCCAGGCGGGGATCAGCAGCAGGGCAGGGTAGAGGGGGAAGCGGCGCACCAGAGGCAGGCCGAGGAGGAAGACCGGGTAGGCGAAGGGCACCGGATCCGATCGGAGGGCGCCCGGGATGCGCCGGGGGTGCTTGCGGTAGAGGCGTCCCCGGGCGACCCCGTAGTCGAACGAGCGCCTCAGGCGCCGGTAGGTCGAGCCCCACTCATGGGTGATGCGGGCGGCGGCCCGGCGCAGGATGCGGAAGCCCGCATCGTTCAGCCTCCAGGTGAAGTCGACATCGGACCCGTAGGCGAAGCTCTCGTCGAATCCGTCGACGGACTCGAACGCCCTCCGTGTGAACGCGAGGTTGATCGTCGGGCATTCGCTGAGGTATCCCCCGTTGTCCGCCGAGTCCCAGGGCGAATCGCCGTCCGACGAACCGACGGCCCCGGCGACGACGTGTTCCTCGCCGGCCAGGATCGGCGCGACCAGCGCGGCGAGCCAACCCGCCTGTGGCGTGCAGCGGGCGTCGATGAAGACGATCACGTCGCCGCCGGCCGCCCGCACACCCGCGTTGCGCTGATGGGGGATGGAGACGCGGACGTCCTGCGGGGCGGAGAAGTCGATCCACCGCACGTCGGCCCGCTCGGTGCGCAGCGCCGTGTCCGCTGGCTGGGAGGCGTCGACGACGACGACCTCCGTCTCCGCCGGGTGTGCCCCGCACTGGGCGCAGACGCCGTTCAGGGTGTCCCGCAGGGGTTCGTCCTTGTTGATGATGACGACCGAGATCATCGGTTGAAGACCTTGGTCCGACCGTTCGCATAGACGGTGTTGAAGTGGTCCTCGAGAAACGGCTCCGGGAAGGTCCAGGTCGCGAAGTCCTGACCGCGGAGGTCGCGCGTGCGTCCGTGGACCACGTTCGCCTCGCTGCCGTAGACCCAGGCCTCGCGGTCCAGCGTCGCCGGCGTGATCTGCGTCAGGTAGTCGTCGGTTCCGCCCGTCACCGAGAGCATGCGCAGTTGGCCGTAGCGGTCGGCGTAGAGCAGCTCATCACCCGGGCGCGTCGCGGCCAGCCACGTTGCGGCGGCGACCTCGTGACGAGTGAAGACGAACCGCTCGGCATCCTCGCCGGCGGGGTCGACGTTCGCTCGCCCGCCTCCGCCGAATGCCCCCGCGGTGAAACCGCTGGTGAACAGGAGCGTGATGCCGATCCACGCCGCGAGCGCGACGGGCATGACGCGGGTGAGCCACCGCCGCTCGGCGGAGAGCTTCATGGCCAGCCAGCCGCCCGCGATCCCGAGCGGAACGAGTGCCTGCACGAGCACCCGTTCCTGGTTGTAGACCTGCGACACGGTTCCGCTCAGGCGGATGAGCAGGAGAAAGCACAGGCCGGCGAACGCGAACGCGGCCACCGTCCGCACGCGGGCCGGCGTCGAGCGGCTCAACACGACGATCAGGGTCGCGGCGGCGAGCAGGACGTTGGTGAGCTGCTGCAAGATCAGCGTCAACGTGCTCCAGCGGTCCGCGAGCCCGGGCGCCCGGGCGGTCCCGAGGCCCGGCGGTTCGGCGTCGCGGACGGCATAGCGGGGGTCCGCGCCCTCGGGCAGAGGAGTGACCCAGGGGAAGTCCCTGCTGATGTCGTTGGCGACCAGCTCCGCGTACTCCTCGCCGCTGATCCGGGTCACCGCCGTCCCCGAAAGGTAGGCGGCGATGATCCCCTCGCCCTCATCGCGCCCCGACAGGAGCCCGAGCCCCTCGCTCTGGGTGGTCTCGGCCACCCGGGTCAGGTTGTCGGCGGAATTGGTCAGCACGCCGTACCAGATGACGGCGCCGCCGGCGAGGCAGTACAGCAGGACCACCAGGGGCACGCTGAACGAGGTGCGGCGCCCGAAGACGCCGCTCACCGCCAGGACGACGAGCGATATCAGGAAGATGGCGATGGCGAGGTAGGTCGTCGAGTAGTGGGAGACGACGAGCCCGAAGGCGAACGCCGAGGCGAGGAACACGGCCTGCTTGCGCATGTTCGTGTCGAGGACGATCACGATCGCCGCCAGCAGGAGCAGGAAGGCGATCTCCTGGCGGGCGACGGCGGGGACCTGCTGGGAGAACGCCGACTGGGCGATGATCAACCCCGCCACCGCGACGGCGAAGACCGGCGAGATGAACCGCCGGGCGAGCAGGAACGCTCCCGCGGGGAACAGCGCGAAGAGCGCGGGGAAGACGACCTTGAAGATGGCCAGGCTCGACAGGCCGGTCACCTGTGACAGGAAGGCCGGCAGGATCGTCACGCTCAGCAGCGCGCCGTAGGCGTCCTCGGTGTGATCGAGTTCCCACACGCCGCTGGCGATGCCCTCGCGGGCGATCAGATGCTCGGTCGTGATGTCGAAGCCGTAGGTGAACTCACCCCGGAGGGTGTAGCCCCAGATGAGCGCGAGGGCGACGCTGTAGAGGATCACGGCGAGCGTGCCGGCACCGATGCGGTCGGCGAAGATGATCGCCCCGCAGAGCATCACGGTCGCGGCGGCGACGGCGGCGTAGGCCAGCGCGGCGCCCGATCCGGCGTTCACCGCCGCGGCACCCGCCGCCGCGAGTAGCGGGAGGGTCAGCGGCAGCAGGTGGTGTAGCCGCGGCACCGACCTGCGCAGGAGCGGCACGAAGGCATCGCGCTCGCGTGGGGCGAGAACGAGCAGGAGGACGCAGGCGACGGTCACGTAGGCGAGCATCGGGCCGGTGCGCAGCGGAGGATCGCTTCCCGTTGATATGCCGATCAGGTTCACCATCAGGCCCGTCCCCATGAGGACGACAAGGGACGCACAGGGCACATAGATCGGGAACGCGAGTACCGCGCGCGGCGGCACCCGGAGGGCCCGCAGCAGCAGCACGCCGGGGACGATGAGCAGGATGAACAGGCTGAGCGCCTGGGCGAGCCAGACGTCTTTGGTGAAGGTCAGCGGCCACAGGAGCGCCAGGGCGAGGGGCCAGATGATCCCGGCAGCCCAGAGCTGGCCGGCGATCTCCCGCGCCTGCGCGCGCCGATCGACGGCGGCCACCGTACGGCGCGCGGCGCCCTGGTCGGTGAGCGGAGCGGAGGGGTGCGTACTCATGCCGGGGAGCCCGTTGGGTCGCCTGCGCGCGAGATCGCCGCCTCGGTTTCCGCAAGCAGCACGGGGTCGGGTTCCGGTCCGGAGGCGTCGCGCTGCCGCTCCCCGGCGACCACGACCTGGAGATAGCCGACGTCGGTCGCCGTCTCCTGGGCGAGTGTGGCGTACGCGTCCAGCAGCCGATCGGGACGGCGATCACGCAGCGCGCTCCGCAGGCCTCCGGGGTGGAGCAGGTGAGGCAGCAGCGCCGCCAGGCCGATCAACGCCGGACGGCGCCGGCCCGCGACGATCAAGCCGAGCGTGAGTACGGGGAGTGGGAGCGGTGCCAGGCGCATCTGCGGCCGCCGCCGGTACAGGGCGCCGCCGTTGCGCCCATAGGACACGCTGCGGCGCAGGGCGTCGAACGGGCTCCGGGGATAGTGGTGGGTGGCGACCGCACCCGGATCAGCCATGAGGATCGCCGTGGGGAGCAGATCCTGGATCCGCAGGCAGAGGTCGTAGTCCTCGGGGCCGAAGGCATAGCGCTCGTCAAAGCCGCCGACCGCCAGGATCGCGGCTCGGCGGAAGCCCATGTTGCCGCCGGCGAAGGCGTAGGCGGGGACCGGCGCCTCGGGGGTCGAGTCGCGCCACATGCGGGCGACGTACTGGCGCAACCTCCAGAGGAGGGCGTCGCTGTCACCGACGCTCGCCTCGAGGTAGCCGGCGGGGTTGTTGCGGGCGAGGTAGCGCTGCGTCCACCCCCGCTCGGGGGCCCCGGCCATCGGGCCGCCGGTGCCGACGACCCGGGGATTGTCGTACATGCGGAGATGGCGCTCGGCCCAGTCGGGCTCGGCGTCGCAGTCGTCATCGATGTAGAGGACGACCGGCGCGGACGCGGCGTGCGCAATGGAGTTTCGCGCGGCCGCCGGGCCCCGGTTCCGGGCGTGCCGGATCACCCGGGCACCGAGACCCTCGGCGACGGAGGCGGTGTCGTCACGAGATCCGTCGTCCACAACGATGAGCTCGATCGCCGGCGCGATCGTCTGGGCTCGGACGGCCGCGATCGCGCGGCCGATGCTGTCGGCGCCGTTGAGGCAGCAGATGCCGACCGTGACGTCAGGCGGCACGAGAGGCCTCAACGTCGGTTGGGACCACGGCGAAGTAGACGCCTTCGGTCGCGCGGCTGATGGCCCCGGCGTCATCCCCGTCCGGCGCGCGGCGGATCGCTGAGGCGCGCCCGCCCGCGTCGAGAAAGCCGCCGATGGCGGTGGCGATGCCGACCGGATCACCGGCGGGCAGCGGCCATCGTGGGTCGCCGAACTCCGCCGCGAGCGTGCCGCGCGCGCTGGTCAGCATGGGGGCGCCGGCCGCGGCGGCCATGCTTGCGACACCGCTCTGCTCGATGGCCTTGTAGGGCAGTACGACCGCTTCGGCGAGATCGAACCACGGTCGGATCTCTCCTGCCGGGACGTATCCGGATTCCACGATCCCGTCAGCGATTCCGAGGCGCCGGGCATCCCGATGGATCGCCCGCAGATGAAGATGGTCGCGGGCCTCGAAGACACGGAAGGGCCCGGACCGCGACCGCACCTCGCCGGCGATCGCCAGCCGGACGTCATCCCGTGAGCGATCGCCGCCGCGCAGCAGCGCGACGGCGTGGACGAGGTCATCGAGCCCCTTGTCGACGTGTATGAAGCCGAACGCCAGCAGGACACGGCAGTCGGTGAGGTCGTGCCGGCGGCGCAGCGTCTCCGCGTCGGCGGTGGCGGGTGGAGGCTCGGCACGGTGGTGGGGGATCAGGTGCACCTCGTCCGCCGCGGCCCCGATCTGGTGGATCAGGGCCACGCGCGCAGGATCGGTGTGCGTGATCAGGGCCGCCGACCGCCTCGCCAGAGCCCGGTACACCGCCCGCCCGGGTGCCCGCAGGGCGCGTGTGTCGCGGGTGACCTCGTGCACGGTCGTCACGACCGGCGTCCGGAGGCGGCTGAGCGACCGGATCAGGGCGGGGCCGCGCGCACCGTAGGCGGCGACGGCGAACTGGAGATGGACGACGTCCGGTGCGAACCGCGCAATCGCGTCCGCCAGCCCGTCGCCCTCGAGCGCTCCGACGATCTCCTGGGGGGCGCGGTCGAGGGCGCGGGGAGTGACGACCCCGATCGTGTGGCCGAGCGCGCGCAACCCGTCGGCCAGCTTGGCCGAGTAGTCACCGATGCCGTCCTTCTGTGGTGGGTACGGGCTGACGAGAAGAATCCTCACGCGAGCATCGCCTCCTGCACGGCACGGGTCACCGTGTTCCAGTCGTGCTCGACGACCCAGTCCTCGGGAGCGGCCAGCCCGGCGCCATCCGCCAGCGAGTCGTGGATCGCCCCGGCGAGGCTCGTCGCATCGGGCGCGCAGACGCGTCCGCGCTCCGACCGCTCCGCCAGCGCGACGGCGAGGTTATCCGGGGCGGAGGTGGTGACCACCGGTAGCCCGCAGGCGAGTGCCTCGAGCAGCGCGATTCCGAAACCCTCGCGTTCGGAGGGAAAGGGGAACAGGCGCGCGGACTTGACGAGCGCGTAGAGCTCGGAGTGGTCGTCGACGTCCGGCCGGAACTCGACGTGATCCGCGAGACCGAGAGCCTCCGCCTGCGCCGTGAGACGCGTCAGCTCAGGACCGTCGCCGATCACCCGGCAGGTGACGGTCTCGCCCGCGTGGTGCAGGATCGCCATCGCCTCCAGCAGGAGATCGATCCGCTTATGGGCGAGGAGTCGCCCGACGACGACAAGATCGGTGGGCGAGCCGGCCGGGGTCGCGGTCGCGACAGCCTCGACGTCGATACCCAGCGGCGCGACCGTGACCGGGGCGTCCTCGCCCAGCTCGGCCCGCAGGCGGCGTCCCGTCTCGTCCGAGTTGGCCAGGATCTCGTCGGGCAGACGCATTGCGCGCCGCTCGATCCAGGATGCGACGGTTCCCTTCCAGCCGAGGTAGCTGTGCCAGTAGTCGGGGTCCCAGACTTCGTGCCAGCTCGCCGTGAGCCGGGTGCGCTTCACGTTCGCGACGACGCGCAGAACGAACAGCGGGAAGTAGGGGATCTGATCGGCTTCGAGGACGTCGAACCGCCGCCGGATGAGCCGAGCCGACGCGAGCGCGAAACGGAGTGCCGCTGCGATCGACCGGCGCCCGTCAACGTAGACGTCCAGCCGGGGGCAGATCGCGTGGTATGTGATGTTGCCGTCGCGGTGCACGGCGTCGCCGTCCCACCACTGCATCGTGTAGACGTCGATGTCGGCGTGGTCGGCCAGGCGTTGGAAGAGCTCGTGGTAGCGGCGTTCCTTGCCGCCCTTGAACCAGGGGTGAACCGTGTCGCTCACCACTGCGATGCGGGGACGGTGGGCGGCGCTCACGCGTCATCCTGTCCGGCGGGGCAGGTGACCCAGAAGCCGATGGGCTCGGACAGCGCGTCCACGCGGACCTCGATCCGACTCCGGTCGCCGGGGCAGGCGGCCGGCAGCTTCACCGCCACCTCCTCGGAGGCTCCGGCGGCCAGTGACAGCGTGCCCACGACCGAGGGAAAGGCGTCGGGTGTCCGCTCGCCGGCCGACCAGCGATAATCCCGGGGGCGGCCCTCGGAGTTGGTGACCGTGAAGCTGAACGTGAGCCGGTTACCCGGCCGCGCGACCCCTTGCGGCAGGGATCCGGCATCGGCGAATGCCAGCTCGGTGAACCGTTCGGTCTCGCCCGTCAGTCCGAGTTGGCCAAGCGCGGAACCACCCGGTCCCGTCTGTGCAAACAGAAGGCCCGCGGCAAGAAGCGCCGCGACGGCGAGCGCCTGCCCGCCGGCGGTCAACCGGCCTCCGCGGATCCGTTCTGACGATGCAGAGGCTCAACGCCCCTCCGAGGCGACGACTCGGCACCGTCGGGCACGGCACGCGGAGGAAACGACTGCATCTCTGTCCGACCCTTCTCGGAGAAGCGGATCCTGGTGAGGACCTTGAGGGTCGTGACCCCGTCCTGCCAGGTGATCTTCTTGCCCTGCTCGCGGGTGCGACTGTGGTAAGTGATCGGCACCTCGAAGGGGCGGATCCCGCGGCGGAGCAGATGGGCGGTCACCTCGGGCTCGAAGCCGAAGCCGGTCTCCGAGAGAGGGAGGCTGGCCATCAGCTCCCGGGGCATGAGCTTGAAGCAGGTCTGGAGATCGCTGAGGTAGGCGTCGAACATCAGGTTCGCCGCAAGCGTCGTCGCCTTGTTGCCCATCGCGTAGAGGAACGACTGATACACGGTGTTCGAGCCGAAGAGGCGTGTCCCGAACACGACCTCGCACAGCCCCTCGCGCAGGGGCGCGATCAGCTTCGGGATGTCCGACGGTGAGTACTCGAGGTCGGCGTCGAACGGCATGACGTGCGTGCCCGACGCGCGGCGTAGTGCCGCGCGGACCGCCGCCCCCTTCCCGCCGTTCGCCTGGCGGTGGACCACGACCCGCGGGTCGTCGATCGACTCCAGGATCTCCGGAGTGCGATCGGTGCTGCCGTCATCGACGATGACGAGCTCCATCGGCACGCCGTAGTCGACCGCGAGCACGCGGTTGATCGCGTGTCGGAGGGTCGGCTCCTCGTTGTAGACCGGCATCAGCAACGACAGGCGGATCTGGGGACCGTCGGGGCCGTTCTCCGAACCCTGCCCGCTGACGTTCAGGTGGCGCAGCCGCCGGTGGCCAGCGTCATTCCTCATACTCACGTGCTCTGACCCCCGAAGACGGTCAAGAAGATCTGGTGGGCTGGACTCCATCCGACCGCGGAAGAGCGCTACCGGATGGTCGCTGGTGGTCTGGCGGAGGCGCGGACGCGCCGGCCATGGGGGTGCGCAGGCCACAAATCGCTGTTGAGTCGGTCCGCATGCTCGCTGAAGACTTTGCGGGTTCGTAACTGGACTGACGGTCAGGAAACGCGCTCGTACCTCGCCACACGACGAGTAGGAGTGGCGATTTTCACGGAATGGCCATCTCTCCGATGCCACGCGGCGCGGCCAATCGGAGATTCCCGCCGACTCAGGGGGCGGTGCCGCCCCCGAGACGTCCATCGGGGCCGATGTCGCCGAAACGAGCGCTGGCGCCACGCACGTGGACCTCGCGCACGATCTCCTCGATGGCGGCGGCGCGTTCCTCGCGGTCCATCTCCTCCAGCTGGCGGACCTGCTCGGTGGAGACGCTGACCCCCTCGGTCGCGGCCAGGGCGCGCAGCGGGTCCTCGATGACGGCATCGCGGAACGCGGCGTCCGCGACGACGCGCGTCCAGAAGGGGGTCTCGGGTGCCGTGGCGCTCACCGACCCATGATCGCAGAGGCCGCGGCGCCCGGAAAGCCCGGCGCTACCCTCAGCGGACCTCGTGGTCCGAGCCCGAGGTGGGGCCCCGACGCCGATAGATCTCCCGCACCACGTCGTCGACCAGCTCGCGTCGCGCATCGTCGTCCAGCTCCTCGAGCCGCCGGATCTGCTGGCCGGTCACCGCGATCTCGGGATGGGCCGCCGCGGCGCGGAGAGGATCCCTGATGAGCGCCTCGCGGAACTCGGGATCAGCGACCGCCCGGACCCACAGCGGCGTGCGCTCATCCTGGTTCACGGTCGGCCCTCCCGTAGGCACCAGACGGCCCCGTTCGGTCTCCTGATGCACCGGACGCCATCGTGACCGGGATCATCGACCTGGTGAAAGACTCGCAGGCGAAAGCGCGAGCGCGGGTCGTTCTCGAGCACGACCCCCTCGTCGTCGGGGACGTGCCCAGCCCCATCGACTGCAACGACCTCGACCCGCCATTCGGAGACGCGACGAAGGAGCGCCTGAACCCGGCCGTCCGGGCTCGTCAGCATCGCCAGGGGCTCGTGTGCCGCTTGGGACGCCTGCCGCAGATGCCGATGAGTCTCACACATGGAATCATCAGTCTCACAGGCCGCCCCGGCCCGCGAAACCCCGCCGGCGAGGACGGCCACCCCGAGGTTCAGCGTCCTGACGCCGGTCTACAAGACGACCGCCTACGTCGGCCAGGCGATCGAGTCACTGCTCGCCCAGACCCGCGACGACTGGGAGCTGCTCATCGTCGACAACGCCTGTCCGGAGGGAGGCGCTGAGGCCGTGCGGCCCTTCCTTCACGATCCGCGGGTCCGGATGTCGCAGCGCCCCGACAACGACGGCGTGTCCGTGGCCCGCAATGAGCTGCTCGAGCACGCCCGTGGCGATTACGTCGTCCAGCTCGACAGCGATGACTGGCTCGAGCCCGACTACCTTGCGACAGTGGCGGAGGCCTTCGAGGCCGACCGGCGCGTGGGCATCGTGGCTCCCAACGCGGCCCGCTACCTCGATGACAAGGCACAGTTCGCGGAGCAGACGACCTTCGAGCTCTGTGACGCCCCGCGCGTCGACGATGACCGGCGCACCATCGAGCGCCTCCTGCGCGTCAACTACGTGCCGCCCCCCTTCTCGGTCCGTCGGGATGCGCTCGAGGCCTGCGGCGGATGGAGCCGGGAGCACGAGGGCATCGAGGACCTCGCCCTGTTGTGCGACATCCTCCGCCGCGGTTGGACGATGCGGACCATCTGGCGTCCGATCTGCGTCTACCGGGTACGGGTCCAGAGCACCGCGTTCGATGAGACCGGAACGGAGCGTCCCGAGATCCGGGCGTTGCGCGAGCGCTACCTCGCGTCGCTGTTGCGCTCGGGTGAACTGACGCCGGGAGCCCGGCGTCAGGCGCGCACGTCCCTGACGCGCAGCCGCCTACGGACCGCCGTCGTCGCCGGTGACGTCCCGGCTGCGCGCCGAGCGCTCTGGGGCGCGGTGCTGCGCCATCCGTCGCCCGCGGTGGTCGCCACCGCTCTGGCGCACACTTTCGCGCCGGACGCGACAGCGCGGTTCCTGAGCTCCCGCTAGGCGTTGTAGCGGCGGTAGACGAGGCGCGACGGGGGCCCGTCCAACAGATCGTCGACGCCGTCGGTGAGGCCACGGGCGTAGACGGCCAGTGCGTCGTCGAATGCAGCGACGGTCTCATCGATCTCTGCCCGCCGGTGCGAGAAGCAGACCATCAGCGAGGGGGCGAGGACTCCGCGACGCGCAAGCTCCTGCAGCAGCAGACTCCGCAGGCCCTGTGACGGTTGCCCGGCCGCGTCCCGGGTGGTGAAGAGCATCGCGCAGTCCCGCCCGAGGAGTTCGACCTGTTCCTGCAGCCCGTGGCGGTCGATGACCGGCTGCAGTCCGGAGCGTAGATCGGCCCCGGCGCGATAGAGGTGCCCCACAACGTCCTCGCGCTCGAAGACGTCGATCACGGCCATTGCCGCCGCCAGGGCGGGGCTCTCCGCTCCGTGGGTCGTCGACAGCAGGAACACCCGCTCTCGGTCGTGGTCAAGCCCGCCCAGGCACATCAGCTCCCGATCGCCGAGCAGGGCCGACAGGCTGAAGCCGTTGGCCATTCCCTTGCCGACCGTCGTGAGGTCTGGTCGGACGCCGAAGACGGCCTGGGCCCCGTTGAGCCCCCAGCGGAAGGCCGTCGTCATCTCGTCGAAGATCAGGACAGCGTCGTGGCGGTCGCAGAGCTCGCGGAGGCCGGGAAGATAGTCCGGATCCGGTTCGATGTAGCGCGCCGGCTCGAGCATCAGGCAGGCGATGTCTCCCTGATGGGCATCGAATACCCGCTCGACGCTGGCGAGATCGTTGAACCGGAAGGTGGCCGTCATCGCCGTCAGCTCGGGCGGGATGCCTCCGTCCACCGGGGTCAGGCCGATGGCCCAGTCGTCGTAGCTGAAGAACGGGTGGTCCTCGCAGAGGGCGACGATGCGGCGGCCGGTCGTGGCGCGCGCGAGCTTGACCGCGGCGGTATTGGCCGTGCTGCCGTCTTTGGTGAACTTGACCATGTCGGCGTCGGGAAACAGCGAGAGCAGTCGTTCGGCGCACTCGCCCTCGAGCACCGAGGGGCGGTTGAAGTTGCACCCGTCCGCCATCGCCGCCGCGGCCGCCGCGACGACCTCGGGGTAGCCGTGGCCGAGCGTCACCGTGCGCTGCCCGGGGGCGTACTCCACGTAGGCGTTCCCGTCCGGATCCCAGATCCGGGCGCCCTCGCCGCGGGCGATCAGCGGCGGCGCGGCGCGCGGGTACTGGTCGTCCCCCTTCGAATAGGTGTGGCTCCCGCCGGGAATCAGGCGGTGCGCGCGCTCCTGCAGAGCGCGCGTCGCGGCGGAGATGGGGCGGGGGTCAGGCACAGGTGATCCTCGTGGCGTTCATGAGACCCGGGACGCTAGCGGCGTCGATGTCCGCGTTCCCCCGCCCGACGACCGGTTGTCCCGCGCTCATCTCAACGGGCGCCGCCGCGCTGCTCGTCGACGTGCGAGCGTCTCGATGCAGTCCGCGAGAAAGAGCCCGGTCCGCACGGCTGCGGCGGGGAGCCGTTGGCGCAGGCGCCCCGATGCACGGGTGTCGTCGAGCGGCGGCGCCGACACCGGGGGTGCCGGCCGGCCGGGGTACGGCGACGCGTGGCGCGACCAGGCCGACCCAGCCCCGATCGGTGGCTCCGCCGACGCGCGTGGGACCGGGGCGACCACCGCGGCGGGGATCTCCGCCGGCGCGGGCGCGCTCAGCTCCGGGAGCTCGCCGTCGCCGTGGCCGAGGACCATCAGGGCATCCCGCGCGACGGCGCGCTCGCAGGGCTCGGGCAGCGCGAGCGCTTCCAGGATCTCGTCGCGCAGCAACCGGTCGCCGCTGAGCAGGGCCGCGGCGAGGCGGGCGAGGGCGTCGTGGTGCGCACGCAGCAGCATCTCGGCGTCCTGCTGCGCGGCGTTGACGAAGGCCGTGACCTCCTGGTCAGCCTCCGCCTGGGCTGAGGCCGACAGGCCGCCCCAGGCGTCCGATCCGCCGACCACGGGTCCGACCCGCGCCGAGAAGCCGAGTCGCAGGATGGCGGCGCGTGCCCGCTGGGAGGCTTGCTCGAGGTCGTTCGCCGCGCCGGATGAGTAGTCGCCGAACTCGACGCGCTCTGCCGCCCGCCCCGCGAGCGCCACGATCAGCTGCTCGTAGATGTCCTGGGCGGCGAAGAGGTGGCGGTCCGGTGAGGGGTAGAACGCGAGGCCCATGGCCTGTCCTCGGCGGGCGATGGTCACCTGCTGGGCCCCGGGATGAGCCGGGCACAGCTCGGCGGCGAGGGCGTGGCCGGCCTCGTGCCAGGCGACGCGCACCCGCTCAGACTCGATGATGCCCTGGTCCGCCTTCTCGCGACCGGCAAGCGAGCGGAGGTGTCCCTCGGTCAGGTCGTCGGCGCGGATCTCGTCGCGGTCGTCGCACGCGGCGATGATCGCGGCCTCGTTGAGCACGTTCTCGAGGTCGGCGCCCGACAGGCCGGCGGTGGCCGCCGCCAGGACGTCGAGGTCAGCCTCGTCGGCGAGGGTCTTGTTGGCGGCGTGGACCGCAAGGATCTCTCGGCGGCCGTGTTCGCCCGGCAGCCCGATCTCGAGGTGACGGTCGAGACGACCGGGGCGCAGCAGAGCCGCGTCGAGCAACTCGAGCCGGTTGGTCGAGGCGATGATCACGACCTTCTCCGCCCCGCGGAAGCCGTCCATCTCGGTCAGGAGCTGGTTCAGGGTCTGGTCGCGCTCCTGGTCGGACCGGCCGGAGCGCGGCCCTCCCTGGTTGCCGCCGCCCCCGCCGCCGCGGGACTGGCCGATCGCGTCGATCTCGTCGATGTAGATGATGGCGCCCTCGGGGTGCTGGCGGGCCCGGTGGAAGAGGTCGCGCACGCGGGCCGCTCCGACGCCGACGTACATCTCGACGAACTCCGAGCCGGAACTCTCGTAAAAGGGGACCCCGGCCTCGCCGGCGCACGCCTTGGCGAGGAGCGTCTTGCCGGTCCCCGGCGGACCGTGGAGGATCAGGCCGCGCGGCATGCGCGCACCCGCGCGGCTGAACCGCTCAGCGTCCTGAAGGAAGGCAATCGTCTCGCCGAGGGAGTCGACGGCCTCCTCGCAGCCGGCGACGTCAGCGAAGCGTATGGAGGGAACCTCCGTCACCCGGGCGGATGCGCGGCTCCGGCCGTGGCGCGACAGGCCGCCACCACCGCCCATGGGACTGCCTCCGCCCGAGCCGGCGTTGCGTAGGCGCCGAAACGTCCAGTAGCCGGCGGAGATGATCATCAGCGCGATCCCGAGCATGACGGCGAGCCGAAGCGTGCCCGAGAAGAAGCCGCGCTCCTCGCCGGCCGTCGCCCCAGCGGGTACGAGTGTGGCCCCCGGTGCGAGCACCAGCACGTCGTTCTCGCGGAGGACCCCGGGCAGGTTGAGAGCGGCCGGGCTGGCCTCGGTGCCTGAGATCCGCCGCTCGGGCGGAATGGTGGCCACGACGACGCGACCTTCCCGATCGATCGCCGAGACCCAGTAGCGGACACCGTCGACGACCGCGGCGCGGTAGGTGCCGCGTCGTGCGCCGACGACGACGTCCGGATAGTCGACGAGTGTCGGGGCCGCGCCCGGCGCGAGCGGCGAGATGAGCTCAGGTGGCACGCTGAGCACCGTTCTCGCGGGGCCCGACGTGTCTGTGGCCGACTCTGCGGATGGCGGCGTCTCGACGACCGGCTCAGCTTCGTCTGTCGACGCCCGGAGGGCGAAGAACGCCAGCAGGGCCAGGCCGAAGACGACGAGGGCGATTCCGACGGCCCGTCGGCGGGACCGATGGGGTCCGGGAGGAGGAGTTCGATCAGCGCTCATGGCGGCCCCTTCGGCGCGCCGGGCCCCGAGCTTGAGCCGGGTGTCGCGGGCGGCCGCTCGGTGCGGACACGGCCGGGGCGTTCGGCCCCATCGAACCGCGCCGCTTGAGGCCTCCCCCCGGGCTCTGCCAGAATCACCTCATGGTCACACTCACTGATGGCGCGGCGGACAAGCTGCGACAGTTGATCGCCGCGGAGGACATTCCGGTCGGCGGGCTGCGGGTGCAGGTTATCCCGGGCGGCTGCTCAGGGTTCGAGTACTCCCTCGCCCTGGCCTCCGCCGAGGACGGGGATGAGGTCGTCGACGATGACGGAGCCCGGGTCTTCATCGACCGCCTGAGCATCCCGTACCTGATCGGCGCCGAGTTCGACTACGAGGACAGCTTCCAGGGCGCGGGGTTCATCATCAAGAACCCCAACGCGGACTCGTCCTGCGGGTGCGGCAAGAGCTTCACCGCGTAGGGGGCCCCGCGATTCAGTTGCCGAAGTCGGCGGTGTAGACCGTCATCGCGCATCCGGCTGTGCTCACGACGCCGATTCCGGCGTGCGTGACCTTCCGGTCGAGCAGGTTCGCGCGGTGCGGCGGCGAGCCCATCCAGCGCCGGACGATCAGGCGGGGATCCTTGGGACGGCAGGCGTTGATCGCTGCGAGGTTCTCGGACATTCGCGCCCGTGCTCGCCATCCGGCCTCGACGAGCCGGCGGTGGAACGGACGTCCGCGGCCATCCTTGTGGGTGAGCTTGCCGCCCCGCGCAACGGCGAGAAAGCGTGCATGGCCGCGCGCCGGACGCTTGAGGATCGGCGTGGCCGTGAGCGGAGGGATGTTCCGCGCCTGTCGCATGTGGTTGATCTCGGTCAGAAGAGACGACTCCAGCACGGGCTGGTTGGCCCAGCGACCACGGGGAACGACGGGTCGGCCCCTGGCCGCGGTGCCGGCCGTGATCGCGCCGGCGATTCGCGCCAAGGCTCGCGCCGGAGCCGGCCATGATCCGGCGACCCGCTTCGCGCTCATTGTGGGGCCTGCCGGTGCGCGCGGCGACGAGGCGCGCTCGTCGGGCGGGGACGATGTGGCTGCCGCAGCGCCACCCGCCGACGCGAGCGCGGCGGCGACGCCGAGCAGTGCGGCCCGCGTCAACCGCGAGGGCGACGCGGGGGCGGGAACGCGATGGTCAGGCATGGCGCCTTTCATGGGGGCGTTTCGGGACCCCGTGCACACCGGGGTACGGTGTTTATCGCCACGCCGGGGGATCGCTTGATTCCCCGCTAGAGGATCGACCTGGCTGCCGGCAGGATCAGGCGCCGAAGTCGGTCGTGTAGACCGTCACGTTGCAGTAGCGCGTACTGACCACCCCGACGCCGACGTAGCGGACCTTGGGATCGAGCAGGTTGACCCGGTGGCCCGGGGATCGCAGCCACTGCCCGACCATGATCCGGGGGTCCTTCTTGCGGCACGCAGTGATCGAGGCCAGGTTCTCCGACATGCGCCGGTTACGATTCCAGCCGGCGGCAACGAGCCGTACGTAGAACGGACGTCCGCGGGCGTCCTCGTGGAAGAGGCGCCCGTTGTGCTTGACCGCCAGAAAGCGCGAGTGGGCTCGCGCTGGGCGACGGAGCTTGTTCGATCCCCGGACCGGACGTAGGCCTCGCGCCTTGCGCACCCGGTTGACGTGAAAGAGCGTCGCGCGCTCCATCGACTTCTGGATGACCCACTGCTTCTTGGGGACGACGGGCTTCACGCGCCGGTCATAGGAGCGGGCTCTGGCCCGTGCGCGGGCCCGCGCACGGTCCACCGCGTTCTTCTTGGCCGTGGCCTTCCCGGCCTCAGCCACGGTAACGCCTCCCGCGCCAAGCCCGGCAGGGGCCAACGGCGTGCTCAGGTAGGGGAGGGCCACGGCCATGAGGATCACCGAGGCGGTAAGGCCTCGGGCGAGGGACCGGAGTTGCATGCGCAGGCGGGCTCCTGGGGACAGTGGAGTATCTCTTCGCGTGTTCATCGGCGATCTCACGCGCCGACTTTTGCCCGCTTAGAGGGAAATCACGGCGCGATTCGCGCGCGCCGGGTGCCCTCTCAGACGCCCGGGATCCGTGCGCCGTTCCGCTAGCGTCTGGACCGTCAACGGCCGGGAGCGGAGCGATGCCAGAGCGAGACGTGGTGATCCTGGCCGGCTGCCGGACGCCGATCGGTCGCTTCGGTGGAGCGCTGGCCGCCGTACCCGCGGTTGATCTCGGCGCGCACGTCGTGCGGGAGTCGCTCGTCCGGGCGGAGGTCGATCCCGGTGACGTCGGTGAAGTGATCCTCGGCAACGTGCTGTCCGGTGGGCTCGGCTTGAACCCCGCGCGTCAGGCCGCGCTGGTGGGTGGCCTTCCGGAGAGCACGCCGGCGTTCACGATCAACAAGGCCTGCGGTTCCGGGCTCAAGGCGGTCAGCCTCGCGGCCCAGGCGATCGCGGCAGG
>JAHEIS010000040.1:2938-19202 GCA_024639225.1 Actinomycetes bacterium | reverse complement strand
GGCGCCGCTCGGACAGGAAGCCTCCACCGTCCCGTTGGGGGCGACCACCTTCCTCGATGACGATCGGGTCGGAATCGGCCATGGACGGATCTTACCCCCGGGCGGGCCCGGCCAGCCAGGCGGCGGCCGCGCGCGACATCGTGTCCCGGGCCCGGCGGGCGGAGGTCTCATCAGCGAAGAGTCCGCACATGGCGGCACCCGAACCGCAGAGGAGCACCCCGGCGGCACCTGCCCGCTCCAGGTCGACGGCCAGGTCGGCCAGCTCGGGGCGGAGGTCGCGCGCTGCGGGCCAGAGGTCGTTGCGGACCCACTCGGCCAACCCGGCGGGATCATCCCAGGGCGGTGCCGTTACGGGTTGCGCATCCGGCGAACCGATGGCGTCGAACCGGGCATAGACGGATGGCGTTGCCAGCGCCGGACCGCGGAAGCAGATCACCGCGTGGAAACGCGGGGATGGCGCGGGGCGCAACGTCTCGCCGCGGCCACGCGCCCACTGCGCGCCGCCCCGGATGAAGAACGGGACGTCGGAGCCGACCACGGAGGCGATGCCCTCGAGGTCCGCATCCGACAGGTCGAGGGCGTAGATCCGCCGGGTCGCGCGGAGAACGGCCGCCGCATCGCTCGACCCGCCGCCGAGTCCGGCGCCCGACGGGATCTCCTTGGCGATCTCCACGTTCACCGGCAGCGGCCCGCCCGTCGCCCGCTCCAGGGCGTCGAGCGCCGACCAGGCGAGGTTGTCCCGCTCGGGGATGCCCGGGCAGACCACCCGGCGTTCCTCTGATCTCGTGATGGTCAGCCGGTCGTGGGGATCGCTCAGCTCGACCATCAGGCTCTCGAGCGGGTGATAGCCGTCCTCGCGGATGGGACCGACATGGAGCGCCAGATTGAGCTTGGCGCGCGCGGCGGTCTCCAGGGCTCCCGGCGTACTCACCGCAGGGCCTCCGCCAGCGCGCGATAGTCCTCGGGGCCGAGCTCGCTCGGGCGGACGTTGGCGGCATGGCCCACCGTGGCGAGAGCCTCCACGGTGTCGTCGCGCGCGAAGCCCGCCTCGCGCAGGGCGTTGGCGAGCGTCTTGCGCCGGTGAGCGAAGCCCGCGCGCACGAGGCCCCGCAGGTGCGCATCCGGACCGGGGCCCGTTCGCACCCAGGCGACGAGGGCCGAGTCGACGCGCGGACGCGGACTGAAGACCTCCCGGCCGACGTTGCGACGGAAGACCTGACGGCACGCGAGGTTGAGCAGGACTGAAGGGGCGCCGTAGTCGCCGCTACCAGCGGTCGCCGCCCAGCGATCGGCGACCTCACGCTGGACCATCACGCACCAGCGCTCCACCCGGGCCAGCGCGCTGATGCTTGAGAGCATCAGCGGTGAGGCGATGTCATACGGCAGGTTGGCGACGAACCGCGTCGGTGCGGGATCGAGGGCGGCGAGATCCATCTTGAGCGCATCGCCCCAGATGAGGTCGACGTTGTCACGCCCCGCGAGGGCGTCAGCGAGGACCGGCTCGAGCCGGCGATCGATCTCGACGGCGTGCACGTGCCGCGCCGCGCCGGCCAGCGCCCGCGTCAGCACCCCGGCGCCGGCGCCGACCTCGAGCACGACATCCTCGGCCCCGACATCCCCCTCACGCACGGACACCGAGATGAGGTTCTCGTCGAGGAGGAAGTGCTGACCGAGCGATGGCCGCGGGCGCAGGCCGTGGCGCTCCATCAGGCGCGCGGCCCCCGGGCGGCGCGAGGCGTCGCTCACCAGCCGAAGAGCCGTCGCGCGTTGGCGTCGGTGAGGGCTTCACAGTCCTCCGCGCTCATCCCGCGGACCTCCGCCAGGCGATGAAGCGTGTCGACGACATTGGCGGGCTGGTTCGGCTTGCCCCGGTTGGGCGCGGGCGTGAGGTAGGGACTGTCGGTCTCGACGAGGAGGCGCTCGGCCGGCAGGGCCGCCGCCGCGGCGCGGAGGTCGTCGGCCTTGGAGAAGGTGATCTGTCCGGCGATGCTCGTGAACCAGCCCCGCTCGATCACCTCGGACACGTGATCGACCAGACTGAAGCAGTGGAGCAGGACCGTGACCCCGGAGGCCTCGGCATCGAGCATGGCGATCGTCTCGTCGGCGGCGTCGCGGGTGTGGATCACGAGCGGCTTTCCGAGGTCTCGGGCGATGCCGATCTGCGCGCCGAAGGCGCGACGCTGCTCGGCCGGGCTCGCGTGGTTGCGGAAGAAGTCGAGCCCGCACTCGCCGACTCCGACGACCCGTGGATGGGCCCCGAGGTCGGCCATCCAGCCGGCGTCGGCATCGTTCCACTCGCCGGCATCGTGGGGATGGACGCCGACCGTCGCCCAGACGCCGGGGTGCTCCTCGGCGGCGGCGATCGCCTGCTCGCTCCCGGCGCGGCCCACGCCGATGCTCACGATGCGCTCGACGCCCGCCGCGCCAGCGGCAGCCACGAGGTCGGCCACGGTCCCTTCGCAGGAATCGAGGTGGGCGTGTGAATCGACTATGCGTCGACCTCGATCTTGGGGAACAGGGGGGGCACCTCCGTGACGCTCGCGCCGGGACGGCCGGCGCCCATGCGGGTCGCCTCGACACCGACAGCGTCCGGGTCCTGGCCGAGCGCGCCCAGCAGCGCCTCGCACGAGCCCGGCATGAACGGCCACAGGATCACCGCGGCGACGCGCAGCCCCTCGGCGAGGCTGTACAGCGCCTGATCAAGATCTGCGGCGGCGTCACGGTCCTTCGCCAGCTTCCAGGGGGCGCGCTGCTCGACGAGCTGGTTGAGCGCGCGCACCAGCGCCCACGCCGTTTCAGATGCCCGCGTGACATCGTGGACGTCGAAGTGGCCGTGGACCTCGGCGACGATGCGCTCGACCTCCGCGGCGAAGTCCGCGTCGCCGCCCGGGTCCGCCGGCACGACCCCGTCGCGGTAGCGGGAGATCATGTTGACGGTGCGGTTGAGCAGGTTGCCGAACTCGTTGGCCAGCTCGCCCTCGTAGCGGGCGACGAAGCCCTCATGGGTGAAGGTCCCGTCCTCACCGAAGCGGATCTCGCGGGCCAGGTAGTAGCGCATGGCATCGAGGCCGTAGTCCTCGATGAAGGGAAACGGATCGACGATGTTCCCCGTTGTCTTGCTCATCCGCTCGCCACCCTTGAGGACATAGCCGTGGATGAACAGCTGCTCCGGGGGTTCCTCGCCTGCGGACATGAGCATCGCCGGCCAGATGACCGCGTGGAACTTGAGGATGTCCTTGGCCATCAGCTGGAGCTGGGCGGGCCAGAGACCGCTGCGGTCCTCGCCGCCGGCGAAACGCAGGGCGGTCCAATAATTGAGGAGCGCCTCGATCCACACGTAGATGACCTGCTCGCGGTCCCAGGGGACCGTGATCCCCCACTCGAGCTGCGCCCGTGAGATCGACAGATCCTCGAGGCCGTGCTCGACCATGCTGCGCGCCTCGTTCTGACGACCCCGAGGGAGCACGAAATCCGGATTGGCGTCGTAGAAGGCGAGCAGGCGTTCCCGGAAGGCCGAGAGCCGAAAGAACCAGTTCTCCTCCTCGACCCACTCCAGCGGCGTGCCGTGGACCGGGCAGGTCCGCCCCTCGCCCCACTCGTTCTCGGGGTAGAAGGACTCCGAGGCGACGCAGTACCAACCGCCGTAGCTGTCGCGGTAGATGTCGCCCGCGTCCCGCATCCTCTCAAGGAACCGGCCGGCCTCGACGGCGTGCTCGGGCAGCGTTGTGCGTATGAAGAAGTCGTTGCTGATTCCCAGCACCTCGCCCATCTCGCGGAAGCGCTGCGAGAGGGCGTCGGCGTGCTCGCGGGGCGTCCTGCCCGCCGCCTCGGCCGACTGGGCGATCTTCGTGCCGTGCTCATCGGTGCCCGTGAGAAAGAAGACCGCCTCTCCGCGCTGCCGGCGGTGGCGGGCGATGATGTCGGCCATGATGCTCGTGTACGCGTGGCCGACATGCGGTGCGGCGTTCACGTAGTAGATGGGCGTGGTGAGGTAGAAGCTGCCGTCAGACATGGATCGCAAGTGTAGAGACCCTCACCCGCTTCCCCCGGCGCTCGCCCGGGCCCTCCTCGAGATCGCCGATCGCCTGGCAGGCGCCGGCGTCAGCTGGCTACTCGCGGGCAGCGCGATGCGCGCGCTGCGGGGCTTCGTCCTCGTCCCGGCGGACCTTGATCTCGAGGTTTCCGGCGCTGAGGTCGCCGCGGCGGCGGAGGCGCTCGGCCTCCCGGCGCCGCGGACGGAGTCCGATGCCCGGATCACCGGCCTCCGGACGATCGGCGCGCTCGCCGGGGCAGACGTGGATCTGTCGGCCGACCTCGCGTGCCACGGCCCCGGGGGCACGCTCGACGCCGACTTCGCGGGCCAGCTCCTGCTGGCGGGCAGCGCGCCGGTCGACGGCCATTCCATCCCGCTGGCTCCGCTGGAGGAGGCCGCCGCTCGGGCGGATGTTCTCGAGCCGGTCGACGGCCGCGCCCGCCTGCTGCGCGGCGCGCCCCCGGATCTCGATCTCGCGGAGGACTGGATCCGGCGCCGACTCCTAGCCTTCTGAGGCAGCGGCGATCTCGGTGGCCAGGCGGTATGCCCGGTTACGCGACGCGGCGCCCAGGGCGGTCGCCACCGCGGCGGCGGAGCGGGCGCTGAGCCCGGCATCGAGCATCAGTCCGAGCCCTGCGGCCAGCTCGCCGTCGTCCGCGCCGGTGGCCTGCGGGGGCGCGTCCACGACGATCGTCAGCTCGCCCCGCGACGGTCCGCTGAAACGGGCGGCGAGCGCGGTCGCCGTGTCCACGGCGATCTCCTCATGGACCTTGGTGAGCTCGCGGCACACCGCGACCCGCCGATCAGGATCGTGGGCGGCCAGGGACGCCAGGCTGGTGGAGAGGCGGGCGGGACTCTCGAAGGCGACGAGTGCCGCGCCGGCCAGGTCGGCGCGCTTCCACGTCTCAGCCCGCCCCTCATCGGTGCGCGCCAGAAAGCCGACGAACATGAACGCGTCCACCGCCAGCCCGGACGCGGCGACGGCCGTGCCCACCGCGCTCGGACCGGGGACGACCGAGACCGCGACCCCCGCCTCGTGCGCGGCCGCGATCAGGCGGGCGCCCGGATCGCTGATGGCGGGCATGCCGGCATCGCTCACGAGCACGAGCGAGGACCCGTCGGCGATGCGCCGCATCAGGTCGGCGCTGCGCCGGGTCTCGTTGTGCCGGTGCAGGGCGATCATCTGTGCCCGCGATCCCGCGTGGCGGAGCAGGGTGGCCGTGCGGCGGGTGTCCTCACAGGCGACGAGCTCAGCGTCGCGCAGGGCCTCGGCTGCCCGCGGAGAGAGATCCTCGAGGTTCCCGATCGGGGTTGCGATCACGGTCAGAGCTGGAGTGGCACCTTTCACGCCGCGACGCTAGCAGCGGTCCACCCCACCACCCGCCGACCGGAGACCGCCCCGGGCGCGGCTACCATCCGCGCGATGTCGGGATCGGGCAAGCCCTATCGGCGCTTTCGCGCGCGACACGGTCGGTCGGGCGACCTGGATGCCCTGCGCGAGCTGCGTGACAACCACGGACGGTCGCGCCGCCGCGCAGCGGCGCCGGAGGCCCCCGGAAAGCTCACGCGGTCCCAGCGGCGCGCCCTGCAGCGAACCCCCGATCCGGTCCCGCCTCCCGACGCTCCTGTCCGCGAGGGCGCGGGCGCCCTGCGCTGGGCCGGGCGGATCGCAATCGGGGTGGTCGTCCTCCTGCTCCTCTGGACGGTCGCCGGATACCTCGCCCTCCGCAGCGCCTCCGGTGACGCCCAGGACCGGATCGCGCCGGCGGCGGAGCGAGCGCTGGACGATGCGCCCGGAGGCCTGCTGTCGAGCGCGGCCACGACCCTCATCGTCGGCATCGACATGCTGCCCGGACAGAACCGCTCTCGCGCCGACACGATCATGTTGATGCGCACCGATCCGGACGCCGGCGAGATCCGCTACCTGTCCATACCTCGCGACTTTCGCGTGATCCACCCCGAGCGGGGCACCGAGAAGATCAACGCCTCGTTCGCGATCGCCGGCCAGGCCGGGGTGATCCGCTCGGTCCGCCGACTCACCGGGCTGCCGATCCACCACATCATGGTCGTCAACTTCGCCCGCTTTCCGACGCTGGTCGACGAGCTCGGCGGCGTGACGGTCAACAACCCGACCGAGCTTCGGGACTGCCCCTACGCCGGCGGACGACGGGTCAGCTTCCCGCAGGGCCGCATCACGCTGGACGGAGATCGCGCGCTCGAGTTCGCCCGGGTCCGCCAGTGCGACGATGACTTCGCGCGCGCCCGGCGGCAGCAGGAGGTCGTCCGGGGCATGCAGGAGAAGGTTCTGTCCCTGTCCAGCCTGCCCATGGCCCCCTGGCGCGGCGCGGCCGCAACCCGAGCCCTGGGCACCGACATGGGGGCCCTCGACCTGGCGACCTTCGGCTGGCTTCAGAGTCGCCTGTCCTCGGACCCTGACGACCGCCTCCTGCTCAGCGGCATGCCCCAGAGGATCGATGGCACCTCATTCGTGATCGGAGATCCCGAACGCAACGAGACCGAGGTCGCCCACTTCCTGGGCCGCTAGTTCGACGCTACCTCTCACCGCGCGGTGCGACGGCGGGCCCTCGGGCGGGGCAGGGGGCGGCCGAGGGCCCCGGGCTGGAGGCCTGACCGTCTCCGATGACGCCGCGCAGGCGCCGTTTGCCGCGAGCGCCGGGCCGTGCTGCGGCCCGTCCATGCGTCCTAGACGTCGTTGAGGCCGACGGTCTTGCCGGAGGACCCGGAGTCCGACTTCTTCTCGCCGCCCGAGTCCTTCTTCTCGCCCCCGGAGTCGCCCCCGGAGTCGCCGCCGGAATCGCCGCCGCCATCACTCCCGCGGCGCTTGCTGCCGTAGTCGGTGTTGTGGAATCCGCTCCCTTTGAAGTGGATCGCCGGCGCGAACAGCACCCGCTGGAGACGCCCCCGCCCCTTGCGCTTCCCGTCTGTGCGCGCGCAGATCGCGCCGGTGCACACGGTCAGCGCGTCCTCGTCCATGCCCTGCATGACCTCGAGGGTCTGTCCGCAGGTGCTGCATTCGTATTCGTAGATCGGCATGAGCGACGCAGGAGTATAGCCGCGGGAGCGGGACCTGCCTCAGTCCGGGGGAACCCCGTCAACCGTGCCGAGTATGGCGCGCGTCCGCCCGAGGGCTGTCGGATTGCCTGTGGCAGCGAGATCTCCCGCCAGCCGGGCCAGATCATCCGGACGGTCGACATCGTCCACGGCACACGGTTCCGCGAGCCGGATCCCCGTCCGTACCGCAGCCGTGCGGGTCTGCTCGCAGACCTCCGGCGTGCCCCAGTCGATACCGGCGAACAGCGACGGTAGCGCGCGACGCGCGGCGACGAGCCCGTAGCCGCCATCACCACTGGGGCAGACCACCGCATCCGCATCGTCCAGCGCCAGGAGCGCGGCCTCGACGGTCTCGGGGTCGATTCCCGGACAGTCCGATCCAACGATCACCGTCGCCGGCCTCCCGGCCTCCGCTCCGTCGGCGATGCAGGAGAGCATCCGCTCGCCCAGATCGGCGCCAGTCTGCACGCGCACCCGGGCGTCGCCGGCGAGCGCCCCGATGGGGCCGCGGTCACGCTCGTCGGCGACCCAGAGCTCCCGGTCCCACCCCGGGGCGTCGAGGCGAGCGGCGAGATCGAGGAGCAGCGCGATCGAGAAGGCTGCGGCCCCGGCCTCGCCGAGCCCCGGGATGAGGCGTGTCTTGGTCCGCCCCGGCCGGGGCGCACGGCAGAAGACCGCCAGGCGCGGACGACCGACGCTCACGCGCTGTCGCGCAGCCGCCCCGCCTCCGGGAGCTTCCTCAGACGATTGAGGGCGCTGCCCTCGATCTGACGGATGCGCTCGCGCGTGACGCCGAGTTCCTTGCCGATCTGCTCGAGCGTCCGGGGCCCGTGGCCACCGATCCCGAAGCGCAGCTCGAGAACCTTGCGCTCGCGCCCGGGGAGCATCGACAGAAGGTGGGCAAGGTCGGCGCCGCGAAGATTGCTCGCGGCCTCATCGAGTGGCGAGGGCGAGCTGTCGTCCTCGAGGAAGTCGCCGAACTGCGAGTCGTCCTCACCGCCGACCGGGGCGGCGAGGCTCACCGGCAGCTGCGAGATCCGCTTGAGCTCGGTGACCTCCTCCGGCTTCATCTCCAGCTCCTCGGCGATCTCCTCGGCGGTCGCGGGACGGCCACGGGTCTGGGAGATCTTCCGGTCGAGGGCGGTGACCTTCTGGACCTTCTCGATGGTGTGAACGGGGATCCGGATCGTGCGGCCCTTGTCGGCGATGCCGCGCGTGACCGCCTGGCGGATCCACCACGTTGCGTAGGTCGAGAACTTGTAGCCCCGGCGGTAGTCGAATCGCTCAACCGCGCGAATCAGCCCGAGGGTTCCCTCCTGGATCAGGTCCAGCAGCGACAGACCCCGCCCGTTGTAGCGCTTGGCGATGCTGACGACGAGCCGGAGATTGGCCCGGATCATTTTCTGCTTGGCAGCCATGTCGCCGAGCTCGATGCGGCGGGCGAGGTCGACCTCCTGTTGGGCCGTCAGCAGCGGAACGCGCCCGATCTCGTTGAGGTACTGACGGAGGCTGTCGATGCTCGCCTCGATCGCGAGATCGAGCGTCGGTCCGTCGGAGTCGTCGGAGGCGACGATGTCGATCCCCGCCTCGGTGAGGTACTCGTAGACGGCCGTCACCTCGGCGGAAGTAGCCTCCCCCTCTTCGAGCGTAACGGCGAGGCGCTCCTGGGCAACCCTTCCCGTGCGCCGTCCGTCCCGGACCTGGGCGGCCAGCTCGGGCAACTCTGACAAGAGGCGTCGCAGGGAGCGCGCCTGTGTTCTCTCAGCGGACATCTACGGCACACCCCAAACTCGACCTCGTTCCCGGCGCAACTGGCATTATAGGAGGGATCGTTCTTTTACCGGTCATTCTTGAGTTGCCCCCCGCCCTCCCATGCGCCCGGCCTATGGAGAGGCAACCGGCTCAGAGCGTGAAGTCTGCTGATCCCCCGGGATGATCAAAGCAAGGAGTGGCTATGCGACAGGCCTACACGCTCTCGTCTGACGACGTCCAACAGCGGGCGCCATCGATCACGGTCGGCCTGAGCCGCGCCGGCGTCAGCCGGTCGCGCAAGGCGCTGTCGGTCGTGGTCGACGGCACGACGCGTGTACTGCCGGCATCGATCGATTGCTTCGCCGATCTCGCGGGCGCCCAGAAGGGCGTCCACATGTCGCGCTTCGAGGAGATCGTCAACGAGGCGATCGAGGCGGCCGGACAGACCGCAGCACCGGTCGACGTGATCGCACAGACCATCGCGGAGAAGATCGTCGTCGCCCAGGCGGCGCACCGCGGAGAGGTCCGCATCACCGCGGAGCACCACGTCACTCGCCGCACCCCCGTCACCGACCTGCCCAGCCACGAGGTGTATGAGGTCCATGGCATCGCCGCGGCCTCGGCCCACGCCTCGCGCCGGATCATCGGCGCGTCCGCGCAGGGGATGAACGCCTGCCCCTGCGCACAGGAACTGATCCAGGCACAGGCCGCGGAGACGCTGTCCGAGGAGGGCTACGCCGCCGATGACGTGAGCCGCATCGTGGACGTCGTCCCGATCGCGACCCACAATCAGCGCGCCCGGGGAAGCCTCCTCGTCGGCACGCAGGACGACATCGCCGTCGACCCGGAGACCCTGATCAGCATCATCGAGGACGGGATGTCGTCGGAGATCTACGAGCTCATGAAGCGACCGGACGAACAATGGGTCGTGGCCAAGGCCCATCGCCGCCCCCGCTTTGTCGAGGACAGCGTGCGCGAGATGCTCCGCGGCGTCGTCGAGCAGCTCCCTGGCCTCGCGGACGCAGCGTTCGTCTCGGCCCACCAGCTCAACTTCGAGACCATCCACGCCCACGATGTCGAGGCCCTGCGCGAGGGCCTGCTGGGCCCGGTCCGCGCCGAGATGACGGGCGGAGAGCCCCCCACCGAGCCGGGCCCAACCCAGTCCGACTGGCTCGCCGCGGCCGCCGAGTAGCGGCTAGCTCGCCGAGCGCCGCCCGAACGGGCGCAGGCGGCGCTCCTCGCGACGGAGCAGCCGGCGGATGTTGGCGTGATGCAGGCCGACCACCAGCAGCGCCGCGACGACGGAGAAGAGGATCTCCGCCCCCGGACGCTCGAAGGCCAGGGCGGCGAGGGGCAGGCTCAGAGCGGCGGTGATGCTGGCCAGCGACACGTAGCGGGTGGCCAGGAGAACGAAGACCCACACCGCCACCACGATGGGCGCGACCGGCGGCATGAGGGCGGCGCTGGCGCCAAGCCCGGTCGCCACCGCTTTCCCGCCGCGGAAGCCGATCCAGACGGGGAAGGCGTGTCCGGCCATCGCCAGGAGGCCGGCGGCGGCCGCAACGCCCCCGCTGTCGCTGAGCGCGCCGGCGAGCAGGACGGCGGCGGCCCCCTTGGCCAGATCGATGACCATCACCAGGGCAGCGGTCTTGGTGCCCAGTGCCCGTCCGACATTGGTCGCGCCCGTGCTGCCGCTGCCCTGGCTGCGGATGTCGATGCCGCGTGCCCGCGCGAACAGGAACCCGGTGGGCAACGATCCGAGCAGATACGCGGCAACGAGCGCCAGCCCGCCGGCGATCACGCGGGGCCCTCGAGTCGGGTGGCCCGGCCCGCGGCCACGAAGTAGGCGACGCCGCTCACGGTCGTGAGCACGAGCGCGATGAGCAGGAGCGGCCAGTTGATCCACTCCCAGGGGTGCGGGGCGATGAACGCGATCACCGCGGCGTTCTGCGCAAGGGTCTTGGCCTTGCCCAGGCTGTTCGCCGAGATGACCAGACGCTCACCCGCGGCGATCAGTCGCAGCCCGGTGACCGCGAACTCCCGGGCGATGATCACCATGGCCGCCCAGGCCGGCACCTCACCGAGCTCGACGAGCGATACCAGGGCCGCCGTGACCAGCAGCTTGTCCGCGAGCGGGTCGAGGAACGCGCCCGTCGTGGTCACGTCATCGCGCGAGCGGGCGAGCCACCCGTCGAGGCTGTCGGTCGCCGCGGCGACGAGGTACGCGGCGGCGGCCAGCCAGCGCCCGCCCGGGATGTCGGCGAGCATCAGCACCATGATCCCGGGCACCATCAGGATGCGCGCGGATGTCACCGCGAGCGCGGGGTTCGCCGCCGGGTTGCCGATCATCAGGCGATCCTACGGGCTTGCCGGCGCCGAGCGACGCCTGGAGCCGGGGGCGGCCTGTTGCGCGCTGGGCTGCCGGGCCCGGCGCGCGAGGAAACGGGCGTCAGCCGGCGGTCGGAGCCGACTGCGCTTCCGCGCCGTTGGTCGGCGCCGACGTCCGCGCCGGCGCGGGCTCCGGGAGGCGGTCGCCACCACCCTCGCCGAGGTCGAGGCCCAGCAGGCGGGCGATGCGCTCCTCTACGCGGAGGAAGCGGTCGATCGACTCGATGTCGCCCTCTGCCGCGGGGCGGTAGAGGGCGTACCACACGTCCATCAGAGCCTCGGTGTGGAGCGTCCGCACAAGATCGGGATCGTTCTCCTGGACGACGACCTCGACCTCGCGGCGCACGAGCTTCAGCGCCTGCTGCCGGGTGACCTCGAGACGGCGGGCGATCTCGGCGATGCTGACGCCACTACGCCAGAGCTGCATCGCGGACATCCGGCGTCGCGCGGAGATCTCGTGGGGGCTCGCTCCCCCGGCCTTCTCGGTGCGCTGGTCCTCACTCACGTCACATCTCCTGGTCGCATGGGTCTGCCGTCGGACGGTGGCGCATGGAGTCGCGGGTGTGGGGCGGCCCGCGAAGAACCTTCACGCCTTCACGGCAGGATTCTGACGCACTCGCGAACTCGGGCAACCCCGACGGGGGTACAGATCGTGAAAACCTTCAAGACATCGTAAGACCGACGCAAGATGAGCCCGATGAGGCCGGGTAACGTTTCTGAGGATGACCGGAGACAACTGGGATGTCGCCGTTCTCGGGGCGGGCGCCGCCGGGCTCACCGCCGCCCGCGCGGCACGTGCCCGTGGCGCGGAGAAGGTCGCCCTGATCGAACGCGATCGGCTGGGCGGCGAGTGCACCCACGTCGGGTGCATCCCGTCGAAGGCGCTCATCCACGCTGCCGGGCTCGCACAGTCGGCGCGGGAGCACCCGGAGGTCCTCCGTCCGCCGGAGGTCGACTTTGCCGCCGTCATGGCGCGGGTTCACGGGGTCATCGCGCACGTCGCGCAGGACGAGTCCGAGGAGGTGATGGAGGCTGCCGGCATCACGGTCCTCACCGGTGATGCCCGCTTCACCGGCACGCAGACGATCGACGTGGGCGGCGCCGGTCACCGGTTCCGGAGGGCGGTCGTCGCCACGGGGAGCGAGGCGGTCGTGCCCGGCTTTCTGGCGGACGGTCCCGTCCCGGTCCTGACCAACGACACGATCTTTGGCCTGACCGATCGCCCGCGCCATCTGATCGTGGTCGGCGGCGGCCCGATCGGCGTCGAACTGGGCCAGGCGTTCGCGCGGCTGGGATCCGCCGTGACGATCATCGAGCGCGATCGCCGTCTGCTTCCGCTGATCGATGCCGACGCCGCCGCGGCGCTCGCTGGCCGACTGGCCGCCGAGGGGGTCACCATCCGGACCGGGTGCTCGGTCACGGGCACGGTCCGGGAGGGGGGTGCCGACCTGGTCGAGCTCGACGACGGGTCATCCCTGGAGACCGACGCGCTGCTGATCGCCGTCGGGCGGCGGCCGCGGCTCGAGGGGCTCGGGCTCGAAGAGGCGGGTGTGACGACCGATCCCGCAGGAATCGTCACGGACGACCGGATGCGCACGAGCGCGCCCCACATCTACGCCGCGGGCGATGTCACCCCCGGGGGCGGATTCACCCACATCGCCGCCCATCAGGGACGGGTCGCGGGTGAGAACGCGGCCGGTGCCCGCGCGAAGGCCGACCTACGTGTATCGCCAGCCGTCACCTTCACGGATCCCGAGATCGCCTCAGTCGGCCTGACGCCCGACCAGGCGCGGGACGAGCACCGCGGAGTCGAGGTCGTCGACTTCCCCATGGCGGGCGTCGACCGAGCAAGGACACGGGGGCGGACGGACGGCTTCGTCCGCATCGTGACCGCGCGCCGCCGCCTGCTCGGGCGCGCCGGCGGCGGACAGGTCGTCGGGGGCACGGTGGTCGGGGACGGCGCCGGTGAGCTCATTCACGAGATCGCCCTGGCGATGCAGACCCGGATGTTCGCCGGTCGGCTCGCCCAGACGATCCACGCCTATCCGAGCGCCAGTGTGGCCGTGCAGCAGGCCGCCGGGCAGCTCTTCCCGATCGGGCGGGCGCTGGCCGGAGAGGCACCGGACGAGTCGTGAAACCGACGGCCTAGGATGGCGCGGGACGGGCAGCCGGCCGCCGGACGAGGCCGGCGACGAACATCGCCATGGATACCAGGATCAGCACGATGCTGATCAGCCGCAGGGGGTCGAAGGGGGACAGGATCACGCCCGCTGCCCCGACGATCCCGGCGGGCCGGTCGGAGGCCAGCATCTCGGCGGGAGGCAGGTCGGCGCGCCAGAAGTAGGAGCCCAGGAGGAAGAGTACGGGGAGGGCAAAGCGCAGCACGATGAGTGTGGCCACCCACACCGGGAGCCAGCCCTGGTCGGCGGCGAGCACCGCGGCGAGCCCGCCGATCACGTAGTCGGTGGCGTGGTCCAGTTGCTTGCCCAGTCGCGTCTCACGGCCCGTCGCGCGGGCGATGCGGCCATCGAGACCGTCGGTCGCCAGCGCGGCGAGCAGGATGCCGACGAACGCCGCTGCGGAACCGGCCGCCGGAATCAGGATCGGCAGTATCCAGGCCCGCGTCAGCGAGAGGAGGTTGGGAAGACCGAGTCCACGTCCCGGTTCGTCCTGCTGATCGAGCATGCCCAGGTGGGTGAGAAGCATGATGGAGACGAATGCCCACCAGCCGAGTCCCCAGACGGCCGCCGGCGTGACCGCGAGCAGGAGTGCCCAGCCGAGAAAACCGACGGCGCTGACGCCGACCGCCTCGCGGAGCGCCCGCGGCACCACCCGCGCGTCGTACACCGAGCGCGCACAGCTGTTGATCGTGAATCGGACCCACGCCCGCGGGCGGAAGCGTGAGGCCTTCAGCCCTCTCAGCTCCGCCCGGGTCCAGTCCGGCCCCGGGAGCCGGGGCTCAGCGCCCATAGATCCCGTCGGAGTCGGGGCGGACGGCATGGACGGGGTGGCCGGCGGCCTCCCACTGGTAGAAGGAGCACGCGGGTCCCATCGCCGGCTCGTACTCGACCGGCTTGGGATTGCGGCCGGCGTCACGGGCTGCCGCGGCGTGGCGCAGGAGGCTCGGGTCATCGACCTCGGGCCAGACGATGATCAGATGGGCCGCCGTCATGTGCTGGGCGACGAACGTGCAGCCCTCGGCCGGACATGGCCAGGGATCGGTGCGGACGCAGTACCACCCCGCGTAGTCCTCACCCGAGTCGTCGGTCCAGAGCTCGTCCTCGACATCGGCCTCGGGTAGTCCGGGCTCGATCGTGATGACGCCGGGGCGCTCGGGCTCGTTCTCGGGCAGAGGATCACCCGGACGTGGCGGCATCTCGGATACGGGCTCAGGGCCTTCCCAACTCATGTGACCACTCTCTGTCGGCGTCGCGTCCATTAGAGCCCGTTTCGCGCAGAATCGCGACTGCTCCGACACAGCCTAGGCGCGCCCGTCCTGCCAACGCCCCGGTCCGTCCGGACCGATATCGCGTTTCCAGATCGGGGCGCGTGCCTTGATCTCGTCGATCAGATAGCGGCAGGCGTCGAACGCGGCGCCCCGATGAGGGCCGACGCCGCGACGATCACACTCGCCTGGCCGACCGGTACGCGTCCGATGCGATGAAGCGCGGCGGCGGCCACCCCGAACCGATCCTCGGCCTCGGCGACCACGCGTGCGATCTCCTTGTCGGCGAGCCGCGCGTCCGCCTGATAGTCAAGGGCGATCAAGGTCGCACCCGCGACCTCATCAGCGCGGGTTGAGCCCGCGAACAGGCAGGTCCCTCCGTGGGTGTCATCACCGATCGGATCGAGGACGTCTGCGGGCGCGAGCGCGCCGTCGCGAAGGTGCCTCACCCGCCGGACACCGGCAGGATGAGGGCGAGTTCGTCACCGTCGCCCAGCGCCGCAGCCGACTCGGCCCAATCACCGTTGAGGGCGAAGCGCGTCCCGGCCGGCGCGGCATCCTCGACCCCGGGGAGATAACGCCAGACCGAACCGGCGGTCGCCCCGGAAGGCAGGTCGAGAGCGAGGCGCTCGGCGCCGACCGTCTCCCGGAGAGATGCGAAGAGCCGCACGGTCACCGTGATTCCCGCCACGAGCGGAGGATACGAGATCGCCGGGGCCTTCTCACGACCGAGGGGGGTGCCTGCTAGGTTCGAGGCCGCCGCTCGGTTCGTCGCGCGCCCGTCCGTCGGGCCCGGCCCCGGCGGAGCGACGATGACCACCGACACCAACGACACCGCCGGCGACGGGCGTGCACGTCTCGAGGAGGCGCGGCGCGAGTCACTGGCCCCGGCCGGCGAAGCGGCCGTTGAGCGGCAGCGCGCCCGGGGTAAGGGCACGGCCCGCGAGCGCATCGACCTGCTCCTGGATCCCGGCTCCTTCGTCGAGCTCGATCGTCTCGCCCGCCACCGGGCCACAGGATTCGGCCTCGACGAGAACCGCCCACTGGGCGATGGCGTCATCACCGGGCACGGCACGATCGAAGGTCGGCGTGTGTACGTCTTCAGCCAGGACTTCGGCGTCTTCGGCGGGAGCCTGGGTGAGGTCTTCGCGGAGAAGATCGTCAAGGTGATGGATCTCGCGACCCGCATGGGCTGCCCCATGATCGGGATCAACGACTCCGGGGGGGCGCGTATCCAGGAGGGCGTGGTGAGCCTGGGCGGCTATGCCGACATCTTCCACCGCAACGTCCAGGCGAGCGGGGTGATCCCGCAGATCTCGGTGATCATGGGTCCGTGCGCGGGCGGCGCCGTCTACAGCCCGGCCATCACGGACTTCATCTTCATGGTGCGCGAGACGAGCCACATGTTCATCACCGGGCCCGACGTGATCAAGACGGTCACCGGCGAGGAGGTGAGCATGGAGGACCTCGGCGGCGCGGCCTCCCACGCCTCGCGTTCGGGGGTCTGCCAGTTCGCCGCGGACAGCGAGCAGGAGTGCCTGGAGCAGGTCCGGGACCTGGTGTCGTTTCTGCCG
>JAHEIS010000040.1:0-2928 GCA_024639225.1 Actinomycetes bacterium | reverse complement strand
CAACAATCGCGAGCGCCCGCCGTACGAGCCGAGCGGTGACCCGATCGACCGGGCCGAGCCCGAGCTCACGTCGATCATCCCGGACTCGCCCAGCACCCCGTATGACATCACCGACGTCGTGCGCCTCGTGGTCGACGACGGCGACTTCCTCGAGATCGCCCCCCTCTACGCCCAGAACCTGGTGATCGGCCTCGCCCGACTGAACGGCCACGTCGTGGGCGTGGTCGGCAACCAGCCAAAGGCGCTCGCCGGGGTCCTGGACATCGACGCGTCCATCAAGGGGGCGCGTTTCGTCCGCTTCTGCGACGCCTTCAACATCCCCCTGCTGACCCTGGTCGACGTCCCCGGCTTCCTCCCCGGCACGGATCAGGAGTACGGCGGGATCATCCGCCACGGGGCGAAGCTGCTCTACGCCTTCAGCGAGGCGACGGTGCCGAAGCTCACCCTGATCACCCGTAAGGCCTACGGGGGGGCGTACGACGTCATGGCGTCGAAGCACATCGGTGCCGACTTCAACGCCGCGTGGCCGACTGCGGAGATCGCGGTCATGGGCGCGGAGGGCGCGGTGAACATCATCCACCGGCGCGACCTCGCGGCGGCGTCCGAGGAGGGACGGGACGTCGAGGCGACCCGCGCCGAGCTGATCGATGGGTACACGGCCCGCTTCGCCAATCCGTACATCGCCGCCGAGCGCGGCTATGTCGACGACGTGATCCTTCCCGAGGAGACCCGGCCGTGGCTGATCAATGCGCTGGAGGCGGCGCTGACCAAGCGCCAGGACGGCCCGCCCCGCAAGCACGGAAACATCCCGCTGTGACCCCTGAGCTGGAGTTCAGGACAGGTGGCGCGCCCACCCCCGACGAGACTGCGGCGATCGTCGCCGCCGCCGAGGCGGTTCTCGCAGCCTCTCGGAGCGGCGAGACGGCGCCCCACCCGGCGTACGTCTCCGGCTGGTGGGCCGCCGGTCGCGACGACGGGCTGCGGCGGTTCGACGGATGAGCGTCCCCTTCGACAAGGTCCTCGTCGCCAACCGGGGCGAGATCGCCATCCGGGTGTTCCGCAGCCTCACCGAGATGGGGATCGCATCGGTCGGTGTCTACTCGGAGGCGGATCGCGATGCGGACTTCGTGGGCTACGCCGATGAGGCCTATCTGATCGGGCCACCCCCGGCGACCGAGAGCTACCTCGTCGCCGAGAAGATCCTCGAGGTCGCTGAGCGGTCCGGTGCGCAGGCGGTCCACCCCGGCTACGGCTTCCTCGCCGAGAACGCCGGTTTCGCGCGCTCGTGCGCTGAGGCGGGGATCGTGTTCATCGGTCCGCCACCCGAGGCGATCGATGCGATGGGTAACAAGATCGAGGCGCGCTCGCTGATGGAGTCCTCCGGCGTGCCGATCGTGCCCGGGGTAACCGATCCCGTCGAGGACGTCTCCGCCGCCCGGGCCATCGCCGACGACATCGGCTATCCCGTCGCGGTGAAGGCCGCTGCCGGCGGTGGCGGCAAGGGCTTTCGCGTCGCTCTGACGGCGGACGAGCTCCAGGGAGCGTTCGAGGGCGCCCGTCGCGAGTCGGAGAAGTTCTTCGCCGACAGCGTCGTCTACCTCGAGCGCTACCTGCGGGAGCCACGACACGTCGAGGTCCAGATCCTCGCCGACACACACGGCAGGACGGTCCACCTGGGCGAGCGCGACTGTTCCGTGCAGCGGCGGCACCAGAAGCTGGTCGAGGAGAGCCCGAGCCCGGTCGTGGACGCCGACCTGCGCGAGCGTATGGGCGCCGCCTCGATCCGCGCCGCCGAGGCCGTCGGCTACACGTCGGCCGGCACGCTGGAGTACCTCGTCTCCGGCGACGAGTTCTTCTTCCTCGAGATGAACACGCGGATCCAGGTGGAGCACACCGTCACCGAGATGGTCACGGGCGTCGACCTCGTCCGTGAGCAGATCCGGGTGGCGGCAGGCGAGCCGCTGAGCGTGAGCCAAGACGACATCGCGCCGCGGGGCCACGCCTTCGAGTGCCGGATCAACGCTGAGGACCCGGCGCGCTCATTCATGCCGGCGCCGGCGCCGATCACACGCTGGCGGGCACCGGAGGGTCCGGGCATCCGCCTCGACTCCGGCGTGAGCGAGGGGTCCGACATCCCCGACATCTACGACCCGATGATCGCCAAGCTGGTCGTCCACGACGTCGACCGCGAGAGCGCCCGGCGGCGGATGCTGCGCGCGCTCAACGAGTTCGACGTGGCCGGGCCCAGGACACTGATCCCCTTCCACCGCTGGCTCTTCGCCCAGGACGACTTCATCGCCGGCGGCGCCTGCCACGCCGAGCTGGCAGCGCTGGTGGCCGGAGAGCTCGAGATCCCCGGTCTGGCGGCCGACGCCGCGCCCGAGGGCGAGGACGCCCCCGAGATGACCGAGCGCATGTTCACCGCCGAGGTCTCCGGGCGCCGCTTCGAGGTCGCGCTGCGCTATCCGACCGCGGATGACGGAGCAGCTGCCGCCCCGACCCGGAAGCGCAAACCCCGGGGCGGCGGCGGGGCCGGCGGCGGGGCCTCAGCCGATCCTGACGCCGTCCTCAGCCCGATGCAGGGCACGGTGCTCCGCGTCGATGCGGGGGCGGGAGACAGCGTCGACGCCGGTCAGGTCGTCGCGGTGATCGAGGCGATGAAGATGGAGAATGAGGTCACGGCCCACCGGGCCGGGACGATCGCCGTCGTCGGGGTCGAGCCGGGCGCCTCCGTGTCCGCCGGCGCCGTCCTCGTCACCCTCGAGCCGGGCGACTGACTCTCACCCGTCACGGGCATTGCCCGTGACGCGCTGGTGCTCAGCAGCAGTCGTCTCGTGCACAGCTGTCGGCGCAGCTACAGGGGCCGCCTTCCCGGCACCCGCAGGCGCAGTCAGGGCCGCAGGCACAACCTGCTCCGGCGTTCTTCTC
>JAHEIS010000039.1 GCA_024639225.1 Actinomycetes bacterium | reverse complement strand
CTGATGAAGGGGTGCGACGGCGTGCTCGCGCTCACCAGCCGTGACCACACCATGCAGCGGGCGGGCGAGGAGTCGCTCGAGCTGGGTAAGCCTCTGATCTGCAGTGGCTGGAGCCTGCTGCGCGAGACGTTCTCCCAGGGCGCTCTCTTCGTCGACAACACGACGGATCAGCTCGCCGACGCGCTGGCCGAGATGGCGGAGCGGCACACCGAACTCGCCGCCGAGATGGTTGAGCTCCGGCCGATCCGAGTCGCCGACTATGAGAAGGGTCTCGACGAGCTGCGCGAGCTGCTCGGTGGCTCGGGCCTGTCGCGGTTGCGGTCGACCTCGGCGCAGTGAAGGCTCTTGGGGCAATAGATCGGCCCCCTCCCCACCGGCGGCTTCTCCGACGGCTGGCCCTCGCGTCGGTCGCCTTGGCCATCGCGGTGCCGGCCACCGGACTCGGAATCGCTCCCCCCGCCGCCCCGGATGCTCCGCCGACGCCCGCTCCGGCTCCCGCGCCGGCCCCGGCACCTGCCCCCGCTCCGGTTCCGGCGCCGACTCCGGCTCCGACTCCGGCTCCGGCACCGGCACCGGCACCGGCACCCGTTCCGATCCCGGTTCCCGTGCCGGCGCCCGAGCCCGAGGTCGATGAGAGCGAGCAGGAGCGCCTCCGCCAGGAGGGCGCGGCGCGCCGGCTGGAAGAGAACAACGGAGATGACGCGGGCGGCGCCCCAGCGGGCCCCGATGACCGCGCCGAGCCGCCGGTCGGGGTCGTGGGCCCGATTCTCGTCTCGGGGGACGTCCCGGTGATTGCCTTTGCACTGTTGCTGGTCGGACTGCTGATGGGCGCCCTGGCCGCACTGGTCCGCCCGCGCTCCGGCGCGCGGGGCTCGCGTGGACCCGGGAGCAGCACGCCCGTGGTCGTCCTGGCCGGCACCGCCGCACTCGTCGTGCTCGCCGGCCTGATCCTGATGGCCTGAAACACGCCCGCTGAACCCCACCTTTCGGATAGATGCCGAATGGTGGTCCGGGCATAGAATCGGGGGCGATGGACCCGCGGCCCCCATTCACCGGTCTCGCCAGGCGATGAGCACCGAGTTCGCGTACCTCCCCGGCGCCGCGGAAGACACGCTCTCCGCCCAGGCGGTGGGCGCGGGCCTGGTCGGCCGTTCGCGCCTCGCTCGTGCGGCGCTGCTCGCCGACGCTGTGGCCGTACTCCTCGTGGCCGCGGCGATTCTGGCGCTCGGTGCCATCGGGATGGCCGAGGCCACGTCGCTGGCGGTCACCGTCCTGCTCGTCGGCGCAACCCTCCCGATCGCTTTCGGCATCGCGGGCCTCTACCGGGTCGACCCGATCGACCACTCCGCGCTGAACGACGCCCGCGACGCTGCGGTCGCGCTCGCGTGCCTGGGTTTCGTCTGGTTCGTCGGTGCGCTCGTCGTCGCCCCGGACATCGTCGGTCGCGGCGAAGGTCTCCTCGGACTCCTGGGCCTGCCCATCCTGTTCGGCCTCACGCTCACCCTGCGTGCACGCACCCGCCACGCCGCGATGCGGGCTCACCCCGAGCGTGTTCTGATCGTCGGCGCCGGCCGCACCGGCCAGGATGTCGCCCGCCGCTTGCTGCAGAGCCGCTCCGGCACGATCAACGTGGTCGGTTTCGTCGATGACGACCCCATGGAGCCCAGCGGGGAGGACCTCGACGGCGTCCCGGTCTACCGCGAGAGCGACGGCATCGCAGCGGCGGTGGCGGCGACGGGCGCGACCCGGCTCGTGCTCGCGTTCACACGTCGACGTCCGGAGGAGGTCCTCGACTCGCTGCGCGGCTCCCGGGCCGGCTCGCTGCCCACGGCCGTGGTTCCCCGCCTCCACGAGATCACCCCCGCCCACGCGGGCCTGAGCGACCTGGCCGGCGTCCCGGTCGTGAACCTGACGGGCACCCGTCTGTCGACCACCGCCCAGGTCGCCAAGCGCACGCTCGACATCGGCCTCGCCGGCATCGGCCTGATCGTCCTCAGCCCCGTGCTTCTGGCGATCGCCGCGGCCGTCCGCTTCGAGTCGCCGGGGCCGATCTTCTTCCGCCAGAGCCGGCGCGGAATTCACGGATCGACCTTCCGCATCTTCAAGTTCCGGACGATGCACCGGGACGCCGAGGCCGCCCGCCTCTCCATGGCCCACCTCAACGAGATGGCGAACCCCGGTCCACTCTTCAAGATGGAGAATGATCCGCGCGTGACCCGCGTCGGCTCCTTTCTGCGCCGGACGAGCCTCGATGAGATCCCCCAGCTGTTCAACGTGATCCGCGGGGACATGAGCCTCGTCGGCCCGCGACCCTTCGTCGTGCACGAGGCCGACCAGATCACCGGCTGGGGCGAGCGCCGCCTGGACCTCCTGCCAGGTATCACCGGGCTCTGGCAGGCCCGCGGGCGCAATGACGTGGCCTACGAGGAGATGGTCCGTCTCGACTACATGTACGTGACCAACTGGTCCCTCTGGTGGGACATCCGGATCATCTTCCAGACGATCCCGACGGTGCTCCGCGGCACCGGCGCCCGCTGAGGTGAGATCCGCGGCTCACGGCCGCGCGTCAGAGGCAAGGTCGCTGCCGGCGACCGACCGGTTACGGAAGTTGTCGCTCGTCAACCCACCGCTGACCTGATCCACAAGTCCGTTGAGGGTCCGGACCGCGGCGGCGGAGATCCTCTGGTTGATCCGCAGCTGGCGCACGGACCGCTCGATCTCGTCACCACCGCGGGACGGCGGGCGGACCCGCGTCACTGACGAGGCGACCGTCGTCGTCGCGCCCAGCGACAGGACCGCGAGCTCGGGGTCCAGCTTGCCGACGCTGATCTGGCCACCCGGCGCCAGGTCCCCCCCGGTGAGGTTGCGCAGGCGCACCTCCAGCGCGCGGGCGCGACGCAGGGCCGCGGATGCGATCCGTTGATTGATGCGCAGCTGACGCGTCGTCAGCTTGATCTTCGCGGACCCCCGTCGCGGCGGTGGCACCACCAACGGCCGCGGAGAAGCGAGCGACGGCGTCGCCGGGTTCAGGGTCTCCGTGGTGACGACGTCGTCGGCGAGATCCGCACGGCTGATCGCCCCGCCGCAGATGTCGTCGGCGGTGATGCCGTCGTCGATCCACTTCTGGAGAGCGTTGGCGCGTCGTACGGCGGCAGCCGAGATGCGTTGGTTGATCCGCAGTTGCTTCGCAGTGAGGGTGATCTGCGAGTTTCGGGGGCTCGGCACCCGCGGCGGCACCGCGAGACACCGCCCCGTGCCGAGGCCGCCACTTCCGGGGTCGCTCCCCAGCGACAGGCCCGTCGTGAAGCTCCAGGACTCGTCGGAGGCGGGCTCACCGTTCGCCCGGCGCGGCCCGGTGATCGCCACACGATGCTCGCTCGTCGCCGCGAGAGCCTCCGCCGGCGTGAACGTGAAGCTGCGCCCATCGGCGGACGCGGCGGCCGAGGCCGGGATGGCGGACCCGTCAGGCCCGGCCAGGGAGAATGCGGCCGCGACCGCGGCCGGGTCCATGGGCTCATCCCAGACCACCCGTATCGGCGCGGTCCGGCCGACGTTGCCGGCACCGCTCGCCGGCGAACGGTTGATGATGCTGGGACCGGCGTCGCCCTCCACGGTGAAGTCGTCGAAGGCGAAGGTCGGCGACGAGAAGGCGTTCTTGCTCGTGGCGACGACCCCGGAGCGGACCGCGGGCCCGGTGATACCGGTCAGTGTCAGGGGGCTCGTGGGCGTGAGCTGACGGACGATCCCGAGGTCGTCGCTGTAGCGCCCCGAGACGCTTCCATCCGACGCCACCTTGAGCGTGAGCGTGATCCGCTCGGCGTCCTTCATCTGATCGAAGCGGAGAGATGACGGGTCGACCTCGAAGCTGACGGTCTGCCCCGTCTCCTCACGTCCCAGAGCGACGATCGGAAAGCTCCCGATGATGTCACCGTCCGCATCCCGCTCGGGCACCTGGATGAGCACGAGCTTGATGTAGTTGTCCTGATCCGCGCCGACCCAGATCCCGGCGCCGTGGTTGGGATCGCTCAGGGGCGGCGGACCGAGCAGCGTCGTCCTGACCGCGAAACCGCCGGCGCCGTCGATCTCCGTGTAGAGCCCGTTGTCCTGGGTGTTGTCGATGAAGTCGCCCGAGGTCGACACGATCCGAAGCACGCCCTCGGCCGTGTCGAGATCGAGGTTGGCGGGGACGCTGTCGCCTTCGATGCCGGTGAAGCCCGTCCCCTCACCCTGGGCGTCCGGAACGCTACCGGGCACGGCGGTGCCGAAGTCGAGGCTCAGATCCGACGGTGCCGCGGCGGCCGTCGCCGGGAGGAGGAGAAGAGCGGCCGGAACCAGGAATCGGGCGCGGGTGAATGACGAGCGACTCATCAGACAGGCAACAACTCCAGCGGTGGGGCGAGGGACGAGGCAGTCGCCCGGCGCGCTCCCGCACGGGGGTGGGCCCGGCAACCGCCGGGTTCTACATGCCCTCCCCCCGCAACGGAACTCCGCTCCGGTGCCGCCGCAGACTATCCGCACACGATGCGAGGTTTCCAGACCTTGGCAGGCCCCAAATTCCCCGACCGGATCGGGAGAACCCGTGATTCGTTTCGAAACGTCACGGGTGATCGCCCCCACCCTCTGATGCAGAGAACCGGGAGTTCTTGCCGCCCTCAAACGCGTATGGCCGGGGCTGATGCCCCGGCCATACGGTGAACGCGACGGCTCGCCGGATCACTCCGGCGTGCCATGTCCAACAGGCTCAGCCCAGCTCGTTCGAGCCGATCGTGCCGTTGGCGAAGTTCGCGCCGGTGAGGCCTCCCGCGATCTGGTCGAGGAGAGAGTTGGTCCGGCGGACCGCCGCGGCCGAGATGCGCTGGTTGGTGCGCAGCTGACCGACGGACAGCTTGATGTTGCCGCTGGACGCGCCGGCCGGAGCGACGTTGGTCGTCGATGCGGCGACGGTCCCCGCGGAACCCTTGGCCGTGATGACGCTGCCGACCTGGATCTTGCCGGAGGTGACAGCTCCCGGCGTGAGATCGCCACCCGTCAGGGCGGTGAACCGGTCCTGCAGGGCGTTGGCGCGACGCACCGCGGCGGCCGAGATGCGCTGGTTGGTGCGCAGCTGACCGACGGTGAGCGTCACGTTGCCACCGCCCGTTCCGGCCGCGGCGATGTTCACCGGGCGCGGCTGCGGAGCGGCGACCGCCTGGTTGGTGCCGGCCGCGACCTGGACGTCGGACGCCAGGTCCGCGGTGCCGATGCCACCGCCACAGAGGTCGTCCGAGACGATTCCGTCGTCCAGCCAGTTCTGGATGGCATTGGCGCGACGCACCGCGGCAGCGGAGATGCGCTGGTTGGTGCGCAGCTGACCGACGGTGAGCTTGATCTCTCCGCTGCCGGTGCTCGGAACCCTCTCGGGGACTGGCAGGCAGACCGCGCCGGCCGGCGTGACCCCTCCTCCGCCTCCGGGCGGGGGCGGCGGCGGCGGCGGGGGCGGCGGCGGCGGCGCCACCGTGTTGGAATAGCTGAAGCTCAGGAACTCGGTCGTGAACGGGGCGGCTGCGGGGTTCGTCGCCGGCGGGATCGGGGCCGGAGGCGGCTCGATGTAGTCCTTGTTGGTGCTCAGGATGCCCGCGATGTTGAGCGGGTCCTGGAGCATCGCCGCGGGAACGGTGTTCAGCGCGCCCGGCGAGACCGACTGGAGGACGTCTCCGTTGGCCGCCTTCGAGACGTAGCTCGGGGTGACGGTGCCGGCGGCGGGGTCCACGCCGATGGTCAGATCGATGGTCGCGGGGGCCGTGGGACCACCGAGGACGACCGGGGAATCCCAGACGTCGACCTTGCCCGCTCCGCCGCTGTCGAACTCGAGGTCGACGGAAGCGTTGTTGGCGAAGGGACCGGACTGCGTGCCGGGCGTGTCATAAACGACCAGCTTCATGTAGTCGATCTGGCCCTTGCCGAGGAAGATCCCGACGCCCTCGTAGGCGGCGTCGAGGTCGGCCGGAACGTTGATGGTCGCCTTGATGGTGTACGCCGATGACGGGTCAACCGGGACGCCGAGGGCGTTCACCTGGGGGGCGGAGCCGCCCGAGGTGAAGTCGCCGGGGCCCGAGGTGAGCTCGAGGTTGCCGTTGGCGATGTTGATGGCGCTGCCCTGCTCGAGACCGTCGAGCACGCCGGTGAAACCGGTGTTGGCAACGGTGCCGGGGACTTCAGCGTCGAAATCGAGGGTCGCGTCAACCGCGTAGGCCAGCCCGGCGAAGCCGGCGACTGCGATTGCCGAGGCAGCCGCGAGACTCCGTCCTCCCGGGATCCGGCGACGCCGAGGGCGTGACGGGTTACTTGCTCGGAACATTGTTCCCCCTGTTGAGGTTCGCGGCGCCGTCAGTGGCGTCCGCGGATGTCAGAAATGAGCTTCCCGGCGAGCTCGCTGTCATGGGATTACGACCTCAGTCCGGGGTCGAGGTCGATGGCGTTGATGCTTCCGTCGGCGAAGTTGGCGGAGGTCAGGCCGGCGGCGACCCGCGCGGTGAGCGCGTTGACGCGCCGGACGGCGGCCTGGGAGATCTTCTGGTTGATGCGCAGCTGCCGCGGCGTGAGGGTGAACGTCGCGTTCCCCTTCTTGGGCGGCGCCACGCGGGTCGTGGATGCCGCGGCGGTCGTCCCGGTCGTCGAGGCGGAGACGATGCTCGACGTGCCGTTGAGCTTGCCCGCGGTGACGGAACCGTCAACGACGTCGCCCCCGGTCAGCTCGGTCATGCGCGTGGCCAGAGCGTTGATCCGGCGCAGCGCCGCCGAGGAGATGCGCTGGTTGATCCGCAGCTGGCCGACCGTGCGCTGGACCTTTCCCGGCGTGCCGGGAGTCGCGACCCTGAGCGGCCGGGGGTCCGCGGCGCCGCCGTTACTCTGCGCGCCGGTGCCGAGGACGACTCCGGGACCGAAGTCGCGCGGGACGAGGCCCTGACCGCAGAGGTCATCGGAGACGATGCCGGCGTCGAGCCAGGCCTGGATCGCGTTCGCCCGCCGGACGGCGGCCGACGAGATGCGCTGGTTGATCCGCAGCTGGGTGACGGAGGCGGTGACCTTCGTCGCCGGCGACGAGCTCGCGGCCGGAGGGTCCACCTGGGCGCACACGGCGCCCTCGGGAACACGCTTGTCCCCGGGCACGACGCCGGCTCCGGTCGTGAAGCTCCAGGAGATGTTTGAGGCCGACAGCGCGTTGCCGGCGAGGTCGGCGACGGCCGAACCCAGGACGACCTGGTAGGCCGAGGTGCCGTCGAGCGGTCCGGCCGGCACGAGCGAGAACGTCCGCCGGTCCGCGGAGGCGATGACCGATGCCTGGACAGGCTGATTGCCGGGCCCGACCAGACGGAAGCCGCCCGAGCTCAGGGTGCCGGGATCCATGGCCTCGTCGAAGACGACGGTGACGGGCCCGCTGACGTCCGCGCCGGTCGCGCCGGGCCCGGGCGTGCGCGAGACGATCGCCGGAGCCTCGTTGTCGGCGGACGGATCGAAACGGAGAATGATGGGCGCCGAGACCCGGCCGGAGTCCGAGCCGTTGTCGATGTAGGCGGTGATGTAGTGAAGGCCGATCGAGTCGGGCACCGCATTGCTGTCGCCGGCCCGCTCCAGCGTGACCGGTACTGTCGCGGTGCCGTTCGCGCCGATGGTGAAGTCCACGATCTCGATGCGTTTGGCCTTGTTGGCCTCGAACGGATCGAGGTCGAAGCCGCCCTGCGGCTGGACCTCGACGCTGAGGTTGCCCTCCCCGATGTAGAGCTTGCCGGCAGATCCGGGATTGCCGGTGACGACGATCGACTGCTCGGCCGATGACACGGTGGCGGGGCTCGAGGCGCCGCCCGCGCGGCCGATCCCGGGCGCGGCCGGCAGGCCCGGCGCGATCACGGCCTTGGCGCCCGCTCCTCCGAACTCACCGGGCAGGCCGATGATGTCGCCGGTGAGGACGCTCCCGTCCGAGAAAGAAACGGTGACGGCGGCGCCGTGGAGCTCGACGCCGGCGATGTGGCCACCGGTGGCGGAAGGATTCGAGTTCTTGATCGAGCTCGGGTCGATGTCGATGCCGAACTTCGCGTTCTCGCCGGGGTCGAAGCCGGTCGGTGCGATCTGCCATGCGCCGTAGCCGCCCTGGCGCTTCTTGAGGCCGGTGTGCGCGGCGATCGAGCCGCCCGCGGGATCGGCGCCGACCGTGTAGTCGATGCCTGCCGAATCGCCGACCGGCCCGTCAGGGTCGGGGAACTCCGCGGGGTCCCAGAGGATGTCGGGGTACAGCGAAGTGTCGTCGAGATCGATCGTGATCCCGGTGATCTTCTCGCCGGCGGTCGAGACGTTCGCGATCGAGAAGGCTTGCAGGCTGCAGCAGCTCGAGATGGTCTCGCCGTCAGGGAAGGTCCACTCGTTGCCCGACTGGTCGAGCGAGCCGCCGGAGAAGACCTCCAGGGTCGCGCCCGGGGTCGCGGCGGCGGGGGCAGCGGCGACCATCAGGATGGCGGCTGTCGGGAGGATGCGGGCAAGGGACGACCTGCGGAAGGGCATGGCGAGGGGCATGGGTGGAAATCATCTCCGATCGTGGTGGGGAACGTCACCGCACAAAGGGACGGGCCGGGCCCTCGAACGTCTAGTGCAGTTCGCGGGGAACGCCCCCCCGGTGGACGGCGGCGGTGGGCGCGTCCAGCCTAGATAGGGGAATCTCGCCCGGACGACACGAGCTGTTGGAATCCGGTGAGAAGCGTTCTTAGCCGGTGTGAACTTCGCCAGAACGACCCGCCGGCAGCCCCGGCTCATCGCGCTGGTCGCCGCGCGGGTACCCGGGGTCCGCGGGCCGGCGAGCGGCGGGCCAGAGGAGCGCGATCAGCAGCCCGATCGCCAGCCCACCGCCTCCACCGAGGAGCAGCCAGCGGGTCAGCGCGTCGCGGGTGTCGCTGCGGGCCCGGTCGGCCGGGCGCGTGAACTCGAGATCATTCGTGATCGTCGGAGCCCCGGTGTCGGCCAGGGCCTGGAGCTCCAGGCCATCGAGCCGGATGCTGGCGCGGGTGAGCTCGCTGCGGGCGTCGCGCAGGCGGGCCCGGTCGAGGTCCGAGCCCGAGGCGTCGAGCGCGTCCTGGAGGCGGTCGACCTCCCGCTGGGCGACGCGCACATCGGTCTCGGCGGCGGCCACCCGCGCCAGCAGATCGTTCCCGTCACCTTGGCCAAGAGTCTTGACGTGGTCCTGCAGAGCGCGCGCTCCGAGGTTCGCGATCTCGACGGCCGCCGCGGGGTCGTCGCCACGGCCGATCACCGTGATCAGGGTGGTGCGGCCGTCGGTCATGGCGCTGAGGCGGCTGCGGGCCTCGGACGCCGCCGGCCCACCGGAATCGGAGACGCGGCTGATCACCGGCTGATCGTCGATCATCCGGCTGAAGCTCGTCGCGAGGGTCGCCGTGGTCTGGAACTCGGCACCGAAGCGCGCGCCGCCGAGATCAGTGGGGACGCGCAGAACGGCCTCGGAGCTGTACTCGGCCGGGCGGATCCACGCCGTGACCACGCCGAGCGCAGCGCAGACGAGTGTCGCAGCGAGCACGATGCGGCGGCGCTGACCGGGGCGGCGGAACCGCACCGGCGCCCCCCGCTCCTGATCCCCGGCATAGGCGAACGGCGCCTCATCGGATCCCACGGCCACGAAGGTGCCGGCCGCCTCAGGAGTACGCGATCCTCCGACGTAGACGGGAGCCTCGGCGGCATCGGGTGCATCCCGGTCGACGGGGTCCGGATCGCCGCCGGGCGCCGTCGGCTCATCGTCGTCGCCGGGTCCGCCATCGGAACGACCACGGCGCGAACGGAACTCGCTGATCCGCTCACGGTCCCGCTCATTGAAGCCGCGCAGGCCGAACATGATCGCCAAGAAGGCAACGGCACCGACCGCGAGAGCCGGCACGACGCTGATCAGCCCGGGCACCGTCTCGTCGACCATCCGGGCGAGCAGGAAGGCGATCAGATACGCGCCGGCCAGTACGGCCATCTCGCTGACCGGCCAGATACGCGTCAGCCCCTCGCTGAGGTGGCGGCGTAGGAGCACCCCCTGAATGACCGCTTCCACGGCGAAGCCGATGACCATCCCCGCCGCGGCGCCGGTGATCCCCCAGATGTCCGCGAGCACGATCACCGCGACGAGCGTCACGACGAGCCGCGCCACCATGGCCAGGGCCGTGTGGCCGGGCCGGTTCTCGGCGATGAGCCCGTTCGAGAAGATCGACGTCGCGGCGGCCAGAGCGGGCGCGAGCATCAGGATGGCGAGCGCATCGGCGCCGGGGACGAAGTCGGGCCCGTAGAGCTCCATCACCCCCTGGGCGGCGCCCCCGGCCATGGCAGCGCACAGCAGCAGGACGATCACGACGTAGCGGAGGCTGTCGACCAGAGCCCGGTCGAAACCGGCGTGGTCGCCCTGCGAACGTCGCTCGACGAGGGTGGGGAGAAGAACCTCAACGACGTTGGCGCGGGTGTCGATCAGGCGTTTGCTGAGCTGCTGTGCGCGGTTGAAGGCGCCGATCAGCGCGTCCCCGAGCGCCCCCTTGAACATCACGGCGAGGATCCAGTAGACGCTCTGCTCGCTGATGCCCGCCGCCATCTGGCCGGGGCCGAGCTTGAGGCTGAAGCGGATCATCTCCGGCAGCTCACGGAACCCCGCGCGGACCTCGTCGGCGGGCACGAAGAAGCGCATGAACGAGGGCAGCAGGGCCAGACGGTGGACCAGAGCGACGACCCAGGAGCCGATGGTCGCCGCGACGAGACCCCACACGCTGACCTCGATCACGAGCCCGTAGATGATCGCGATGACGAAGAAGGCGACGGCGCTCACCATCTTCACCGCGAACAGCTCCCGTCCGGCCCGGAACGAGGAGAGCACCATGTTGAGGTTCCAGCCGGGGTTGCCGACCACCGCGTAGGCCGCGATCACGGCGAGTGCCGGGGCGATCAGCTCGGGCCGGTCGATCGGGCCGTTGAAGGCCCACCAGGTGCCGGCGGCGACGATCATGGCCACCGTGACCACGAGGGCGGTCGAGAACGCCATGACTGCGGCGCTCAGGCCGGTGATCCGCGGATCACGAGGGGGCAGCGTCGCGAGCTTGCGCACGAGGGCGGCCTGCTCGCGGAAGGACGACAGCAGCTGCAGGGCGAGATAGGGCGCCAGGGCGATGGCGGCTTCACCGATCACCTCGGCCTTGAAGATCCGCGCGATCACGATACTCGAGACGACCCCGAAGAGCGCCAGGGCGACCGTGCTCATGGCCCCGTAGCTCAACGCCTCGCGATAGGAGGCCCGGCGTGCACCGCGGCGGGGGCTCATCGCGGGCTCCGGGGCGCGGGGGCGTGATCGCTGATGGCGGCGAGGATGCGCGCGGCGACCGACTGCCAGTTGAACCACTCCACGACCCGCGCCCGGCCCGCCGCGCCCAGGCGCCGGGCCTGCGCCGGGTCGTCGGCGAGCGCAGTCATGGCGGCCGCGAGCGCCGTGACGTCGCGCGGAGGCACCACATGCCCGGTCTCCCCGTCGCGGACGATCTCGGGCATGGCGCACGTCGCGGACGCGATGCACGGCAGGCCGAAGCTCATGGCCTCGAGAAAGACGAAACCGAACGGCTCGTAGCGCGACGGCATGACGTAGGCGGTGGCCCGCGAGTAGAGATCTGTGAGTCGGGCGTCCCCGTCGGGATCGGACCGCGAGATCACGCCCAGATTGCTCACGCCCGGGGCGTCGGCGGGGGCACCAGGGGCTCCCACGATCCAGAGCTCGGCGTCGGGATGGACCTCGCGCACCCGCGCGAAGGCCTCGAGAACGTCCGGTCCGCCCTTGCGCGGAAAGTCCTTGCCGACGAACAGGAACCGCGGCGATCCGTGATCCCGCTCCGGCACCGCCGGCAGGGCGTCGAAGTTCGGCCCCGCCCCCACGGTGATGACCTTCTCGGGCGGCTGGCCGAAGTCGTCGATGAACGAGCCCCGCAGCCATTCACTCGTCGTGAAGATCAGGTCCTTGCGCGAGAAGGCCTCCCGCTCGAAGCGCACGAGCCGCGCGAGGCGACCGGAGGCCCGATCGAGCCCGGCGCCGCGCAGGCCGGTGATCAGGTTGCCGTCGTGGAAGGAGCAGGTCATCCGCGGCGAGAAGCCGGGGAGCCGGTCGGGCTCGTAGAAGATGCCGAGCTGGAGCAGGACGTCCGGCGACGGGTCCACGGCGCGGGCCCGCCTCCAGGCCGCCGCGGTCGCCGCCCAGCGACGGACGGGATGGATGCCCGCCTTGAGTCGCAGGAGGTCGCGGTCACCCGAGGCCGACAACACCCGCGCCGCGACGTGTGCGGCGCGCGGCGGGCGGCCGGAGACACCCCGTACGTCGGCCCCCAGCTCGACCATCGCCGAGAAAAGGTGGTGGGCAGCGCCGGACCACGTGGCGCGCGCGAACGGATCATCCTGGGCGAGCGCCGTGAGGCGCAGGCCGTCGAACCGCAGGGGGCGTTCGGTTGGTGTCATCACGGTGGGGTTGGGTCCTGGGGCGGAAATCGGCAATCCTTGCCGGAGCATGCCGTGGCCGTGGGCATCACACTAACCCGGCTGTCCATCAGCCAACCTCCCCGTTCGTTCGGGGGAAGGGGCAGAACCCTTCGTTACCTTTCGGCCGCGTCCCCCTCCCGTTCACATGTCCCACCTGACCACCAACGGCCGGCCCACCGACCGCCCGTTCCGGCCCCGGCCTCCCGCCGATCGCCCGACCGATCCGGTGGGCCCGCCCATCGTCTACGTCAGCTCGAACCTTCCGAGCCGCAGCCAGACCTTCGTCTACCAGGAGATCCACGGACTCCGGGCTCTCGGCGCCCACGTGCTACCGACGACGGTCCGGCGCAACCCCTTCATGAGCGCGATCGATCTTCGCCTCGGCGTCGTCACCCCGCTCGTCGCCGGCGGCCTTCACCGCTCGGCCGTGCGGGCGCTCCTGCGGAACCCGGTGGGTCTGCTGTCGGTCGCCCGCGACATCGCAAAAGGCCCCCTGCCCGGGGGCCGGACCCGGCTGCGGACAGCCTGGCACGCCTGGATTGGCCTGCGGCTGGCCGACTACGCCCGCGCCAACCGCGCCGCCTACATACACGCCCACCACGCCGACGTACCCACGACTGTCGCGATGGTCGCCTCGGCAGCGTCCGGGATCCCGTTCGGTTTCACCGCTCACGCCGCCGACGTCTTCTCCTATCCGTCCCTCGTCGACCAGAAGGCCCGTCGGGCCGCGACGGTGATCGCCGCCAGCACACGGGTGGCAGAGCGCGTCGCCGAGCTGTCACCGGGCTCGGCGCCCAAGGTCAGAGTCGTCCGCTGCGGCGTCCCGCTCGAGCGTTTCCGGCACGAGGGGGAACGCGCCCCGGCCGATGCGCTGCGGCTGCTGACCGTCGGTCGGCTCATGCCCCAGAAGGACCATCTGTCGATGGTCGCCGCCTGCGCCGAGTTGGACCGGCGCGGGATCGACTTCGCGTTGCGCATCGTGGGCGAGGGCGCCATGCGGGACGAGATCTCCCGGGCGGTTGAGGACGCCGGCCTCACCGATCGGATCACGCTGGTGGGTGGTCTGCCGAACCACGAACTGCCGGCGCTCTACGGCTGGGCGGACGCCTTCATCCTGTCCAGCCTGCGCGAGGGGATGCCGGTCGTCCTCGCCGAGGCCCTCGCCGCCGGCCTGCCGGTCGCCTCGACGTGGGTGGACGGCATCCCGGAGCTGATCCGGAACGGCGTCGAAGGCCTGCTCGTTCCGCCCGACGAGCCGGAACGTCTTGCCGAGGCGATCGCCCGCCTGGCCGATCCCGACCTGCGCGCCGAACTCTCCGCGGCGGGGGTCGAACGCGCCCGGGTCCACGACCTCATCGACGTCTCCGAGAGCCTTACCGACGCCTTCCCCACGCCCCACCTCGAACCGGGTGCACCGCGGCCACAGATCGCCGACCCGCTCCCGGTGACCGTCGCCGTCATCGACGACGGCGACGCCGGACAGCTCGAGCGCGCCGTCGTCGCCGCCGCCGGCCAGGAGCCGCGACGAGCGGCCCAGGTCCTGGTCATCTCGAGTCGGCGCGGACCGGCGGAGCGCATCGCCGAGAGCCATGGCGCGCGGCTCGTGCCGCCGGGGGACATGCCCCACAACGCGGCTCTCGTCTCCGCATCCGAGCCGTGGCTCGTGATCGCGGGCGCCGGGGACGAGCTTCTCGCCCATCAGCTCGCGGTCCTGTGGCAACAGCGACGCGACCGCGATCTCGTCCTCGCCGCCTGCGTCGTGCCCGACACCCCGGCCCGCGCCGCGGCCCTCCACGGACCGCCGAGCGGGCGGCCGCGCCTCCTCAGCCCCGCGGGCCTCATGGACATGCACGCGGTGACGGGTGGCGCGGCGATGGTACGGGTCGCGGCGGCCCGCGACCTCGGCGGCTATCGCTACTCCGCCGGAGCAGAAGATCTCGATCTCTGGATGCGCATCTGCGAACGCCGCGGTGCCGGTGCCGGCGTCGCGACGGCCGTCAATATCAACCACCGTCCGGACCTCCGCGCTGACCAGCGTCGTCGCCGCGAGGAACACCTCGCGGCGGCATTCTCGCGCCGGAGCTGGTGGTCGCCACGCCGTGCCCGCCGCCGCCGGGGCGCACGACTCGCCCGGGCATTCGCCGAGGATGTCCGCGCCCTCCGGCCGATCGCCGCCGCCGAACGCCTCGGATCGCTCACCCGGACGCCGGGAGCCATCGGGGGCGCGCTGGGAGAGGTGGCGGCGCGGCGCCGGGCACGGCGCCGTGGGCGACGGGTGGCGGGAGACGGTGGCCCGGCCGTGGCCCTGTTGCCGAGCGTGGCCGAGCGACGGGAGCGCGCCGAGGACCTGATGGCCGGGCGGCCTCTGGTCGACCTGACGCGGGGAGGTCGCCTGCTGGGACTCACACGCATGCTCGCGCGTCGACCCGCGATGGCTTTCGTCGATGACACCCGCGAGGCGTTGTTCGCGCGGGCGCTCGGCATCCGCCCGCTGCGTACCGACCGCGGCGAGTCACAGACACGCGGCTCCGCACGCGATGCCTACGGCGGCGACTCGCTCCGGGCCGAGGTCGGAGCCGACGCCCGCGCCGGCGACGGCTCCTCCTCCGACTGACCCCGGACCACGTCGGCGGGAACCGGGTCCGGCGCGCGGGCAGCGCAGGGATCACCCGCTAGCGCCCGGCTGACACCGGGCGGGGTTCAGGCGCTGACGGGGTTCGGGGTTTCGGGTCGCTCGGCCGGCGAGGTCCGGCCGTCCATGTCGGCGTAGAGCCGCGGGCCCATGAGCAAGCCCGCCAGCGCGCAGAAGAGCAGGATTGCGAACGGGTAGATGAGCATCACGAAGTTCGCGACGATCACCAACGCGATCGTGTAGGCAACGAACGCGATCCGCCAGTACTCATAGCCCTCGGGAGGTTGTCGCCCCACCGCCGCGGCCACGATCGCGAGCATCGCGATGATCCAGAGCATCACGCCGGGGAGCCCGAGTTCGGCGGCATGGCCAAGGAAGGTGTTGTGTGCCGGCTGGCCGACCCCTGTCACGGGACGATTCTCGGCGAGCCGGAAGTAGGGCACTCCCTCCTCCTCGAACTGGCCCCAGCCCAGTCCTGTCAGCGGCCGATCCACGACGGCGTTCGCGGCGGCGGAGTTCAGGTTGAGGCGGTCCCAGACCGGTAGCTGTGATCCGGCGCGGTTGTCCGCCGAGTCGGAGAGCCCCGGCACGAGGACCAGAAGCCCCACGACGAGCACGACGCCCAGGAGCGTCATGCCCGAGGCGTAGCGGCGTAGCGGCTTGAACGCCAGAACACAGAAGAGCATCGAGAACGCGACCGCGAGCCAGATCGAGCGCGTGAGGGTGAACAGGCATCCCATCAAGCAGAGGATGGCCACGCCGAGGGCGAAGTACTTGGCGGTCTTCTCACGGAAGGACAGTGCTCCGATGAGCGCGACGCAGGCGCAGCCGAACAGGGCCAGCCCGTTGTGCACGGCCTCGACGAGGGGGCCGCGGGCCCGCTCAGCGTGCAGCCCGACGTCTGGATCGAGAATGTAGGCGGGCTGGACGAGCGCCCCGGGGCCCACCGTCTCAAAGAGCGCCGTCAGCCCGAGATAGGCGCCGAGTGCGATCAGCGTGCCGAGCAGGATCGCGCGCTGGCGCGCGGTCCGGAACGCGAAGGGAGCGGCGAGCAGCATGAGCAGGGGTACGACGCCGATGCCGTCGGCCAGATCGAGGAAGCCGGTCCGGTCACCCAGGGAGCCGTTGAAGAGGCTCGATCCCACGATCACGATGAGCAGGGCGGCCAGCAACCACACGCCGGGGTACAGACGCAGGCGCGGGCGGTCGACCATCGCCGGACCGCGGAGCAGCACGACGGCGATGCCGATCAGGACGAAGACCCGGTCGGGGCCGATGGGCAGTCCGATCTCCGCCCAACGCCCGTTGAAGACCATCAGCCCGAGGCCGATCGACAAGGTCCAAGCTGGGTCAAGGTGCCAGATCACCCAGATCCCCGCGAGAGCGCCGACGCCGACGATCACCAGCAGCGCCGCCTGAGTCGAGAAGAGGCCCAGCAGGAAGAGCAGCGCGGCGGGGATTGCCAGCGGAACCCAGCCACGCAGGCTCTCCCCGGAGACGGGGAGAGCGGGCGCGGTCATCGTGCGGTGCGTCGCGGCGTGCGTTCGGCGCGCTCGGGCGTGCGCCCGGCGGACGCCTGCTGCGGCGCGATCTCGTCGGGCCGGGGTGGACGCGCGCCCGGGAGCCCGGCGAACGTCGCCGGGTAGCGCTCGCGGAGCATGGCCAAGGCGATGCCGATCGCGCCGCCGCCGACAATCGCCAGAAAGAGCAGCGCCTGGAGCGTCGAGAGACGGTCACTGGACGCCTCGATGGCGGGCGAGAGCACGTCGAGCTCGGTCTGGACGGCGAGCTTCTCGGCGTTCGCGGTGTACTGGCGCTCGGCGTTCTCCTGGAGGAACGTGGCGCGGGTGAGCGCGCGCTCCGCATCGTTGAGCGCGGTCTCGTTCGCCTCGGTCGGGTTGTCATCGAAGTTGTTCTGGGCGCGGTTCACCGCGATTTGCGCGTCCCGCTTCTGCTCTTCGGCGTCAGTGGCCGCCTCGAGAAGCTGAGTCGACTGGCGCTCGCGGCTGCTGTCGTTCTGGAAGTCCCCGACGAGGGCGTCAGTCGCCGCGTTCGCGAGCGCGATCGCTGACTCGGAATCGCCGGCCTCCGCGATCACACGGATGATCGGCGACGCGGGGATGGGCGTGGCCGAGACGTCGCCCTCGAAGGTGCCACCCTCGCCCACGCTGTCGGCGATGGCGTTGAAGACGTTCGGCGTGTCGATCCGGCGGCTGAGGATCTCGGCGAAGGCGACGTTGCCGCGGACCTGCTGCTCGACCGAGTCGACGGCCGTCGGACCGCCGACGTTGAGACGGGCCTCGGAGGTGAAGGTCGCGCCGCGCGCCCACGCCAGCGCAAGGGCGAGGATCGTGAGAATCAGGATCGGGGCCAGGACGAGGCGCCAGTTGCGGCTGACCGCCTCGCCGACGGGAACGCCACGGCCGCTCGGCGGGCGCCCGTTGCTCGAGCGGGCTTCGTTGGGGGGAGGTGCAGTTGACACCGGCGTGAGGCTCCTTGGAGAGTTCGCGATGAGGTTAGTGGGGCCCGCGCAGGCCACCAACCCCCGCCCGGTCGGTCCGGGCGGGATTGGCGTTGCGGCTAGGAGCGGCGGCGCTCACAGCCGATGAGGACGTCGACCGGATCGGCGATGACGATGTCATTACCGGGTCCGCAGACGACACGATCCCGGCGCTTGTCGCGCGCGATGATGATGTCGTTTCCGGGTCCTCCGACGAGCAGGTCGGCGCCGGAGCCGCCGTGCAGGCGGTCCTTGCCGGTGCCGCCGTACAGCTTGTCCTGGTTTGAGCCACCGCGGAGGCGATCGTTGCCGGCGTTGCCCTTGACGATGTCCTTGCCGCTCTGGCCGTAGACCTTGTCGTTGCCCGGACCACCGCTCAGGTTGTCGCCCTGGTTGTAGCCCTTGATCAGGTCGTTGCCGTTGTTGCCGAACACGATGTCCTTGCCCACGCCGGCACGGATCTGGTCGTTGCCCGGCCCGGCCCAGACGCGGTCCTGCTGGCGACCACCCCAGATGCGGTCGTTGCCGAAGCCACCGTAGATCCGGTTGAGGCCGCGGCCGCCCCAGATCTGGTCGCCGCCGGACCCACCGCGGATCTGGTCGCGACCGTTCTCACCGCGGAGGAAGTCGATCGACCCCTCGCCATAGAGCCAGTCGTCGCCGCCCGAGGCGTGGATGCGGTCGCAGTTGTCGTCACCGCGGAGGACCTCGCGGCCGTCGGTGCCCTGCTGGAAGCGGCAGTTCGACGTGTCGGGCTTCCCACCGCCTCCGGTGCCGGAGACCTCGAAGTTGTCGAAGACGAACGCCTGCTCCTCGGTGCTGCCGACCGAGGTGCCGAACACGCCGGCCAGGGTCGGGGTACCGAGCCATTCCTTCGGAACGCTCACCTTGCCGAGCGACTGCTGGGCGGCGCCCTCGATCTTGAAGAGGCCCTCGACGGTCGCGTTCGCGGTGTCGGTCTTGAGCGAGAACGTGACCTCCTTGACCGGCAGCGACAGCGGAGCGGTCGCCCGCTTGTTGTACGCGCCGTTCACCTCGGTGATCAGCTCGATGACGGGGCTGCCGTTGGTGGCGTTGACACCGACCGAGACGAAGTTGTCCTCGTCGGGGCCGATGTAGACGCCGCCGGACTCCTCGCCCTCGGGCTTGCCGTCCTCATCGCTGAGGTCGGTCAGGTAGGGCTGGCCGAGGAGCACGGAGACCGTGGCGGTCGTCTGTCCGGGGAAGCCGATCTGCATGGCGTTGTTCTGGTTGTTCTGGCCCGCCCGGTTCGTGCCGGCGGTCGAGGTGTAGCCGAGGAAACCACCTGCGGCGCCACCGGAGACCTTGCCGTTGAGGGGGCCGCCGCCCTTGCTCGAGAGCTGGACGCCGGGGAAGCCGGTGCCGAAGAAGCCGCCGGCCTGGGTGGCGTTGAACTCGAGCTTGAACGGGAGCTTGGTGCCCGAACCGTTGGTGGGGTCGAGCTGGAGCTGATCGGCGGTATCCAGCACGCCGTCGTTGTCATCGTCGGGGTCAACGGCGTCGGGGATGCCGTCCTTGTCGACGTCGGCGGGGAAGTCCGCCGGGTTGCAGACGCCGGTGCCGGCGGCCTGCTCGGCGCCGTCGGTGAAGCCGTCGCTGTCGGAGTCGTTGACCTGGGGGTTAC
>JAHEIS010000134.1 GCA_024639225.1 Actinomycetes bacterium | reverse complement strand
GGCCTGCACCGCCTGCGCGGTCGCCACCGTCGCGCGATCCTCGCCCGTTCGCCGCGGGCCGAAGCCGCCCGGGAGCCGCTCCTCGAGGCGCTGCGCGCGCGGCGGTCGGCGTTCACGACGGCCGATATCCGCGCCGTCATCGACGTCGATCCCCAGGAGACGTAGCGCTCTCACGATCCGGTACGGGGAGCGCTTCCGGAATGACGGCGGCGCTGTGCGCCGCTACTCTGCTCCGGGTCTCACAACGCCGAAGGAGAACATCTCGATGCCGGTTCCTCGCCTCTATGAGGCGCCCAGTCAGCCGCGGGACGTGTGGATGCACGTGCTCGCCACCCTGCTCGCCCTCGGGACGCCCGAGACCCGCGAGGCGATGATGAGCGAGATGACGGGCGGGGAGACACTACCCGGGGTCGCCGAGATGAACGTCCGCGAGGCGCGACCCCTGGGCGGCAGCGGGGTCGTCGCCGACATCACCTGCCGGCCCGCAGACGGATCCTGGACTGTGGCCTTCCACGGTTGCCTGGCCTTCGACATCGACGAGTCGGCGCGGGTGTCCGAGCTCGCCGACGCGCTCGCCGGAACGGCTGATCGGGTCATCATCGTCGTGATCACCCCTGACCGGCACCCGCCGGCCGCGGCGACCTCGACCGCGGCCGACGCGCGCCATCGGAGCTGGCAGCGGGTCCGCGACTGGATCCAGGAGCGTCCCGAGCGTGGCAAGGCCGAGGGGACCGATCTCCTGCTCCTGCGGGAGGCTGAGTACTACTTCACCTCCAGCGTCGCCGATCTCTACCGCCTCGAGGAGTCCGCGATGCCCGCGGTCGCTGCGGAGCTGCGCCCCGATCTGGCGGCGGCCTACTTCGACATCGCCGACATCGCGCCCAACCCGCGTATCGAGACCACCGACGATGAGGTAGCGGTCCACTACCCGCGGACCGGCGAGCCCATCGTGTCGCTGGCGGCGTCCGGCGGCGCGCTGACCGCGCGGGTCGTCGGCGGAGCTGACGGTCCGGGGATCGCGTCGGCGAACGGCGTGGCCACCCTCGCCATGGACGCGCCCGGAGACTACGCGGCGCTGCGCGGATGGCTGCTCACCGAGGCGCGCCGGCTGCTTCCCCCGCGGCGGTGATATCCGGCCCCGCCGTCGCGGGGCTGTGTTGCGGACCACCAGCGCCCGGGGATCGGACGGGGGCGCCGCTGGTACCCTGAGTACGTGTCAACGCGCGCGCTCGACGACCCTCAACTCGAGGAGCGGAGGCTCCAAGCCCTGGGCCAGATCCGCCAGTTCCCCGATCCCGTTCTCAAGATGCCCGCGGCCGAGGTCACGACCTTCGACGCCTCACTGATCTCGGAGATCAAGTTTCTGGGCCAGATCATGATCGACGGCCGGGGGGTCGGCCTGGCGGCACCCCAGGTCGGACGCTCGCGCCGGGTCATCGTTCTCCGTCCGGACGAGGATCAGCCGATGGCCGCGCTCATCAACCCGCGGATCACAGCCGCCTCGGATGAGACCGAGATCGCCGACGAGGGATGTCTCTCGATCGGAGAGGTCAACGTGCCGGTGGCCCGGGCCATCGAGATCAGTGTCGCTGCACAAGACATGGAGGGTTCACCATTCGAGTTCGAGGCGCAGTCTTTTTCCGCCCGCGTCATCCAGCACGAGATCGACCACCTCGACGGCGTGCTGATGCTGGATCGCACCGACACCGACGAGCGGCGCCGAGCGCTGCGGGAGCTCCGCGAAGGCGGTAGCTGATGCGGGTCGCGTTCGCGGGCAGCCCGGAACCGGCGGTTCCGGTGCTCAACGCTCTTGCGGAGTCGGAGCACGAGATCGCGCTCGTGATCTCCCAGCCGGATCGCCGCCGCGGACGCGGCGGAAAGGCACGCCCGACCGCCGTGGCCGCTCGCGCTCTCGAGCTCGGCCTACCGGTCCTCCGCCCCGACAGCATCAACTCCGACGAAGCGCTGGCGCGCCTGCGCGAGGTCGACGTCGGCGCGGTCGCGGTCGCGGCGTTCGGTCAGCTCCTCAAGGCGGACGTCCTCGAGGGGTGGCCGTGCATCAACGTCCACTTCTCTCTGTTGCCGGCCTATCGCGGGGCGGCCCCGGTGGAGCGCGCCATCATGGACGGTCGGTCGGAGAGCGGCGTGACCATCATGCAGATGGATGCCGGACTGGACACCGGTCCGATGATCAGCGTCGAGACGGTGCCCATCGGCCCGGACGATGACACGGGGGTCGTGCTCGAACGTATGTCCGCAGTTGGCGGGCGCCTGCTCGTCTCCGTACTCGGGGACCTTGCCGCGGGACGGATGACCAGCCGGGAGCAGCCGGAGGACGGCGTATCGCTCGCGCCCCGGATACTTGCCGACGATCTGCCGCTCGATCCGGCCCGCCCGGCGGAGCGCCTCGCCGACCAGGTGCGCGCACTGTCGCCGCACATCGGTGCGCGCCTGGGCATTGACGGGGAGACTTTCAAGGTCTGGTCCGCCCACGTCGATCCCGAGACCCGTCGTGCCGGACTCCACCGGGACGGCGATCGTCTCCTGCTCGCAACCGCCGAGGGCGCACTGGTGATCGATGAACTCCAGCCTCCGGGCCGGAGCCGCGTCGCGACCGGGGACTTCCTTCGAGGTTGGCGCGGCGCCCTCGAGTTGGACGCCTCATAGCCCGCCAGCGTCCCACTCCCGAGCGCACCGTCGCGCTCAAGGTCCTCGCGCGCACTCGCGACGGCGCGTTCGCCGACCGGGCGTTCGCCGGCGAGGCCCGTCGCGCCTCCCTGACCGGCCGTGAGCGGTCGGCGGCGATGCGGCTCGCCTACGGGGCGGTCCAGCGGCGCCGCAGCCTCGATCACCTGATCGACGCGCGCCTCGACCGGCCCGAGCGGGTTGAGGACACGGTTCGGGACATCCTGCGTCTCGGGGCGTACGAGCTGACCTTCTCGGACGGGACGCCCGACCATGCGGTCGTCGACCAGGCGGCTCTGGCCGCCCGCGCGATACCGGGACCGGGGGCGCGCCGCTCCGCGCGGGCCGGAGTCGTGAACGCGGTCCTGCGACGCCTGTCGGAGGGCGCCGGCCTCCAGGAGCTCGACGGGGAGGACGACGCGGTCCGGCACTCGTTCCCGGATTGGATCGCGGCCGGTCTGCGCGACTCGCTCGGCGATGAGGCCGCCGGAGTCATGGCGGCCGCGAACGAACCGGCGGAGAGCGCGTTGCGATGGAATCCGCTCCGGGGAACTCGCGAGCAGGTCGAGTCGTCGCTTCCCGAGGGGTGGTCGGCGGGAGCGCTCGCGCCCGAGTCGTACGTCTACCCCGGGGCCTTCGATCTCGAGGGCTCCGACCTCTGGGCGGCGGGCCGGGCCATGGCTCAGAGCCGGGCCTCGCAGTTGGTCGCACATGCCGTCGCGCCCAAGCCGGGCGAGCGCGTCTTGGACCTGTGCGCGGCGCCGGGCGCCAAGACCAGCCATCTGGCCGCGCTGGCCGGTAACGCGGCCTCGCTGACCGCGGTTGAGCTCCACGAGGCCCGCGCCGCGGGACTGCGGGAGCTTCTGAGCCGTATGGGCGCCGACGCGCAGGTCATCTGTGGCGATGCCCTCGAGGTCGACCTCGAGGGAGGCTACGATGCTGTGCTCCTGGATCCCCCGTGCACGGGCACGGGTGTGCTGTCGGCTCGGCCCGACGCGCGCTGGCGTCGCCGCGAGGAGTCGCTGCCGGGCCTCGTCGCTCTGCAGTCCGCCCTGCTCGAGCGAGCTCTCACGCTCGTCGTCCCCGGTGGCCGCGTCATCTATTCGACCTGCTCGCTGCTCCGCGCCGAGAACGAGAGCATTGTCGCGGCGGCCGGACGCGTCGTGGAGGATCTCGTCCCGCTCGCGCCCGAGGCCGCTCATCCCGAGCTGCCGGGCGCTCTGCGCACGCTCCCGTCGGTGCACGGAACCGACGGCTTCTTCATCGCGCGCCTGGCCGCCTGACGGGCGGCCGTCGGCGCTAGGCTGACGGTCGTGAACCCTGAGCCAATACCCCGCGCCGAGGTGCTTCCCTCGGTGATGTCTGCCGACTTCCTACGCCTCGGCGACCAGGTCGCGGGGCTCCTGAAGGCGGGTGCGCGCATCTTCCATGTGGACGTCATGGACGCCCACTTCGTCCCGAACCTGACCCTCGGACCCGGATTCGCCGAGGCGCTCGCGGCGCCCGTCCACGCGGCGGGCGGGCTGATCGACGTACACCTGATGGTGGAGCGCCCCGGGCCGATGGTCGATGCGTTCGCCGGTGCGGCGGACGCCATCAGCATCCATATCGAGGCCGATCCGCACCCGGCGCGCCTGCTCGAGCAGATCCGCGAACACGGCTGCCTTGCGGGTCTGTCGCTCAACCCGGGCACGCCCGTCGTTGCTGCCGCCCCGCTCGGCGCCGGGCTCGACTACGTGAACCTGATGGCCGTCAGCCCGGGATACGCCGGCCAGAGCTTCCGGACGGAGACCCCGGGACGTGTCGCGGAACTCCGCACCCTGATGCCGGACGTCGTGATCCAGGTCGACGGTGGCGTCGACATCGCGACGCTCCCCGGTGTTCGCGATGCCGGTGCGGACTGGTTCGTGTCAGCCTCCGCGATCTTCCGGGCGCCGGACCCGTGCGCGGCCTACGACGCGCTCCGCTCGGCCGCGGTCAGGGCGTGAGCACGGCCCCGACCTCCGCCGAACTCGCGCTCCTGGCCGAGGCCCGCGATCTCGCCCGGGAGGGGGAGGGCGCGGTCAGCCCCAATCCGCCGGTCGGGGCGATCATCGTGCGTGACGGCCGGGTCATCGCCCGTGGTTGGCACCGGGGCCCGGGTCAGCCCCACGCCGAGGCCGAGGCGCTCGCTGCGGCGACCGAGGACGTCCGTGGGACGACCGTCGTGTGCACCCTCGAGCCGTGCTCCCATCAGGGGCGGACCCCCCCGTGCAGCGCCGCGCTCATCGCCGCGGGCGTGGGGCGCGTTGTCATCGGTGCGACCGACCCGCTGGAGCGAGGCAGCGAGCGACGCGGCGGGGCGGCAGCGCTCAGCGCCGCCGGCATCGAGGTGGCTCGTGCCGACGGTGAGGATGCCGAGCTGTGCCGCGAGCTGGCGGGGTCGTTCTTCACCCACGCCATCACGGGACGCCCGTTGGTGACGCTCAAGCTCGCGACCAGTCTCGACGGTCGGATCGCGACGCAATCCGGCGAGAGCCAGTGGATCACCGGCCCGCCTGCCCGCCGGCTCGTCCACCGTTGGCGGGCTGACAGCGACGCCATCGCGGTCGGCATCGGAACCGCTCTGGCCGACGATCCGCGCCTGAGTGCACGCGACGTGCCCGGGG
>JAHEIS010000133.1 GCA_024639225.1 Actinomycetes bacterium | reverse complement strand
CCATCGGGTCGCTCACCGCCGCCCGCGGCAAGGTCCGCAGCAGGGCAAGGACTACTCGGGTCACGACCGGCTGATCAAGCGGAGGGCCGGAGCCATCTTCGGGTGTCCCACGGTGGGAACCGGTGTTCGCGCCCCCGCGGTAGCGCGTTTCACCGATCGCGAGATGTGCGATTCACGGTCATGCCGGGGGCCAATGGGCGAGAGGCTCCGCGGACGAGTACCCCTACAGGAGGAGAGAGGATCCAATGCCCCACGACGACCTCATTCGATCCTATTTGGAGGCGTGGAACAGTCACGACCCCGAGCGCGTCGCCGGCTATTTCGCCAAAGACGGCGTCAGGCACTGGGAGGTCGTGTTGCCTCCCATGATCGGCGGTCCGACCCGCTTCCGGGGGCACAGCGAGATCGCCGCTGGAGTGAAGGCGTTCATGGATGCCGTGCCGGACATGCGGGTTGAGATCGACGATCTGATCGAGACCGACTCCGGTGCCGTGCTCGAGTGGCGCGTCCTCGCGACCCACACCGGCGCCTGGGGAGACTGGCGCGGCCAGGGCGAGAACGTCGACCTTCCCGGAGTGTCGATCTACCGCATCGCCGACGACGCGATCGTCGAGGAGCGGATGCACTTCGATCCCGACATGATGGCCCGCAACTGGGCGCCGGGGCTCGGAGCGCTCATGAGCGTTGGCCTCAAGATGTGGAAGCGCGGGCGCGCCACGAAGCGCGAACGCGCCGCAGCGCCACCCGGCTAGACCCAGACGCCCCCGGGCGGCGTGGCGCTCAACGCGCTCAGCGCCGCTTGGGGGCGTAGAGGTCTCGACGCCCTCGGCGACCCTCGAGACAGAATTCCGAGAGGGCGGATGGATGGGTGGATCGTCAGCCCGACATCGGTGGCCCTCGCGCCGAACTCGATGGCAAGCGCGATTTCGACGATCAGCTCGGCGGCGTTCGGCCGGATGATTCCGCCTCCGAGGGCACGGCTCTCCGGATCGACGAGGAGCTTCGTACGGCCCCAGCGTGGTCGTTGGCATAGACCGCCCCGAAGCTGCCCACGGGTCCCCTGGGTGCGGCCGACGTCCGTCGCGCCGGCCGCGACGGGCGAGCGCGCGCAGGCTCGCGCCCCCTCGCGGCCGACGACGACCCTCGACACGCAGTCGTCGGCGCCCGCGGCGACGACCTCAAGACGCCGGGCGTCGCGCTCGGGGGGAGTGATCACGAGGACCATCGGGCGTCCCGGCTCCTCGCGGAGCCGGGATACTCGCGGCGGCCCCGCGGGCAAAAGACTGAATAGACACTTGGTGTTGTGGTAATTTGCCGCCGGCCAGCACCCAGGGGAGGAATCCAGATGAGCGACGCGTCCTGGAAGGAGCGTCTGCAGGACGTCATGCCCGCCGATCTCGCAGAGGAGATCGACGTCTTCGAAGCGCAGCTCGAGCTGCGTCGCCAGGGCAAGGTCGACGAGCGTGTGTTCGCCGAGACCCGCCTGCGCCGCGGGGCCTACGGCCAGCGCTACGACAACGGCCAGCGTCACGACGGCATCGAGAGCCGTCGCCTCGTCTTCCCCGAGGCCGAGACCAAGGGGCCCGAGACCCACTGGCACGCGCCGGGGATGATCCGGATCAAGATTCCCTACGGCGGCGCATCGCCGGAGCAGCTCGAGGTGATCGCGGAGCTGGCCGAGGAGTACTCGGACGGGATCCTCCACATCACCACCCGCCAGGACGTCCAGCTCCACTACGTCCATCTCGATGACACCCCGGACCTGATGCGCCGGCTGGCGGCCGTCGGGATCACGACGCGCGAGGCGTGCGGCAACGGCGTTCGCAATGTCACCGGTTGCCACCTGGCCGGCGTCTGCCGGACCGAGGCATTCGATTTCACGCCTCACGCCGAGGCGCTCTTCCGGTTCCTGCTCGGCCATCCCGACTGCCAGGACTTCGGGCGCAAGTTCAAGCCCGCGTTCTCCGGGTGCGCGGGCGAGGCCTGCGGCCTGGTCGGCATGCACGACATGGGCTACGTCGCCCGTACTCGGGAGGTCGACGGCGTCGTCGAGCGGGGCTTCGACGTCTACGCCGGTGGAGGTCTGGGAACCAATCCGTACCAGGCGAAGCTGGTTGCGGAGTTCGCGCCCGAGTCCGAGATCCTCCCGCTGACCCAGGCGGTGGCGCGCGTGTTCGCCCGCCTCGGCGAGAAGAAGAACCGCAACCGCGCGCGGATCAAGTTCCTGATCAACAGCCTGGGCATCGACGAGTTCCGCAGGCTCGTCGAGGAGGAGCGCGAGATTCTCCCGCACGACCCGCGCTGGTCGTCGTACCTGGACGACATCGACTCCGAGCGCGAGGAGCCGACCCGTCCCTCCGAGCCCCTTTCCGCCAAGGATGGTCCCGACGGCTTTGGCGAATGGCATGCCACAAACGTCTACCGCCAGCGTCAGGACGGTTACGCGGTCGCGACAATCGCCCTGCCGCTCGGCGACATCACCTCCGAACAGACCCGCCGCCTGGCGGACGTGGCCCGGACCTACGTGGGCGATGCCGTGCGCACGACGGTCGAGCAGAACATCGTGCTGCGGTGGGTGAGCGAGGCCGACCTTCCCGCGGTGTACGAGGAGCTGCTCGCCATCGGCCTGGCGACGCCGGGCGCCGGAACGGTCGTCGACATCACGGCGTGCCCGGGAACCGACACCTGCAAACTCGGGATCGCCTCCTCGCGCGGGTTGGCCGGCGAGTTGCGGACGCGCCTTGCCGCCGTGCAGTACGAGCTGGACGAGGCGGTGCGCGGCCTGCGCATAAAGGTCAGCGGCTGCTTCAACTCGTGCGGTCAGCACCACATCGCCGACATCGGGTTCTTCGGCAACACCCGCAACGTCGACGGCGTCACGATCCCGCACTTCCAGGTCGTGCTCGGGGGCAAGTGGCGCGACAACGCCGGCGCGTTCGGGCAGGCAGTCGGCGCGGTTCCCTCGCGGCGCGTCCCCGAGGTGGTCGAGGAGATCGCCGGTCGCTTCGTCGCCGAGCGTGGCGACGGCGAGACCTTTCAGGACTGGACCGCGCGTCTGGGCAAGAAGGAGCTGGGTGCGCTGGTCGGTGAGTTCAAGACTGTCCCCTCTCTCGCCGAGGACCCCGACGCCCACACGGACTGGGGCGATGCCCGCGAGTTCACGCGCAAGGACATGGGCATCGGCGAGTGTGCCGGCGAGGTGGTGACGAGCCTCGACCTCGAGCTCTCCAAGGCCGAGAGCATGGCGTTCGAGGCCCAGATCGCGCTCGACGAGGCCGACCTGGACAAGGCGGACACCCTCGCCTTCGAGGCGATGCTCCATGCCGCCCACGCGCTCGTTCGGACCCAGGAGGACGTCCCCTCCGACGCCGACACGATCGTCCGCGAGTTCCGGGAGCGCTTCTACGACACGGAGTTGTTCTTCGACCGGTTCGCCAAGGGGAAGTTCGCCCGTCCCCTGTTTGCCCGGCACGAATCCGGCCCGGCGTTCCGTCACGCCGAGGACGTGACGACGCTCCTCGAGGACACGACGCTCTTCATCGACGCGGCCTACCAGTGCGACATCCGCATCAGCGGCGCACAGTCGGCGGCGGTCTGATGATGGCTCCGCTCCACGTCACGCGTGTCTCGGCCAAGTTCTGGGTCGCGGACCCGGAATCGGTCACTCCGCTCGCGTCCGAGTACATCGCGGTCTTCCACCACTGGATCCAGGAGGCGATGGTCGACGGGCTGCTGATCGACGTGGCCGACTACGGCCATGTGCCCGACGGCCCGGGCGTGATGCTGATCGGACACGAGGCGGATCGGGCCATGGATCTCTCCGAGGGTCCGGGCTTTCGCTTCGAGGGCAAGCGGTCCCGGGGTGCCGTCACTGATCAGCTCGTGCGCGCCCTGACGGGCGCCGCCTCGGGGGCGGCCCTCCTCACCGCGGACCCTGCGCTCGACGGCGTGAACTTCGACACCACACGGGTCCGGATCGGCATCGCGGACCGCCTCCGGGTCCCGAACGACGACGCGACGCTGGCCGAGCTCTCGGGCGCGATCGGCGAAGCGATCGACAGCGTGTTCCCCGGCACAGCGGGCGATTTGAGCCGACAGGGAGACGGACGGCGACCGTTCACCGTCGATGTGTCCCTCTCGTCTCCCGCCTCCCTCGAGCAGGTTGCGACGCCCGCAGCGAGCTGACCGTCAGATGCGGTAGTCGTCCACCGAGGACTCGAGGTGCAGGCCGCACTCGCGGCGCAATCCGCCGAAGCGGGTGTCCGCCGGCTGCTGCCCGTCCTCGAGCGGCGCGCTCGAATGCCAGTCCCCGATTGACACATAGCCCTGGGCCGTGAGGGGGTGGCGCGGCAGATCGTTGTCGGCCATGTGGCTCTCGACCTGTTCGTCGCTCCAGTCGAGGATGGGGTACGCCTTGATCGTCTGACCCTGCGCCTCGGCGAAGGGGCGATGCGCGCGATCCGCCGACTGGGAGCGCCGCAGCCCGCTCAGCCACACCCGCGCTCCGAAGTCGGTGAGCGCACGGTTCATCGGCTCGACCTTGGTCAGGACGCCGTACCGGTCCAGATCGTCCTCCCAGAGCCGACCGTGGACCGCCTCGAGCCGGGCGGCCGTGATCGACGGTGCGTACGCCGTGATGTCCAGCTCCGGGAATCGCTCCCGCAGCTCCTCGAGGTAGGTGTAGGTCTCGGCGAAGTGGTAGCCGGTGTCCACGAAGATGACGGGCACCTCCGGCGTGGTTCGGGCGAGGAGATCCAGCATCACCGCCGCCTGGGCGCCGCCGCTGGTGCTGGTCACGACCTGCCCGGGGAACGCCGCGACGGCCGCGGCCAGGCGGGCCGGGGCATCGCGACCCGGGAAGTCTCGGTCCAGCTGCTCGGCGGAATGAGCCGGATCCGCGGTCGGGAGGGGTGTCGGGGTCGGTTCGGCCACGGCCACTTGAAAATACATCAATAACCACTGTCTTTGTTGGGGTTACGGAGAATCGGACGGCGAGTGGGGTTTTCAGCCGGCATGCCCGGGCCGACGGCTCCGACATCGGGCGCAAAGGGTGGGCACCTGCTTGCTCCCAGTGTCCAAGGCGCGCTCGACCGGCGTGCTCCTAGCCTCGCCGAGGTACTGCAAACCCCGAGAACCTTCTTTCAGGGGAGCTCATCCATGGCAACAGAACTCGCGCTCGACTCCTTCTTCATCATGGTCGCGGCCGTTCTGGTGCTCTTCATGCAGGCCGGCTTCGCAATGCTCGAAGTCGGCTTCTCCCGCATGAAGAACGCCGGCGCGGTGATGGCAAAGATCTTCATCAACCTGTCCGTCGCGGCGATCGTCTTCTGGATGGTCGGCTGGACGCTGATCTACGGCGGGGACAACCTCGGCGGATGGCTCGG
>JAHEIS010000038.1 GCA_024639225.1 Actinomycetes bacterium | reverse complement strand
CAAGCCGATCGACGGCTCCGGCGGATACGGCATCACGATCGGGCCCCATTCCACGCCGGCCGAGCTCGACGCCTGCGCGAAGAAGCTGCGCGCGGATCCGGACGCATTCATCGCCCAGGAAACGGTGATGCTCTCGCGCTCGCCGGTGTACATCGACGAGGCCTTCCGCCCGCGCCATGTCGACCTGCGCCCGTTCGTCATCGGGGGCCGTGACTATGAGGCCGTGCCCGGCGGGCTCACCCGGGTGGCCCTGCGGGAAGGCTCGCTCATCGTGAACTCGTCCCAGGGCGGTGGCTCCAAGGACACCTGGGTCCTGGTGGGTTGACGTGCTCGCTCGCGTCGCAGAGGCGCTCTATCTGACGGGCCGCAATCTCGAGCGGGCCGAGACGATCGCGCGTCTCCTCGAAAGCACCCACTCGACCGGGCTCGAGGCAGCGCTCGGCGACAACGACATCCGCTACTGGGGCCCGCTGCTGGAGACGGCCGGCGACCGCGAGGTCTTCGAGCGCGGCCATGGTGCCCCCGACCAGAGCAGCGTCGGCTGGTTCCTCACGTTCAGCCCGGACAACCCCGACAGCATCGAGGGATGCATCCGCCGGGCGCGCGAGCAGGCGCACAGCGTGCGCGACCGACTACCCGTCGCGGTGTGGGAGGGCCTCAATGAGACCTACCTGGAGCTGGAGAGTTGGTCGCCCGGACGTCTCAACCGCGAGGGGATCTACCCGTTCTCCCGGGCTCTGCGCCGCAGCGCGGCGATGATGCACGGACAGATCGCCACCGGCATGCGCCGCGACGACGCGTGGTACTTCATGCGGCTCGGTCGTTTCCTCGAGCGGGCCTGGGCGTCGGCGCGGTGGTTGCGCGTCTCGGTCACCTCGATGGCCGACGATCAGGTCGACGAGGTGGACGCGGCCCTCGCGACCCAGCTCTGGGGCGGCGTGCTCGAGGCCGCGGGAGCGACAGAGGCGTACGCGACGCGGCACACGGGTGTGCCTTCCCCCGAGACCGTGCTCCGGTTCCTGCTGTTCGACGAACGCTTTCCCCGGAGCCTCACCTTCTGCTTCGGCGAGGTCGAAATGTGCCTGGTCGGCCTGATCGATGATCTCGCCATGGGGCGCCGCGGCCGGGCGCTCGAACTCGTCCAGGAGGGCGCCGCCGAGCTTGCGCGCGCCGATGGCCGTAACCTCGGTGATCCCGGCGAGTTCCTCGCTGACCTGGAGCAGACCGCCTGGGACGTGGGCCGGGCCATCCACACGGACTGCTTCGCCGCCACCCACCTCGCGCGGGACGTTCCTGATGTCCAGGTTCAGAGCCAGTCACAGAACTGAGATCGTCTACGCGGGCGAAGCCCGCGAGAGCGTGAACCACGTGCGGCTCCTGCCGTCCGACAGCCCGATCCAGACCGTGGTCGACGCGGAGGTGCAGGTCTGGCCGGAGACGGCGGTCCACGAGTTCCGGGACTCCTACGGCAACCGGGTCTCCTGGTTCCACGTGCCCGAGGGGCACCGGCGTCTGGTCATCGAGGCCACTGCCACCGTGGACCTCGGACCGTCGCTCCGGGAGGCGGCCGGGGAGATGGGCACCGCGGCCATGTCCGACCTCGAGGACCCGGCCTACCGCGACGAGTTCGCGGAGTTCCTCCACGATTCCGCGCACGTGCGCTCGCACGGACCGATCGCGAGCTTTGCCGACGAGCTCGTCCTGCCGGAGGACGGCGTCCGCGAGTGGCTGACCGAGCTCGAGGCCCAGATCAGCACCGAGATCGTCTACACCGCCGGCGCGACCGGGGTCGAGACGCCGATCGAACGGGTGGTCCAAATCCGCCGTGGCGTGTGCCAGGACATGGCCCACCTGTTCATCGCGATCGCCCGGCGGCGCGGGATCGCGACCCGCTACGTCAGCGGCTGGCTCCACCTCTCGGATCGGTTCGCCCCCGCCGAGAGCCACGCCTGGGTGCAGGCGAACATCCCCGGCGTCGGCTGGCTCCAGTTCGACCCGACCCACCCGGAACCCCAGCTGAACGACTACATCCGGGTTGCCTGCGGTCGTGACTATGCCGACGCGGCACCTGTGCAAGGCAGCTACCTGGGTGCCCCGCCCGAGAGCCAGCGGGTCAGCGTGACGGTGCTTCCGCGCACCGATCCGGAGGCCTGAGCCCCCCCGCTCAGCTCCGGCGGAACCGCTCTATCTCGCGCCGCTCCCGCTTCGTGGGGCGCCCGGCGCCGCGCTCGCGCCGCGCCCACGGATGGGCCGGGGAACGCGGCGGCGGGGGCGGGCTGAGGTCGGTGATGCAGCCGGCGGCGATCTTCGCCGAGACCCGCTTCTCGATCAGGCGCTCGACGCGGTAGACCAGCACGAGCCCCGCGTCTTTGCGGATGTGGAGCGTGTCGCCGACCGCCAGCTTGCGCGCCGGCTTGATCGGGGCCTCGTCGATGGTGACACGTCCCGCCGCGAGGGCCTTCTGGGCGAGGGCGCGCGTGGAGAAGGCCCGGACGGCCCAGAGCCACTTGTCCGCACGAACGCCCTCAGACATGGCCCTGGGTCGAGACCTCTAGTGGCTCTCGATGACTCGGTCGATGATGCCGTAGTCGCGAGCCTCTTCAGGTGTCATGAAGTTGTCGCGCTCGGTGTCCTTGGAGACGGTCTCGACGGACTTGCCGGTGTGCTTGGCGATGATCTCGTCGAGCCGCTTGCGGATGTCCAGCGCTTCGCGGGCGTGGATCTCGATGTCCGTCGCCTGACCCTGAAAGCCGCCGGAGACCTGGTGAATCATGATCTTCGCGTTGGGGAGGGCCATGCGCTTGTCGGCTGCTCCTCCGGCCAGCAGCAGGGCACCCATGCTCATGGCGATGCCCACGCAGATCGTCTGCACCTGGGGCTTGATGAACTGCATCGTGTCGTAGATCGCCAGCCCCGCGTACACCGAGCCGCCGGGGCTGTTGATGTAGATCGAGATGTCCTTTTCGGGGTCCTCGGACTCGAGGTGAAGCAGCTGAGCCACGATCAGGTTGGCGATCTGGTCGTCCACGGGGGTACCGAGGAAGATGATCCGCTCGGCCAGGAGCCGCGAGTAGATGTCGAACGAGCGCTCGCCGCGCGAGGTCTGCTCGACGACCATGGGGATCAGTGGGCTCACGTGTTGGCTCCTTGAGATGACTGCGGACTCTGCCGGGACAGAGTAGACCCCGCAGCCGCGATCACGCCGGGGCGGGGCGCCGGCGGAACCCGCTAGGCGCGGACGGCGATGGCGGTCGCCAACACGAGGTACATCCCCAGGCCGACACCGAAGACGAGCATGGCTCGGCGTCCGATGAGCGGCGCGCCGCGCGGCAGGCGTTGCTTTCGGCCTCGCAGCCGCTCGGCGATGAGAACGATCGCGGCGCTCCCCGCCAGGATGATCATCATGATCACGGCGGAGGGAACCGTCCCCCGGAGCGGGACGAGCAGGACGCCCACGGCGAACAGCGAAGGGATCCCGACGAGAAGGGCGCGGCCGACAAAGGATGTGATGGCGGAGAGGCGATCGTGGAATGCCAGGTCCTCGGCCGTGAGGCGGGACGGTGGGACGTCCTCCGGCCGGACGTTGTCCTCAGAAGGCATAGCGTTCCTCTTTCCAGGGGTCGGCCGTGTTCGAGTAGCCGAAACGCTCCCAGTAGCCCGGTTCGTCACCGTCGACGAACTCCAACGCACGCAACCACTTCGCGCTCTTCCAGAAGTACTTGTGGGGGATCAGGAGGCGCAGCGGGAAGCCGTGTTCGGGGGCCAGCTCTTCGCCATCGAAGCGGTAGGCGAGCATCGACCGCTCGGCCTGGAGATCCTCGATGGGCATGTTCGCCGTGTAGCCGCCCTCGGCATGTGCGACGACGTGTGTTGCCCCGTTCGGCTGAACGAGATCGAGCAGCCACCGGGTCGAGACGCCCTCCCAGGTGGTGTCGAGTTTGGTCCAGCTCGTCACGCAGTGGATATCGGTCGTGACGCTCGAAACGGGGAGGTTCCGGAACTCCGAGTGCGTCCAACGCACGGGCACGGCGATCCGGCCATAGACCCGGAAGTCCCAGTCAGCGGGCATCTCGGTGTACGGGATGTCGCCGACGTGGAGCACCGGGAAGTCCTTCACGGTGTGCTGCCCCGGCGGGATGCGATCGCTGTCGGGCTTGCGGCGTTTGAGAATGCCCATCGGACCTCCTGGGCGCCTGATGCTACTGACCGACGGCCGGTGCCCGAAGGCCGGCGGTGGCGGCCTAGGCCCCGGCGGCCTTCTCCCGGGCCCAGTCGCGCCAGTCCTCGGGCAGCTCGTGGGCGGCGATCATCCGGGCGAGGATCTCCGGATCCCGGTCCGTGCTTGCGTAGACGCCGTGGACCTCGGCGATCGTCGGGTTGTCGGTCGCAGGCTCGGGGCCGATCTCGATGCCGCATCCGGCCCAGACCAGGCCGGTCGTGATGACGCGGGTGTAGAAGCCGGTCCGCCCCTCGCGCAGGAACGCCTTGGGGAAGCCGGGATCCTCCATACGGACGCCCAGGGTTGCACAGGGCTCGCGCGGGATCGTCACCTCGAGCCTGGCGGTCCCCACATCCAGGCGCTGGCCGATCCTCAGTGCCGCGCCGTCGGGCGCGGTGACCATGAGGTTCTCGCCGAAGGTGCCGGGTGCAAGAGGCCGTCCCAGCACGGACTCCCAGTGGCGGTAGTCGGATTCGGAGTAGATGTAGACCGCCTTGTCGGGGCCGCCGTGAACCTCCCGGCTGCCCTGTTCGTCGCCGCTCAGGCCCTCGGGGCCGACCGCGACCCGCCCCGGCCGGGGAACCTTGTCGATGCCGCTGCGCAACTCCGGCCGCGTGGGCATCGGTGCGACCGGCCCCACGTTGACGCTCTGGACCCGCCCGTCAGGCATCGGCGGCCGCGATCGTGTTGCGGAGCAACGGAAGGTCGTCGGCGCGCAGGGCCGCGGCGACCCAGAACCGTTCCTCGATCCCGAGGCCGATCTCCGCGGGGTCATCGTGGTCGATGAAGCTGACGGCGGCGCCGGCCTCGCGGGCGATGAGCATCCCGGCGGCGACGTCGACGGTGCGCGCGGCGCCGAGTCCGGCCATCCCGTCGACCCAGCCGGCCGCGGTCGCACACAGGCTCAGGGCGAGCGAGCCGATCAGGCGCAGGCGTCGTGTGTCGGCCAGGTGGGGCAAGGCACGCGCGAGCCGCGCGGGTTCCGCGCCCTCGAGCGCGACGACTCTCAGCGCGTCCGAGTCGGGGCTCCTGAGCGGCTGCCCGTTGAGCCAGGCACCGCCCCCCGCCTCGGCGGTGAAGACGTTTCCGGTCGCGAAATCGTGGACGTATCCGGCGCGGATGTCGGACATGCGCGGACCATCGACGATCGCGATCGACGAGGAGAACCATGGCAGCCCGCGTTTCGCGTTGAGGCTGCCGTCGATCGGGTCGACGACGATCACCGGTGTATCGGCCCCGAGGGCCTTGCTGCCGACCTCCTCGGACACCACGGCGACGCCACCGTCGGCCTCGGCGCCGGCGCTGATCGCCGCCAGCAGGACGTCCTCGGCGATGCGGTCGATTCGGGTCGTCGGGTCGCCCCCGGCCCCGTATCCGGTCACCTCGCGCCGCTGAGCGGGGCTCAGGGGGAGCGCCTCCGCCGCGATCTGCGCGCAGGCCTCCGCGAAACGGCCGAACCAGCGCGCTGTGGCCGGGCTCGGCCCGGCGTCACTCATCGAACAGCGGGTGAAAGGCAATCCCCGTGAGGAGCTTCGGGAAGAAGTAGGTGGACTTCTGAGGCATCGTCTCGCCGGCCTCGGAGACGGCGGCTACATCCGGTTTGGGGATCGGGCGCAAGATGAAGCCTGCGGCGATCTCGCCGTCCTGGGCCATCCGCCATGCCTCAGCTGCGTCCTTGGTGTAGGTCAGGACGCCGTCGTGAGCAAGCTCCGCCTGATCCCGATCGTAGCCGGCGAGGAACACGTTGCGCTCGAGCACGGCGACGTCGAGGCGCTCGCCGGGCGAGTCGCCCTCGGCCGGAGGCAGCGTCAGCAGCTCCGCACTCCCCGCGCGCACGAGGCCGAAGGATGGGACCGCCGGGTCGGTGGCCGCCAGGGCCGCGCCCAGCTCCCCTGGGCCCGGAAGCTCGGTGCGGCTGAAAGCGTCGACACAGCCCTCGCGCCACTCGCCCAGCAGCCGGTGGGTCGGAAGGACGACCAGACCCGGGTCGTCCAGCGCGGTGAGCCCCATCATCACGTAGTTCCAAGGCGCGTCCGCGTCGTTGTTACCCGCCTCGCGCTGCTCGGCCTGGTAGGCGAGGGCGGTCTCGTAGCGGTGATGGCCGTCGGCGATGAGCAGCCAGCGGTCGGCGAGCGCGGCGGCGACCGCCGCGCACCGCGCGGGATCGTCGATCGTCCAGAACTGGTGCAAGGTGCCCTCGCCGTCGCGGACCTCTGTCTCCGGCGGGCCGGACACCGCGGCCGCGGACCAGACAGCGCCCTCGGCGTCGGGGTACATGCTGAACACGGGCGAGAGGTTCGTCCGGACCGCGCGCGTGAGGCGCAGGCGATCCTCCTTCGGCCCGGCGTGTGTCCGCTCGTGGGGCCGGACGACGCGGTTCTCGTACGGCTCGAGGCCGACGGCGCCCAGGATCGTGCGGCGCTCGCGCAGGACACCGTCACCCAGGTCGAAGGTCTGCGTCCAGGCGATCATCACCGGCGCGTCGGCGCGGGTGATGACCCCGGCGGCGAGCCAGTCGGCCATCAAGCCGGCGACGTCGTCGTAGTCGGTGCCGGGGAGGATGAGCCGCACCGCATTGTGGTCGCTGGCCGCGAGGTATCCCTCGCGTTCCTCGGGGGAGATCACGTCGTAGGGGGGAGAGACGACTCCGGAGAGCGGTCCCGCGAGCTCGCGGTCGTAGGTCAGGGCGCGGAAAGGCCGAACAGAAGCCACGACGCCGGAGGCTACCAACCGTCCGTTGCCCGGACTAGCGTCTGACGGCGTGTCGACGAGCCTCACAAGCGACCAGAAGCGGGCTGTCACCCACGGTTCGGGTCCCATGGTGGTCGTGGCCGGTGCGGGCTCGGGTAAGACGGGCGTCCTGTCCCGGCGCCTGGCATGGCTCGTCGGCGAGGGCGCGGACCCCGGCGAGGTCGTCGCGCTGGCCTACAACCGCGAGGCGGCGGACACCCTTCGCCGCCGCGCGGAGGACCTCATCGGCCGCGCCCACGAGACGCTGAGGGTTTCGACCTTCCACTCCTTCGCGATCGACATCGGGCGGGAACTCGGCCTCGAGGCGGACACGATCACCTCCGAGGACCGCCGGCTGCTGTTGATGGAGCGCATGACCGACCTGGAGCTGCTGACCACCGATCTCCGCCCCGGTCCGGGCGTCGTCGCGGCGCGGTTCGTCTCCCGCATCGATCGCTGCCGGGACGAGCTGGTCGCGGCCCACCGCTACCTCGAGTTCGCCGAGGCGACTCTGGCCTCGGCCAGCGGCCCCGTCCAGCGCCGGGAGGCGCTGGAGCAGGTCGAGTTCGCGCGCGCCTTCGTGGCTCACGATGAGTGGCTGGGCCAGATGGAGCGCCAGGACTACGGGCTGCTGCTGACGCGGGCCCTCGACCGGCTGGCCGCGGATCCCGCCGCCCGGGAGCAGGTGTGCGGGCGGATCCGCCATCTCATCGTCGATGAGTTCCAGGATACGAACTACGCCCTCGTGCGCCTTCTGTTCACCATCGCCGACGCCGCGGAGAGCGTCGTGGTCGTGGGCGACGACGACCAGGGCATCTATCGCTTCCGCGGCGCATCGTCGAAGAACTTCGCCGACTTCCACGAGCGCTACTCCACGGCCGCGTCAGTCACGCTCGATCGCAACTTCCGCTCGCATCAGGCGATTCTCGACGCGGCCGGCGCCGTGGTCTCACCGATCGAGCAGCGCACCGCCAAGACGATGGTGGCCGATCGCGGTGCGGACGGCCCCCCGCCAGCGCTCCTGATGGCCTCGGACCCCCGCGCCCAGGCCGAGGTCGTGGTCGACCGGGTGCGCGACCTGCTGGCTGACGACATTGCACCTGAGGAGATCGCCGTCCTCGTCCGCGCCATGGCGACGGAGTCGCGACCACTGGTACTCGCTCTGGAAGCGGGCGGGATTCCGTACCAGGTCCGGGGCGGCACCGGTCTGTTCGAGCGGCGCGAGGTCCGCGAGGCCATGGCGTGGATGCGGGCGGCTGTCGAGCCCTCGGACCCCCAGGCCCACCTCCGCCTGGCGGCTCAGATCGGGGCCGAGCTGCCCTGGGAGCAGGTGACACGCCTCGTCGCCGAGGCCGGCGGCGAGTCGCTCACCGAGGGTTTCGTCGCGTTGGCCCGGGCGGAGGCCGGCTCGGATCTGGCGGACCGACTGCTGGCGGTCTCGCGCGCCGCGGTCACCGAGTCCCCCCGCGACTTCGTCCGCATCGCCATCGAGGACTCCGGCCTGCGGCCGGCTGCGCTCGCGCTGGGTGGAGCGAAGGGCACAGGGCGCCTCGACGGCCTCAACGGACTCGAGCGCTTGGCGGCTGAGGTCGTGGCCGGGGACGCCGATCTCGACGCGGCCGGGCTGGTGCGGCGCCTGCGCGATCTCGCGGCGGTCGGATACCGCGGGCCGGCGGCTGGTCCGCCGCAGCGCCGAGGCGTGCAGCTGATGACGATCCACCAGTCCAAGGGCCTGGAGTTCGACGCCGTGATCGTCGCCGGGATGATCGAGCGCAACTTTCCCGGCCGCAATCGGGGCGACGACGACATCCCCGATGCTCTGCTCAGCGAGGCGTTGCCGCGGGGCCAGCGCGCCCACGTCGATGAATCGCGACGTCTGGCCTACGTCGCGCTGACCCGCGCCCGACGTCACCTGATCGCGATTGGCCACCATGAGAACGACCTCGGCTGGCGCCAGAACGCGTCGCCCTTCATGCGCGAGATCGCCCGCGCGATCGACGGGGAGATCGTGGATGTCGAGCCGCGACAGTACGCGTACGCCCTCAACGAGATCGCTGAGCTCCGGCAGAAGTTCGATGACCTCGCCGTGGAGGCCGCCCGCCGGGCAGGTTCCGAGGACGCCGCCGGATCCCGGCAGGCCGCCCTCGCCGCCGCCGAGGCCCTCATCGACGGCCGCAGCGAAGGTCTGCGCCCCGCCGCGGTCCCGGCGCTCCCGCCGGAGTCGCCCTCCTCGCTCACGCTCACGCCCTCCGACATCGCGGACTACATGCAGTGCCCCCTGCGCTACCGCTACTCCCGCGTCGACCGGATCCCCCCGGCCGACGACACGGCGGCCCGCGTCGGCAGTGCCGTCCACGCGGCGTTCGAGGCCCACTACAACCCGGCGACGGGCGACGGCGACGGCCGGGTTCTGCTCGAGCGCATCCGTGACGAGCTCACCGAGCGGGAGGTCATCGACACCGCCGAGGGTGCCCAGGCGGTCGAGCGGGCCGAACACTTGACCGACCGCTACCACAAGAACCATCTCGAGCGGGGCGGGCACGTCGAAGCCGTTGAGCGCTCGTTCACGCTCCCGATCGATCCGCACACCCTGCGGGTGCGCGTCGACCGCATCGACCGGCTCGCGGACGGCGCGACCGAGCTCGTCGACTACAAGACCGGCGCCTTCCGCGACGGTTGGAAACCCGACCACCAGACGCTCCCGATCAAGCTGTACGTTGCCGCCGTCCGGGCGGCGACCGGCAACGACGCCGTCGGGGCAAGCTTTCACCATGTCCTGGATCGGGACACCTGGCATCCGTTGTCCCTCGGGGGGGATGAGATCGCGGAAGCGATTCACGTGGCGCGGAACACCGCCGACCGGATCGCCGCGCGCGAGTTCGCGCCGACGCCCGGTTGGCACTGCCGGACCTGTGACTTCAACGACATCTGCCCCGAGGCCGAGCGCTGATGGCGACCATCGCCTCACTCACGCCCGGAACGCCGATGGAAGGCGTGTTCGCCGTCCGTGCCAAGGAGCGTCGCCTCGCGCGTTCTGGGAAACCCTTCCTGACGGTGACGCTCGCCGACGCGACCGGGTCGATCCGCGCGACGATCTTCGACGAACCCGACTTCTTCGCCGGGCAGTTCGACGAGGGGGACCGGGTACAGGTCACCGGCCGGGTCAGCGAGCGTTCGGGGACGACGGAGGTCACCCTCTCGAGCGTCCGTCGCGTCGAGGAGCCGACGCCCGACGAGGACCTGCTGCCCCGGAGTCATCGCGAGCCGGACGAGCTGTTCGGCTTCGTGCTGCACCTGGCCGACGAGATCGGCCATGCGGGGCTGAGGTCGCTTCTGGAGGGTCTGACCGGCGACGAGAAACTCGTCCGGCTCTGGACGACGGTGCCCTGCACGCGGAGCGGCCACCACGCCTACGTGGGTGGACTCGTCGAGCACACCGTCGGGGTCGCCTCGCTCTGCCAGACCCTGACCCAGTGGCACCCACGGCTCAACCCCGACCTGTTGCTCGCCGCCGGCCTCGTCCACGACCTGGGTTACACACGCACCTGGCGGCTCGGGGCCACTTTCGAGATGACCGACGAGGGGCGCCTGCTCGGCCACCTCGCGCTGAGCGATGCGATCGTCGCTGAGGCTACCTCCCGGAGCGGCCTCGATTCCGATCTGGCCCTCGCCCTGCGCCACGCCGTGGCCTGGCACCACGGCCCGCCCGCAAATCAGCCGCCTGCCTCCGGATCCCCGGAGGCCCTCGCCCTCTGGCGGATCAACTCCCTCGAGGCCGGCGTGAAATCGCGCTTGGAGGGCGGCGGAACCTAGCCCCTCCCCAGAGCCCGCATCCGCGGGCCGTTCGACGCGAGCATCACCAGGGCGAGGACGGCAATCGGAATGCGCGCCCAGAACGGCCAGACGATCGCGCTGGCCGCCACCGCGACGAGCACGAGCGCCAGCTCGATCGCGATCCGGACGGGGCCGGGGGTCGGGACGACGACCAGGTTCTTGTCACCCGGCGTCGAGAACACGGCGGGTGCCGCCACCAGGACGACGGCGACCATCACGGTCGCGACGGCGCTACCGGTGAGCTGGGCCACGGCCCAGGGGCCCGCGATCCAGGCGATGACCTCGATGCCGAAACGGCTGCCCGCCGCGAGGGGGGTGTCGTGGGGGCTCAGTTCTTGCCGAGGATGACGGGTTGGTTGAGGCGGTAGCGCACGGGGCATCCGAGACGAGCGCCCTTCGCGTTACGCCGGAACACGCCGACGAGCCGTCCGCGCAGGCCGCGGGCGAACGTCTGGGCGCCCTTCACCTCCGTGTCGGAGACACGCAGGGCGACGTCGAGCCGCCCCCGCGCCACGCCCCGCACGATTCGCCGGCCACCATTGAGCTCGCAGGTGACGGCCCGTCCGGCGCGCGCGCCGGTCACCCGTCCCGTGTAGAGCTTCTTGCGTTTGTTGAGCCTCATGACGACGTTGCCGAGCCCGGGGATGTTGAGGGTCGTCTTGCAGGTGCCGGTAGGACAGCGGGGCTTGGCGGCCCAGCGGAAGCCGTTGCGTGCGCCGCGGAGCCGGACCGTTGCCTGGAAGTGGCCTTGGAGCCGAGCATGCGGCCGGGGCGGGATGAGGGTGAAGGTCTGCGATGCCGAGCGCAGCTCTGCGCCGTTGCAGATCGTCGAGGCGAACCACGAGTAGGTCGTCGGTCGGCGGACCGGACCCGGGAACGTGAGGACGGAGCTGCCCGACGGGTTGGCCGAGCGCGCCGTGGGCTGGCTGGTGATCCGTGGGCTGAACACCCGCGTGACGCTGAAACCCGTCTCGGCGCAGCCGGACGTGTCGGCCTCCCAGGTGAGGTTCAGGTTGGCGCCGGCGTCCGTTGTCTGGACGCGCACACCGTCCGCGGGACCGGTGGTCGTGAGCGATGCGCCGAGCGCAGCCGGAGCCAACGCACAGGCCGCGGCGCCGAGCGCCGGCCAGAGGATTCGTCGTGGAACTCTTGCCATGTGACCGCGCTTCTTTCGTGGGCACGAAGTGCGGGACGGGTCGAGGTTAACATCGGTCACCGGCAGCGTGAGTCGCGCACCGGTGTTCTCATGGACCGCTAACCGGCGTCGTCAGGTTCCGCTGAAGCCGACCCCGGCCGGAGCCTCGTCGAGTCGCAGGTAGACGAGCTTGGCGAGGTTGACCCAGTGCTGGCCACTCTCGGCCATGACCTCGTGCCATCCGCCGCCGGCGAGAGCGGCCTGCATGGCCGCGGCGGCCGTCTCGTCCACCTTCAGGCGGAGAACGCCCCCACCCTCATAGCCGAGCTCCATCTGCTGTTGTGCCACGGGCCTCCCCCTCGACGATCAGGACGAGGCGGATTCTACTCGTGCGCCTCGACCAGCTCCGTCAGCACGCCCAGCCACGACCGGGGGTGGATGAATGCGACCTTGTGTCCCCCCAGGCCGATGCGGGGTTGCTCGTCGAGCAGCTCGGCGCCCGCTTCGGCCAGCTCCGCCATGGCCACGACGATGTCGGGCACCTCGAACGCGACATGGTGCAGACCCGGTCCGCGCGAGGCCAGAAAGCGCGCGACGCCGTTGTCGGCGACGGTCGGGGCGATCAGCTCGACGGCGCTCGCACCCACGCCGAGGATCAGTGCCTCCACGCCGTCGTTGGCCAGGTTCTCGCGGACTTTGACCTCCAGGCCGACGCGGTCGGTGAAGAAGGGCAGAGCCGCGTCGAGGTCCTCGACGACGTAGGCCACGTGGTGGATGCAGGTGAGCTCCATGGTCCCCCTCAGTCGACCCGCTCGAGGCGGTCATTCGGCCGTTCGTCGCGACCGACTTTCGCACAGCGACGACCGTCGACGCGCACGACATCGGCTGTGAAATCCGACTCGCCCCGCAGCAGCCGACTCCCCACACCATACGCATCGACCGGTACGTCGGCGCGTTCGAACTCCGCGATGCGGGCGGCGTCGAACCCACCGGAGGCGACGATCCGCACTCTGTCGAACCCGCCGTCGTTGAGCGCGGTCCGGACCTTGTGGACCAGCTCGGGCACGACGCCGGTCGGCGCGAAGGTCCCCATCTCCGGCCAAAGGGACCGATCGACCATGGTCCCCGATGTGTCGAGACGAACGCCCCAGAGCCGCGGGCCGAGGGCCTCGGCGACCTCGAGCGAGGTTCGCACCGAGTCGTTCTCGAAGTCCACCAGCACGATCACGCGGACGTCGTCGGCGAAGCGCTCGGCGAAGCGCTCGGCAGCGAGCACCGTATCGCCGCCGTAGGCCGCGATGAGACCGTGAGGCACCGTGCCCATGCCCTTGCCGCCCCACCAGGACGCCTGGGCGTCGGTGGAGACGCCGATGGCGCCGGCGATGTGCGCGGCCCAGCCGTCGCCCGTCTGAACCTGCCAGTGGTCGAAGCGCGCCGGGAAGTAGACGATCGGCTTGCCGTCGGCCGCCTCGATGACCGCGCGCAGGTTGGTGCTGATGAGCGTGCGGCGGGCGAGGACGCCGAGGTAGAGCGTCTCCAAGTGGGCGAAGTTGCGGTAGTCGCCCTCGATCGTGAGGACGGTCTCCCACGGAGAGATCTCATCGCCGTCCCACAGGGCGTGGACCTCCAGGTCGCCCCAGCCGTCCTGCCAGCCGCCGTCCACCGCCCGCCCGGAGCAGAGACGGAGGATCGCCAGCGACTCGTCCATTCCACCGAGGACGGCCGCGCCCCGCTGGAAGACCTGCATCAGGACGCGCGGCCCCTGGGCGTCCCCCTCCAGGACGTCGCGCGTGAAGTTGAAGTAGGCGTCGCTGTAGTAGCCGGCGCGCATCTTCTCCACCGGCAGCTGGAAGGTCTCCGCCGGCAGTCGCTCCTGTCCGCGTCGGCTCATGCGGCGGGTTCGTCCAGGCCGCCCCGTCCGGGCTGCGTCGACCAGACGTACGCCGCGACCACGAGAGCCCCGACCGCGGCGGCCAGCAGGAGTATGCCCAGCCAGAAGAGGAAGCTGTTGCGACCGTCGCCGGTCTCGACGACGACCAGCTCCGGGCTCGACTCGCCGACGGGTAGCGGGGGCTCGGTCGGTCCGATCCCCGCCGCCACGCCCTCGGCCGTCGCGAGTGTCGCGCCGCCTTCCCAGACTTCGGTCACCCGATCCTTGTAGGTCTGCTCGACCCTCCAGATGCCACCGGGGCCTCCGACGCGCGCGATCACCTGGAAATCCGTGTACTCCCCGCGTTCGATCTCGCCACCGCGCACGAACATCCCGGTGATCCGCTCGCTGCCGTCGTCGGTGGTGATCTCCTGCAGGCCCCAGTCGGTCGGCGGGCCGGGAAAGCCCGAGGCGCGGACGTTGGGGGGGAAATCGACCCGGACCGAGACGGTCGGCGACTGACGCTGCGACGTCACCCGGACGGTGAACTCGCGCGCATTCTCGCCAGCCACGTCGCGGACGAAGAGTTCGGCCTGGCCGGTTGCCAGAGCCGGCACGAACAGACACAGCAGCCAGAGCCCGGCGGTGACGCCGGCGAGGCGGGCGATCTGCGCGGTGGGGCTCATCGGAAGGGTATTCGCAGCGCCGGGGCGTCCCTCCTGCCCGCCCCGGGGTCAGTCCTCGTCCGGCGGGAGATCCAGCGGGCGGTTGGACCACATCCACCCGACCGCCCCGAGGGCCAGCAGGGCGATCGCGCCGACGACCACGAGGATCCACGACGCGATGTCCGAATCGTCCGGTTCGGCACCCATCTCGATATCGCCGGTATCGGGATCGGCGGGCGGCGCCTGCGGGGGCTCGGGCGCGTCCGGGGTGGCGGCCGCTGGAGGGGGCTCGAGGCTCGCGCCGCTGATCGTCGTCGCGAACGCAGGGCCCGGTTCCCCGGGCCCGGGTTCCTCGGACGCCGTCGGGTCCGGGTCTGCGGTCCAGAGCACCCTGCTGCCGTCCGCGAAGGTCTGCTCCACCCGCCAGACAGCCTCGCCCGGGACCAGTGGGGTGGCGAGGATCGTCACCTCCAGTTGCTCACCGGAGGGCAGCTCGCCGTCGTAGTCGCCGCCGCCGAGGTCTGTCCCCTGCCCGGCGAGGGAGTTCACGGTCCACCCGGCGGGTGGCGTGAGCGGACCGGTCACCCGGATGCCACTGGGGAAGCTGACCCGGGCGGTGGTCATGGCGACCCCGGTCTCGTTCGGGATTCGCACAACGAAAGGCGTCTCCACGCCCGTGTCCGCCGTCGCGGGGACGACCGATATGTGGGCGAGACCGAGCGCCGGCCACGTCAACAGAGCGGCGAGGATGAGGAGCAGGAGCGCGCGTGGACTCACGAGGGCTCGTCCCCGGCGAGATCGGCGGCGAAGGCGTTGAGGGCATCGCTGAGGAGTCGCCCCTCCACCTTCTGGGTGATGAGCAGCCTCCATGTGAAGGCCAGCGGCCCCCGGGCATCGCCGGTCACCCGGACCTCGGTTCCGTCGTCGGCGCGCGTGAACAGCGCCTGGGTCGACGCGCGCATGCCGAGGCCCCGCGCCTGCCACGTGAACTCGCGTCCCGGCTCGGAGATCGTCACCCGCGGCCGGGTCCAGAAATCGCGGCCGCGTGGATGACGCAGCTGCAGTTCGATCTGGTCGCCCGCCTCGACGCCGTCGGCGCGGGCGGCAAGGCAGCGAGGATTCCACTCGGGCCAGCAGGAGACGTCGCTCCAGCGGCTCCAGGCCTCGTCCGGCTCCGCGTCCACCACGATGCGCGCGACCACGCTCATTGTGCGGCGGTGATCCCCTCCGCCTCGAGCAGCTCCTCCATTGCACGCCGACCCACGACCATGTCGCGCTCGTCGGGTTCGCGTGTGACGAAGCCGGCCTGGATGGCGTGGCCGGCGCCGTGGATCGCCCGTGCCAGGGGATGGCCCGGCCGGCGGTCGGCGAAGGCGAACATCTCGACCGCGGCGCCGATGCTCAGCCCGGCGCCGATCAGGCGTGCGCGCGCGCCGGCGCGCGGGACCAGGCCGCGGAGGACGACGTTGACGACGCCGGTCGTCAGGACCATCGGCAGGACGAGATTGCTGCCGCAGCGCGGGTGCTCCTTGGGGCGGTCCTGCGCCCGGGCGACCTCCTCGGGGCCACCGGCTTCGTATGCGGCGATGCTCTTGTGCTCGACGGGATGCCAGACGGCCGCCCGTGAGCCGCGCAGGGCGATCAGCATCGGCATGAGGCCGATCGTCGCGCCGACGGCCTCGCCGGTCACGACTGAGCGGGAGCCACGCCGAGCGAGCGCCGCGAGCGCCGTCGAACCGACGAGCACCTTGAACGCCGACCCTTCTTCGAACGCGAACCGTGACTCGGGCAGCGCGCGGCGCACGGTGGGCAGAACGGCGAGCCCCTCCGCGAGTCGGAGCACGCCGCGCACGACGGGCACGCGGCCGAGGGGTCCTCGGACCAAGCGCGGCTTGCGACCCGAGGCGATGATGAGGCGGTCATCACGATCGCGGATGGCGGCGGCCCAATGGCTGCTGCCGTGGACGAGGAGGCCGTTGGCGAGAGCCATGCCACCCACGCGCTTTTGCGGGTCGGGCATCTCCGCAGACGCTACTCGACCATGGCGGGTGCCGGGAGGTCCCAGCTCACGCCGGGGACGTACGTCGCTTCTCGGTCCGCGTTTCCGCGGCGAGCCGGCCGTCCCCGTCACCGGAGTGGTCGGTGAAGATCATGGCGTCGGCGATGGCGCGGTGCCCGGCGTGCTCGGCGATCAGGCGGTGCATCTGCTGGGCGACGCGCCGGTATGAGACGTGCCCTTGGGGCTGGCTGCGCAGCTCGATCAGGTGCATCGCCTCGCGGGCGTTGAGCACCATGGTGAAGCGGAGACGGTGGGCGAGGCTCACCGCATAGGGCGCCTCCGCGGGGAAGCTCCCGACCAGGCGGGCGTAGAGATCGGCGCTGGCGGCCTGCACCGCGGAGTACCCCTCGGCGAGACCCGCGTCGGCCACGTCGTCGGGGAGATCCCAACCGAGCTCGGGCGAGAGGCTCTGCGCCTGCAGGCTGAGCATCCGGTGGCGCTGGAGGTCGCGATAGGCGCCGTAGTCACACACGACCTCGAAGGTGTAGGTGGTCGCCTCGAAGCCGCGGCCCGGCCGGTGGCGGCGGTTGGACCGCTCGCCCACGATCCGGCGGATTGCGGCGGCACGGCCGTCGCCGCCCATGCGGCGACAGTGATCCAGGACCTCACCAACCGACCGTCCGCTCGCCGGCCAGAGCGCGTGCGCCAGGACCCGACTCTCGCCATCGGGGTCGAAGTCCACAAGCCGGACGACCGGTCCGTCCTCGCCTCCGTCGGCAGGCGGCAGGATCTCCTGCGCAACCGCGGCGGCGTCCTGCTCCAGCCGAGCGAGGTAGCCGGCGTGGACCTCGCCGCGATCCGGTCGGTCGACCCGTGTCAGGAAGTCGGGGATCACGTGCCGGAGTTCGCGCAGCATGGCCGCGGCGCACTCGCGGGCCTCCGGAAGGGGGTGCGCCTGCATGCGCACCAGCATCGCTTCGTAGGCCTGACCGGAGGCGAAGATGCCGACGTTGGCGGTGGTCGCGGCCGGGAGCAGGCCACGGAGCCCGTCGAGCGCGCGAGCCCGAACGGTTCGCGTCCACGCCGCGTCGGCGATGTTATTCGGCCGCTCCAGCGCCGTTTCGAGGTGGGCGATCAGCCGCGGGATCAGCTCGCCGTAGCGCGCGAACGCCGAATCAAGACTCGCGGCGTAGGCGGCGGCCAGCTCCGGGTCCGCGGCGAGGGCTGTGGGCCGGTGATACCGGTACCGCCCGCCGGGGCGGTCGGTGAACGAGATGTAGCGCGTCGACTGCTCCAGGTAGCTGGCCAGTCGCCCCCACTGGAGGATCTTGGTGAGGATGTTCGACGCGCCCTCGACGGCGACATGGGCGCCGCCGAGCTGGGCGACGGAGTCATCGCCGTACTCGAGGAACACCCGCTCGAAGAGCTGAACCGCGCGCTCCTCACCTTCACGCGCGCGGGCGACCGGCCCGGCGTCGTCATCGAGGAACTCGTCGATCAGCAGGCGCCGGAGTGATTTCGGGCTGCGCGAGTAGCGCGCGAACAGGGCAGCCTTGACGACCTCAGGGAGGTTCACCAGGGCGAAGACCGATCCCTCGGTGGTCGTGACGTAGGGCGCGACCCGGGCCTTCTCCTCGTTTGTCAGCGGTGCGTCGGGCGCGATGACTCCCTCGTCGACTCGTCAGTCTTCCCGGCGCGTGCATCGTAGGGGGGAGGCCGGTCACCGACCGGACAGTGCGATGATGGTCGCGTGGTCCCTGTCGACGATCAGCCGTCCGAGCAGGCAGAGCCCTCATGGGACGACGTCGCCGCCGACTGGGACACCGATCCTGGACCGCGCGCCTACGCCGCCGCCGCGTTCCACTCCCTGACCGAGGCCCTCGGGGCGCGGCCGGGGCGACTCGAGGACAGCCGTGTTCTCGACTTCGGCTGTGGCACCGGTCTGCTCATCGAGCGGCTGGCGCAGCGGTGTCCGGCCATCGACGCGGTCGACTCCTCTGCGGCGATGCTCGAGGTGCTCCAGCAGAAGATCTCCGCCGGCGGCTGGGACCACGTCCGCCCGCTCGCCAGTCCACCGGCGACGCCCGCCTCCTACGACCTGATCATCGCGTCGTCGGTGCTCGCCTTCGTGGATGACCACCCGGCGACCGTCGGCCGCCTCGCCACGCTCCTGCGCCCCGGCGGCCATTTCATCCACTGGGACTGGGAGCGGGATCCTGGCGACGGCGACGGTCACGGTCTGACCCGGGAGGAGATCGCTGAGGCCCTCGCCGTCGCCGGGCTCCGGCAGATCGCGGTCGAGAGCGCCTTCTCGATCGAGATCGACGGCGTCACCGCGCGGCCGCTCCGCGGTGTCGGGACGGCGCCCATCTGAGCGGACCCGGGACCGGGCCTCAGAAGGGCTGCGGGTCCTCGCCCGGCTCCTCGACCTGCCGAAGCCGCTCGAGCCGCGCCGCCCGCTCGCCCTCGACGCCGCGGTCGTTGGGATCGTAGAAGTGCAGATCCTCGAGCCCCTCCGGCATCAACGATCCGGGGAGGACGGCGTCGGGCGCGTCGTGGGGGTACCGGTACCCGTCGCCGTGGCCGAGGTTTCGCTTGTTCCGCGAGCTCGCGTCGCGCAGAGCGTGGGGTGGTTGACGAGCGCCCCGCTCGTTGAGATGGGCCATGGCCGCCCCGATCGCTGTGTAGGAGGCGTTCGACTTCGGCGCGAGGGCGAGGTACGTCGTGGCCTGGGCGAGGATGATCCGGCCTTCAGGCATGCCGACGAACTCGACCCCGCGTGCGCAGGCGGTGGCGATGACGAGCCCCTGAGGGTCGGCGTTGCCGATGTCCTCGGAGGCGAGCACGATCAGGCGCCGGGCGACGTACTTGGGGTCCTCTCCACCCTGGAGCATCGCGGCGAGGTAGTAGAGGGCCGCGTCGGGGTCGCTGGCGCGGACGCTCTTGATGAAGGCCGAGATGTAGTTGTAGTGCTGGTCGCCGTCGCGGTCATAGACCGTGCCCCGTCCGCCGGCGGCACGAGCCACGATCTCCGCCGTCACCTCGCCGCCGGCGGCCAGCCCGGCGCTCGCCGCGTCGAGCAGGTTGAGCGCCCCCCGGGCATCGCCTGACGAACGGGCGATGATCTCCTTTCGTCCCTCAGCGGTGAGCACGATCTTGCCGGCCAGGCCGTTCGGTGCGCCGACGGCGCGGTCCAGCAGCGCGCTGAGGGCATCGTGCTCGAGGCGCTCGAGCACCATGACCCGCGTACGCGAGATGAGGGCGGCGTTGACCTCGTACCAGGGGTTCTCGGTGGTCGCGCCGATCAACGTGATCAGGCCCTCCTCGACCCCAGGGAGCAGGGCGTCCTGCTGGGCCTTGTTGAAGCGGTGGATCTCGTCGAGAAAGAGCACTGTCCGCACACCGGCCGCGAGGCGGTCGCGGGCGGCATCAAGGATC